>RFGK01000009.1 GCA_003697045.1 Planctomycetota bacterium
GCATGAACCGGGAGGCCGGTTATTCCTTGAGTCCCTGTGTGGCGATGCCGTCGACGAGCATTTTCTGCGCCAGGAAAAAGAGCACAAGAATGGGGGCAGTAACGATGACACAGGCAGCCATGACAATCGTCCACGGAGTGCTGCCGTGCTGGCTTTGGAACATCTGAAGCCCGAGCGCGGCGGTGTACATGTCCTGATGGTTGAGGAAAATCAGAGGCTGCACAAACTCGTTCCAACTCCAGATCACGTGCAGGAGGGCCACGACGGTCAGCGCGGGCTTGGCAAGAGGGACAATGACGCGGCAGAAGATGCCGAGGTGGCTGCAGCCGTCGATGCGCGCAGCCTCGTCGAGCTCGCGTGGAATGCCCAGGAAGAACTGGCGCAACAGGAAGATGCTGAACGCCCCGCCGAACCACGCGGGCACCCACAGCGGGCGGAATGTACCGATCCATCCGAGGTGTTTGAACAGCAGGTATTGCGGAGCCATGATTACGGTAAAGGGGATCATCATGGTCGCAAGGACGAGGACGAACACGGCGTCGCGCCCGCGCCAGGGGATGCGGCTCAAGCCATAGGCAGCGACCGCGGACGAAAGCGTCATGCCGACAACGCTGAGTGCTGCGACGATGACCGAGTTTCGCATATACCGGCGAAAGTCGGCCATCGGTGAATCGAACACGCCGGTGTAGTTCTCGTGCGCCTGGTGTGCCAGTGCAGCAAAGTACGCGGGCGAGCCAATCGGGATGGGCTCTCCTGATTCGGTAGTCAGGTTCGGCAGGGGACTGATCGAGGCCGATGTTGCATGCGATTCGGGCATAAGCGACGTTGCAAACATCCACGCGAGCGGCAGGAGGAACAGAAATGCAACGATCCAGAGGAGGATCGTCAGGGCAGCACGCGAGAGCCCGAATCGTGCGCCCGGTCGGCCGGAAGGTTTTGGAGCGGTGTCGTTCATGCAGCCCTGTAGTAAACGAATCGACGCGCCAGCGCGAGCAGACCGATTGTCAGCGCGAGGGTGAAGAGCAGTTGCAACCAGGCCAGGGCACTGGCGTAGCCCATTTTGCCATACTCGAATGCGGACCGGAAGACGTACATGGAGTAGACGAGGGTGGCATCGCTCGGCCCGCCCCGCGTCATGATGTAGGGAAGCGCAAAGACCTGGAGCGACCAGATCGTGCTCATGATGGTGTTGAACATGACGGCGGGGGAGATCATCGGAAGCGTGACATGCATGAAGCGAGATATTGGTCCGGCGCCGTCGATGGCGGCCGCCTCACGAAGCTGCGCGGGCACATCACGCAGCGCCGCTCCATAGATGACGACTGCTGAACCAACCATCCACAGGCTCATGAAGATCAAGCTCGGCATCGCAAGCGCCGGCAGCCCGAGCCAGTTGGGTGGATTGCTCACCCCGAGCGCGCGCAGCGTGACGTTGATCAGCCCGGTGTTGGGGTTGTAAATCCACATCCACCCGAGCGACACGGCGACAATGGGAACCAGCGTGGGCAAAAAGACGATCGCCCGGACAAGGTTCCGCCCGGGCAGCGGCTGATCGAGCAACACGGCAAGGGAGAGCGAAACGATGGTGCCGAAAAACACCGTACCGAACGCGTAGATCAGCGTGTTCCTGAGCGAGAGGAAAAAGAGTGGATCGTGGGCGATGGCGCGGTAGTTGTCGAGCCCGATCCACACGGGGGGCTCGAGCAGCGCATAGTCGGTCAGGCTGTAGTACACGCTCATGGCAGCAGGGACGGCAAGAAACGCCACAAACCCGATCAGCCACGGCGAAATCCACACAAGCCCGGCGAGTTGATCCCGGCGTTGAGCGCTTCGAGGCAGCACCTAGGAGTCCCTCCTGTGCGCATTCCGCCGGCGGCGCATCTCCAATGCCCGGTCCAGCTCACGCTGCAGCCGGTTTGCCAGCTCCGTCAACGTCGCTGCAACATCGGCACCATCCCAGATGGCATCGAAGGCGCTGGTCGACTCGTCGGCGAATCGTTCCCACACGCTGGTCTGCGGGAGGATGCTCACGCGCGGGCTCTTGGCAATGGCATCGAACACGTCGATGGACCGGTTGGGATGCCCAGCCTTGAAACGTGCTGAAACTTCGCGAAACGGCGAAGGCTTGCAGTGCATGGAGCAGAGCGCCTCCTGCACGTGCTGCTGCTGCATGAACCGCAGGAACTCATACGCAGCCTCTGGATGAGGACACCCCCGGGGAATCATGATTACGTCGGCCTCGA
Source organism: Planctomycetota bacterium (assembly GCA_003697045.1). GTDB lineage: Bacteria > Planctomycetota > Phycisphaerae > Phycisphaerales > UBA1924 > J022. The sequence goes on from RFGK01000009.1 coordinate 2,244, forward strand.
GCATGCCACGCGGCAGGTGCGGCTCGGGCAGGCTCGGCGCCACCGGCACGGGTGCGGCTGAAAAATCCAGCGCCGGGTTGAACTGCCCGATGAAGTTGGCCATCCACGGTCCCTGCACGATCATCGCAGCCCGCCCGGATATGAATGGGTCCCCAGGACCGTGCATCGAACGGACAAACTCCTGCGCAAAGGCGCGCGTCGCAGCCGGTCCGAGCCGATCGGCACACGCCTGCACCCATTCATACGCAGCAATGCACCCGGGCGAGTCAAACGTGCAGCGATTGTGCGCCGGGTCGTATATGGGCGCATCAAAGAGCATCGGCCAGATGAAAGGCCACCACGTCGGCAGATTGGGCGAAAAACCCAGCTGCGTGATGCGCCCGGACGCGTCGCGGATCGTGAGCTGATCGGCAAGCTCGAGCAGCTCGTCGGTCGTGCGGGGCGGGCGGTCAGGGTCGAGCCCGGCGTTGCGAAAGATTGCGCGGTTGAAGTAGAGCCCCAGCGTGTAGCAGGTATTGACGCCCGCCCACTGCCTGCCTTCGTGCGTGAGCAGATCTGCGATGCCGGGAGCGTAGCGGTCGAGATCGATCGGCCCGAGGTGGGCAAAGCTGTCGAGGGGCAGGATGGCGCGCGCCTCGGCGTACACAGGGACGGAGTAGGAGAACAGACCGATCAGGTCGGGCGGGTCGCCGCCGCCGATGGCGACCATCGCCTTGCTGGTGATGTCGGAGATGCTGAGCAGGCGGACCCAGAGCCTGTCCTGCGATTGATTGAACCGGTCCACCAGCTTCTGGAGCGCAAGTCGTTCCGAGCCGGTCCATTTTTCCCAGTATGTCAGCTCAAGCCGGCCGCGCGGAGCACGTGGACGTGTGTGATCGGGCCAGAACACGTAGCCCGTGCCCGCAGCCAGCGCCGCGACGAGCGCCGCACGTCGGGTCAACTCAAATGGAGGAGCCTGTGTGTCCATCATCGTCGCGCTTCTGCGATGATACCGAATCACGCTGCTGCGTGGCGCACCCGCAGAACCGGTCGGGCGATGCCGCAGTCACGGGATTGACGCCCGTTCATGGCGTACCGGGTCGGTCTGCCCGGTGCCCGCCTGGCAGTCGGCTACCACAGCACGCGCGTGCGGATCGTCTCCGGCATCGCCCGGATGCGCGTGAGCAACTGGTCGGCGTCGGTGGGCGATACATCGAGCACCACATACCCGATCTGCGCGTTGGTCCGCAGGTATTCTCCGGTGACATTGACGCCGAGATCGGCAATCGCGTGATGCAGCTTGCTCAGCACGCCCGGCTCGTTGTGGTGGAAGTGCAGGATGCGGTGCGGACGCTGCGACGCATCCAGGTCGCCCGCGGGCGCCTGTTCGGGAAGTTCCACCGACGGCACATTGACCGAGCCGGTCGTGGACCCATGATTGATGAAGCGAATCAACTTGCCCGCGACATCTTCGGCGATGTTTGCCTGTGCCTCGACGGTCGATCCACCGATGTGCGGACTGAGGATGACGTTCTCGATTCCGCACAGCTCGCTTTCGAACGGCTCGTCCTTCGACGCCGGCTCACTGGGAAACACGTCGATCGCAGCGCCGGCCAGGTGTCCTGTGCGCACCGCTGAAGCCAGCGCCTTGACATCGACGATCGAGCCACGCGCGTTGTTGATCAGAAACGACCCCGGTTTCATCCGGGCAAGCTCAGCTTGGCCGATCATGCCCCTCGTCTGCTCGGTTTCGGGCACGTGCAGCGTCACGACGTCGGCTGCGCCGAGCAACTCATCGAGTGAGCCGAGCCGGCGTGCATTGCCCAGCGCCAGCTTGGGTTCGATGTCGAAGTAGCACACCCGCATGCCCAATGCCTCTGCCAGGATGGAAACCTGCGAACCGATGTGCCCGTAGCCGATGATCCCGAGCGTGCGGCCGCGCACCTCGTGTGCGCCGGATGCCGATTTGTGCCAACGTCCTGCGTGCAGTGCACAACTGCGCGCAAAGAGGCAGCGGTGCAGCGCGATGATCTCCGCAATCGTGAGTTCTGCCACCGAGCGTGTGTTGGAGAATGGCGCGTTGAAGACCGGCACGCCGCACATCGCGGCTGCATCCAGCGCCACCTGGTTGGTCCCAATGCAAAAACACCCGACGGCGAGCAGGCGCTTTGCAGCGGCGAAATGCTCCTGACTCAGATGCGTTTTCGAGCGAATGCCCAGCACATGGACGCGGCCGATCAGCTGCTCCAGTTCGGCCGCGCTGGGAGCGTGCGTGAGCAGCTCGACCCGGAAACCCTCGCCCGCGAGGACATCGACAGCCCGTTGGTGGATCCCCTCGCACAAGACGATGTGTATCCGGTCCTTCGGAAACGACGTCGTCATGGCAGCAGCTCCGCCTGGGGTGCTTCGACATCGGGGGTGATGTTGACCGTGCCGGTCTGCCACAGAACGCCCAGCACGGCGCACAGCACGATGCGATAGATGCCAAAGACCGTCAGCCCATGCCGTGTGAGGAATCGGACAAGCCATTTCACTGCGACCGCAGCCGAGACTGTCGCCACGGCGATGCCCACGATGATCGACAGCGGACCGATGACCTCGAACATGTTGGCCCCGTCGCTGGTGATGTTCTTGGCAAGCTTGTAGACACATGCGCCGCCAAGCGTTGGCAATCCGAGCAGGAAGCTGAACTCGGCCGCCTGTTTGGGCTTGAGTCCGGCGAGCACGCCGCCGGCGATGGTCATCATGCTCCGGCTGGTGCCGGGCCACATCGCGACACACTGCAACAGGCCGATGAACAGCGCATTCTTCCAGGTCAGTTCGGTGATGTCGCGTCCCGTCACAATCTCGGAGTCAGAGCGATGCGGGTGAATCTTCCATCGGTCGATGCCGATCATGAATACCCCGCCGAGGAACAGCGCCGCCAGCACCGGACCGGCGTAAAAAAGCCGTGCGTCAATCCAGTCATCCAGCAGCACACCCAGGACCGCAGCGGGTAGGAAGGCGACGCACAGGTTGATCAGGAGTCTCAGTCCGTCGGCGTCGCGCCCGAGCAGGCCGAGGATCATCTGCATCACGCGCCGGTGATAGAGCCCGAGCACGGCCAGGATGGCCCCGCCCTGGATGACGATGTTGAACGCATCGACTGCGGCCTTGGTCTGAGGCGGAGCATCGAGCCCCATCAGCGCCGAAGCAAGAATCAGGTGCCCCGTTGAGCTGATCGGCAGATACTCGGTGATTCCCTCCACCAATCCCAGCACGACGGCATGGATCGGCGTCACCAGCGAGGCGCCGGGCTGTAGACTCGATATCGTCAGCAACATCGCTGGTCTCC
>RFGK01000059.1 GCA_003697045.1 Planctomycetota bacterium
GAAAAGGGCCGCTTCGTGTGAAGCAGCCCTTTGGATGGTCCGAGTGGTCGCTGGATCAACGACGGCGGCGAGTCATTGCCAATCCACCGACGCCGAGCAGGGCGATCGCGCTTCCCGGAGCGGGCGTCTGCCCGGACACCACGATCTGATAGCCGCCGGAGCCGGCGCCGAGGAAGTTGCCGACGACGACTGCATACCAGCCGGTGCTGGCGGCGGTGAAGCTGTAGAGCGGATCGCCCCACGGGCCGCCGAAGGAGTCATCTTCATCGTCGTCACCCGACGCGACAAAGGTCGTCCCGCTCGGGCCGATGCCGCCGGTAATGGTGGTCATCGGGCTCGAATCGGTCGGCAGACTGTTGCCGGCGAAGAAGGTCGCCGAGACCATGTCCGGATTGGGTTCGGTGCGGTCCACATCGACGGTAATGAAATCGCCAGCCTGGGCGTAGAAGTTCCACCATTCCCACGTTTCCGGGTTGTCGTTGCCGTTGCCGTCTGGGGGAAGGACGACAAAACCTGTACCGACCTCGCCATCACTGAGCGTGTCGATGTAGTTGATGGGATCGGCAAGAGCCAACCCTGAGGCCAGCGCCAGAGCCAGTCCTGAAACCACTGCAGCTTTCATGTTTGTTCTCCTCATCTCTTCGCGCCCTGCGGGAGTCCCTGCTCTCCTCGCTGTGGCTGATCTTTCCGGATTCGTTCGAAACCCAACGCCGGGTGGATCTTCACCGGATGAATGCCAAGGGTCATTACACCAGACGCCCCCGATTGTGTCAAGGATAAAATTCCGCATTCATCTTGACTTTTTTTATGGTAGGGTCATGTTTGGTAGTGGAATTGCTTGGTTGCAGAAGCGGCTATGGGCGTGCGTCGGCCGTACACTCGCTCTGGAGGCAGGATGCGGCTGCAACCGCTCGGCTCTCTTTCCCGCATGGATCATGGAATGCCCACGTCGCGCCAAAGAGCCTGGCTGGTATTGTTTACACTCTGGTCGGGTGTTCTCGGTGGCGGGTCGTTGGCTGCTCCGCCGGTTGAGCCGATCGTGGATCGCATCGATGCTGTATTCGGGCGTCCAGTGGTTTTTCCGATCCGCAGCGAGCGAGGCAGGCCCCCTTCATCGGTCGAAGTGCGGCTCGATGACGGGCGGACTCTTGTCGGCCAGGTGCAGTGGGTCTCCGTGTCTGCGCTGAGCAGGCCATGCGGACAACCGACGTGGCTTGCCCAGCCGCTTGAGCTTCGGGCTCTGCCTGCGAGCGATCCGGCAGCGGGCACGGGGATCGGGTCCTGGGTCTTGGTGCTCCGCGTGCCGATGACGGGCAGCGGGCAGGGATTCTGGATCGAGAAGGCTCATTACGACCCCAACTGGTTGCCCGATCCGCGTCGGCTGGCGTCTTCGGAGGGCGGAGTGGCGCCGGCCTGGAGTTCGCCGCTGACGGCCGAGCAGATCAACGACCCCTTGCACCTCAGGCTGGTCGGTCCGTTTGAGGGTCACCCGTTGCAGGGGTGGCGGTATGAGCTTGCCGTTCACGGGCTTGTGCCGGGGGAGGAGTTTGATCCCCCGGAGCCGAGCGGACCTGTCACCGATCTTTCGGTGCTGCGGGCTGAGGTAGAGCAGTCCAAGCGTCAGTTTGAGCCTCTGCTCGATGATCTGGCATCTCTTGAACGTGCTCGCTGGCAAGTGGCGCTGGCGCGTTTGTGGAAACTCGACCCGGACTTGTCTGTCCATGTGCGGCGTGCTCTGGTTGGTGCTTTGGACACGCCCCGAGGCGTGCTGCCGCTGTGGCGTGTGAATCAGGCGCAACTTGACGATCTTCTTGAAGCACTGCTGCGCCCTCGCAGCAGCGACGAACAGCGCGTCCGTCACGTGCGTGCATGGCTTGAGAGCCTTGAACCGGCCGTGGCCTGGATCATTGATGATGCAGGCATCATTGATGCGGTGTCGGGTGAGCCTCGGCCGACGATCGGCGTCGTCAACTTTGAGCGCACACCAGTTGCGGGATGGGCGCGTGCGCATGACGCGGCTGGTCCGTCAGACTTGACTCCGATTGATCCCATGGTTCTTGCAACAATGCGGGGGCGGATTGTGCCCGGGTTCATTGCATCCGGTGCGCAGGCAGGGCCCGGAGTCGAGGTGCGCGTCGGGCGGTGGGAGCGATCTCTCGCGTCAATCGGAGTGGTGATTACTGTTGCCCCGCCGGGCTTTGCGCTCGGCCCGTTCCGCGCAGAGTGGACGCTGGCGTCCTGGCTTGCGATGGATGATCGAGCCGAGGCGGGAGTGGCACGCGATCAGGCCACAGCGGCGATGCTTTTCTATGGCACCGGAACGGACGCGGGCGTCGAGGCTGCACAATCCACCGGCCCAAGCCCGGGAAGGACCGTGGAGACCTGGGTGCTTTACATCGAAGCACGTATTCCTGACGAATCGCGCTCCCCGGCAGCCGGCATGGCAGGTCCCGGGCTTCCGGTCGATGATTTTGTTGAAGCATGGTTCGGACCATTCGGCTCGCCGGAGCGGGTGATCCGCATTCATTCCGATGGAAGGGTCGTCAACGCCCAGACCGGGCAGCCTGCGCCTGGTTTCGGAGTCGAGGTGATTCGGCTTTCGGACCGTTGGGTGGCAAGGCTCCCGATTCCGGCGGATCTGATCGAGCCCGGCGGCTTGCTGCGTATCGGCGTGCTGCGCGAGGATGGCTGCGGGATGCGGTCATCGTGGCCGAGGCGTCTGCTTCCGGGCCAGATCGAACCCGGGCGCGTGGCAGTCCAGACGCGGACCTGGCGGGGATATGAGACTCGCTCGAGATTGCGGGAATGAGTCACTTGCTTTATGGGGAATATACGCCATACGAATAAACTACAAACCGTCGAGATCGCCCGGTTGTCGGGCGGTTTTTCCGGTCGGGTCTTGAAGGTGAAAGGATCTGGAGATGTTGTTCAAGCAGTTGGTGGTCGGGACGTTGTGTGCGGGTGGTGCTGTTGCTGCGGGTTTGATGTGGTGGGGTGGCGGTGCGGCAACCGGGTCGTCGGGTGAAGTAGTTGCGGCCGCGGTGACGTGGCAGCCCGAGGGCTTCCAACCAAGCCCGGAGCAGATCAAGCACATGATGGAAGAGCAGGCCAAGCCCGCGCCTGAGCATGCCAACTTCAAGCCTCTGATCGGCAAGTGGCACGCCAGGATGTCGTTTGTCGAAGGGCCGGGCCAGGCGCCAACCGTGACCGAGGGGAGCTGCACGAATGAATGGGTCCTGGGAGGCAAGTACGTGCAGATGCACTACGAGGGTACAGTGTCGATGTTTGGTGAAGAGTACCCGTTCAAGGGCATGGGGCTGCTCGGTTTTGACAAGGTGCGCGGCGAATACACGATGATGTGGGCCGACTCGCTTTCGACTTCCATGATCGTCTCCTACGGCCGACCGGGCGAAAACGCGGGGGAAATCGCCCTTTCCGGAAAGGCAACTTCGCCCATGGGCGAGATGGCGATGAAGCACGTGTACAAGATCGAGAGCAACGACAAGCATGTGCTCGAGTTCTGGCAGAGCATGCCGGGCGTGGAAGAGATGATGAAAGTCGGACAGATTGAATACACGAGAAAGGGAGGCTGAACGATGGGTTGCGGAAGTGAAGATTGCGGGTGCGGACACGATCAGGCTGTGGAAGATCCGATGGCGGCGTTTGCCGAGATGGCAGCGCCGGCGCCCGAGCACAAGAACCTCGATGTGTTCGTGGGTGAGTGGGATGCGGAGGTGAAGATGTGGATGGGGCCTGGTGAGCCTCACGTTTCCCACGGCGTGATGGTCAACGCGTGGGTGCTCGGCAATCGCTGGGTCGAGCAGAAGTACGAAGGCACCGGCTACGACTTCAAGGGTCAGGGACTCTTCGGGTTCAATAAGACGACGGGCAAGTATGAAGGCCTGTGGATCGACACGTGCTCGACGTTCATGCAGACGGATACCGGGGACTACGACGCGACAAGCAAGACGTTCACCATGACAAGCCGTATGTTGTGTCCACAGTCGAAAGAGGAAATGGCCAAGCGTTCGGTGATCAAGGTGCACTCACCGGACAAGCACTCAATGGAGATGTATTTCCAGGCTGAGGGTCAGCCCGAGACCAAGTGCATGGAGATCACTTACACAAGGCGGAAGTAGATCAAGCGAAGGCGATTCGGGATCAAGGGCTCCGCATGCGGCGGGGCCCTTTTTCATTTTTCACGAACGAAACTGAGAGAACGGGTCTGCGTGCGCAGAGAGATGGTGGAGGCCGTCGGCAACAACGGCCGGGCACGATGCATGGGCACGTGCCGAATCGCTGGACTGATTGCCGGCCATGGAAACCGGCTGAATCCTCAGGAGAATCGAAATGAACCGTACTGTCGCTCTCTCGTCCGTTCTTGTCGCGTCGCTGGCTGTTGAGGCACTGGCGCAGGATACCTGGCAGATCAACATGACCGTCGACAACCAGTACGCGGCGTACGTCGGCACGGCGTCGTCAACCGTCGGCTCGGCGGTGCAGGTTGACAGCGACTGGACCACCACCGAAAGCTTTACCGTCACGGGCATGTCTGCGAGCGATTATTTCTATGTCGCGACTGCGTCGGACTGGGGCAGTGCGCAGGGATTCCTCGGTGAGTTTCGCAATCTGACGCAGGGGTATACGTTCAACACGGGTTCGTCTCATTGGGAAGTGCTGCCGGCGGGGGCGTATCTGCAGCAGATCAACTCGAGCTGGCCTTCGACGTGGGGCTATAACCAGATGCCGACGCAGAGCGAGGTGGACCAGGCGCTGGCATGGGCAGCGTCGAACTCGTGGGCATGGGTCACGCCGGCGGAGTGGGCCAACTACGACAACCGGGTGACGGGGAATGTGACGATCTGGGGGCACCGCAGCGGCATCGACCCGACGGCCGAGTGGATCTGGAACAACACCGGCACCGGCAACCCCTTCCAGCCCGGCGCCAATCACGATGAGTTCCTGATCTTCCGAGTCCAGGGCGTGCCGGCGCCGTCGGCGATGGCAGTGCTCGGGCTTGCCGGCGTTGCAGGATCGCGTCGCCGTCGCAGTTGAACGATCGGTCAAGATTCAATCACATCAATGGGGCCCGGCGCACATGCCGGGCCCTTGTCGCGTCGTGATCGCGCCAGTGCGATCAGAAAGACATTGGTAGCACACGAGTCGTGCAGGTCTGGGGCTGATGTGATGGGCCCGGATCGGGGCTTGAATGACCAGCTTCTTCCAGCCCGCTGCTTGTAAACGGGGGTACCATCGCTCGATGGATGAGATTCCCATACGCCTTGCTCATTCGCCCGACTCTGACGATCTGGTCATGTGGTGGCCTCTGGTCGGGCTCGATGGCACAACGCCGGAAATCGACATCGGACCGTTTCGGTTCGATCTCGTGGCGCGTGATGTGGAGGAACTGAACAGGCAGGTGATGGCAGAGCAGTCGGACGGGCTGCCGAGAGCGCACGGATACGATGTCACGGCCATCAGTTGTGCTGCGTATCCCGCGGTGAAGGATCGCTACGTGATCACGCGGTGCGGCGGGTCGTTTGGCGAGGGCTATGGCCCGCGCGTCGTCGCGCGTCCTCACGCAGTGGGCGAGGATGCGTGTCGAGCCGGGCCGAGTGTCGAGAGACTCCGCGGCACCCGCATCGCAGTCCCGGGCGTAAACACGAGTGCATTTCTTGCACTCTCGCTCCTTCTCGGTGCGACGGGTGGCGAGTCCGCGTTTGAGCCGGTCGAGATGCTGTTCAGCGAGATTCCCGGTGCTGTGGCTCGCGGCGAAGTGGACGCGGGGCTGCTCATCCATGAGGCTCAGCTGACGTTTGTCGCGCTCGGCCTGGAGGAAGTTGTCAATCTCGGGCAATGGTGGGCAACGCAGACCGATTTGCCGCTGCCGTTGGGGCTCAACGTCGTGCGGCGAGACCTTGACGAGCGGTTCGGGCCGGGCACGGTGGCCGAGCTGGGTGAGGTCTTGTCGCGGTCGGTTCGCTTTGCGGTCGATCACCCGGCCAAGTCTCGTGAACACCTGCAAAGGCACAAGGGCGGCCGAACCGAGTGGGACGACCCTCAGCTTGTCGATCGCTACCTGGCGATGTATGTCAGCGCGTTGACGCTGGATATGGGTGATCGTGGCGTGCGTGCGATTGAGCACCTGCTGGGGCGGGGCTACGAGGCGGGGTTGTGCAGCCGGCCGGGCCGTATCGAGGTCGTGTGACCAGGCGCAGCGTTTTGTTGCCTCTTTCAGAACGAGAGGATGAGCAAGGAGTCAGCATGGACATCATCAAGGCCGAGTACGGCGTTGTGATCGACACCGACGAAGAACTGCTTCCCGTGCGTCACATCATCGGTATCGGGCGGAACTACGCGGCTCACGCCAGCGAGCAGGGCGCCGATGTTTCTCAGCACCCGGTGGTCTTCACGAAGAACCCAGCTTCGGCAACGGTCCACGAAGCCCCGGTTGAGATTCCCGCGATCTGCCGCGATCCGGCAACCGGAAGGGGCCAGGTGGACTATGAAGGCGAGCTGGCAGTGATCATCGGCCGGCCGGCTCGCGATGTTTCGCAGGCCGACGCACTGTCATACGTGCTGGGATACTGCTGCGCCAACGACATCTCTGCCCGGTGGTGGCAAAAGCACGGCTCGGACGGGCAGTATTGTCGCGGGAAGAGCTTTGACACGTTCTGCCCGCTGGGTCCGACGGTTGTGCCGGCATCGCAAGTGCCTGATCCGCAATCGCTTCGGGTCATCCTTCGACTCAATGGCCAGGTCATGCAGGACGAGCCTGCCAGCCACATGATGTTCCCCGTCGCCCGGCTGATCAGTGAACTGAGCCAGGGCACGACGCTCGTGCCCGGCACGGTGATCCTCACCGGGACGCCTTCCGGTGTGGGCATGGCCCGGACGCCCCCGGTGTGGATCAGGCACGGCGATGTGATGGAAGTGGACATTGAAGGCGTGGGTCTGCTGCGAAACCCGGTCGTCGAGGTCTGAAGGCCTCACATCCTCGCTATCCTCTCTGCATGCTCACGCTTGACTACGCCAACTGTCTTTCCGTCCGGGTCGGCAACCACGGGCTTGATCCGGATCGTCTCGAACCCGGTTCCGAGCTGGCCGAGGCGGCACACACGCTGACCCAAAGGCTTGAACAGACGCGAGGCACGGGGTGGGAACGCTGGCGCGAGCTTCCGTTCGGCCAGATGCGTTCGCAGCACGTTGAGGCGGTGCGGGCGCTGGTGCAGGAGCGTCGAGGTCGATTTGAGAATCTGGTTGTGCTGGGGATCGGTGGTTCGGCGCTCGGCAACATCGCTCTGCAGGCGGCGCTCAATCCGCCAACGTGGAACCTGCTGCCTGCTGACCGGAGGGACGGACCCCGGCTGTTTGTGATTGACAACGTCGATCCAGCCAACTTCGCGGCGGTCATGGAGATCTGCCCTCCAGAATCAACGCTCTACAACGTGATCAGCAAGTCGGGAGAGACGGCCGAGACGGCAGCGCAGTTCATGTGGGTGCGTGATGCGATCAATCGGACGCTCGGTCGCCGGGCGCCTGAGCACGTCGTGGCGATCACGGACCCGGAAAAAGGCACGATGCGGAAGATCTGTGACGCCGAGGGCTACGCCACGCTTCCCGTGCCCGAGGGCGTCGGCGGGCGATTCAGCGTGCTCAGCCCGGTGGGGCTGTTCAGCGCAGCGATGTGTGGGATTGATATTGACGCGTTGCTTGACGGTGCAGCCGCGATGGATCGACGCTGTTCGGAGGGCGAGCTTGCCAGGAATCCGGCCGCCATGCTGGCAAGCCTGTTGTGCGAACTCGGTGCACGCAAGGGCAAGACGTGCCATGTGCTCATGCCCTATGCCAACAGCCTGTATCTTCTTGCCGACTGGTTCCGGCAGCTCTGGGCCGAGTCGTTGGGCAAGCAGTACGACAGCACCGGCGAGCAGGTGTTTGCCGGTTTTACGCCGATCAAGGCGCTCGGAGCAACTGACCAGCATTCACAGATTCAGCTGTATCGGGAGGGCCCGAACGACAAGGTCATCGGGCTGATCGAAGTTGACGACTTCGGAACAGATGTCACCATCCCCGAAGGGCTTGGCGTCGAAGCGCTGTCGTATCTTGAGGGGCGTTCGATGACTGCGCTGCTCAATGCGGAAAAGAGAGCGACGGAGTACGCGCTGGTCGAGAGTCAGCGACCGAACTTCACGATTCACATGCCCAGAGTCGATGCTGCGCACGTGGGAGAGTTCATCGCGCTCTTTGAGATCACCACGGCGTATGCGGGACTGATGCTTGGCATCAACGCATACGACCAGCCGGCGGTCGAAACGGGCAAGAAGGCGACATTCGGGCTGATGGGCCGCCAGGGCTATGAGGAGTGGAAACAGCGCGTTGATGAAGCACTGTCACCGACACCGTTTTGCGTGTGAGCCTTATTGAGGCTGGGCGGTGCCCGGTGTGGGGGGCAGGTTGAAGCACAGGGCGAGCTGGCTGCCGTAGATCGGGTAGTCGATCTTGCACCGGTAGATCCTAAAGGCGTGTCGATTCCAACCGAGCCGGTCGATGACATGCCGGATCATGGACCCGTAGCGAGGCACACATGTCGAGCCGATTCTTTCCACGCTGGTGCCGAGCGCGTCGACGGATTCGAGCAGATCGAGTTGATCGAGGTCGCGGCTGCGATCGTTGACATCCGCGACTCCGTCAAGGGCAGTGTCGTAGATCCTGAGCTGGGCATCGGATCCCTTGAATACTTCCTGGTGCACGATTGCATCAAACTGGATCTGCTTTGCGGGCAGCGATGCTTCGGCGAATACGAATCCCTTGCGCCCGTCGCCGGCATCGTATTGCCTGGGCATCTCGCCGTAGTTGACTTCGGCAAGCACGATGTCTCGCGCGTCGGCCGGTCCGAATCCACTTGATTGGAGCGTGTAGTGCACCACGTCGCCCAGCTGATGGACTTGGACCTCGGGCAGAGGCTTGGTGCTGAACTCCTCCAGGACCGCGTCGTGCAGTCCTTCGATCGCGCGCCCGTCGAGGGTGGCGGGATGACGACCTTCCAGTCTTGGACCCATGCGACGCGTGGCGAGTTTGACACTTGCGCCGGGGCGAAGACGCTGCAGGCCAATCAGCCCGGACACCCAGACCAGGTCCAGCCGATGGGTGTCGTCGGAGGGTTTGACAATCGCAGTTGCCATGATCGCCTCGGCCCGCACGCCCTTGAGCTGGCTCATCGCCTTGTAGGCCGATTGCTTCCATTTGACTTCAAAATCGCGCCGCGCTTCGGGAATCCAGGTGGAGACGATCGCATCGAGGGCGCCGCGGTCTCCCAGCTCATCCTGGATGAGTTTGGCGAACTCGTCGACGGCAGCCTGGGCATCCGCGATGAGAGCATCGTCGATACCGAGTTTGGAAGCTTCGCGCAGGACGCGTCGCAAAGGCTCGGGCCCGGGGAATCGATGCAGAGCTGACATCTCGTCAGAACTTCGGACGGCACGTAAGACTCGGCTTGCCAAGACCTTATCAATCTTGATCTGCCGTGAGAGCGCTTGTGGTCCCTGAGGGCTTCCGGGGACGGCTTGAAGGACGCGGCCGATCGAGTCCTTGAGCGCTGAGCCGGTGCGCAAAATGCGGACTTCGATGTCGGCTCCGGGACGAGAACATGGATTCGCAGCGTCTTGCATGGCTGGGAAGATCGTACCGTGTCGCACGGGGCGAGACATAGAATCATGGAAGATTACAGGAAGTTTCCTGGAAACTTCTTGACAATCGGACCTTGCCCTGCGATCCTGTGCCCGTCCGAGCATGCCAGATCGGGTCGTCCGAATCCCCGATCTGGCGACAGGGTTCGACTCCGAAGGGTAATCGTTCAGCAATGAAGGAGAGATCCGATGAGCAGCAGCAGGGTTTGTCTGGCGACATTGGCGCTTGTGGGCGTGTGCATGAGCGCATCTGCAGATTCCACCGTTGTCGATTTTGAAGACGGCATGACGCACGGCTGGGAAGGGCCGCAGGGCTTTGGAGGCATCAGCTTTATCGACCCATCCAACGGCGTCGGCGGGAGCGCGGGATACCGCACGCAGTTCAGCGATTTCGGGATCGTCTTTGCCAACAGCACCAACCCGGCCTTTGTCGGGAACTTTGCGCAGTATCAGCAGGTCACCTTTTCGGTGGATGTGAAGGTCGATCAGATTGGCACGTTCCTGCCTGTGCCGCGGCCGTTCATGCTCGAGCTGCGCGATTTCGACACCGCGCAGGGGGGATATCCGTGGTCCAGCGTGTTCTTCCTGTTTGACTGGATCTCGCAGGACACGCACGGGGACTACACAACGTTCTCGGTGACGATCGACGACCCGAGCTCGGTCGATCTTCCGGCTGGGTGGGGCGGATACGGCGACTACGACCCCGTGACATTCGAGACACGCCTTCCGCCGGGCGTGACGTTTGCCGACATTCTCGCGGGTGTCGACGAGATTGCCTACAGCACGTACCTGCCGGACTTCTTCTTCACGGACGAGTTCTTTGACGTCACGCTGGACAACATCACCGTGACGACGGTCGTCCCCGCGCCCGGTGCGGCCGGTGCACTGACGCTGAGCCTGCTCGCAGGGGTCCGGCGACGCCGACGCTGAACTCGTCGAGTCGATCCACCTTTCCTCTGCCGTCGCGCCAGGCGCGCGGCGGTCTTTTTTGTGCGCACATGGACGTCGATTCTCGATTGCCTGGTGCCAGGCGCAACGCTTGCGCTCACTGCGGCTGGTTCCGTCTGACTCAAGGGGGTGCGCTTGTCAATGTGTTGCGTACAACGAAGCTGACAGCGTGGGTGTGAGGAAGGCCGGTGATTCGTTGTCTGGTGGCATGCCATTTGAGGTGGAGCGTTTGGGAAATCCGTTTTCCGTCCTGGAGCGCAAGATGTACCAAGGGCTCGACATCGCATCATCAGGGGTACTGACGGCACTGGGCCGGCTCGATGCCCTGGCGAACAACCTGGCAAACATCGATACGCCGGGGTACAAGCCGGTGCAGGCCATCACCATGCAGCGCGACCCGGCGCGGGTGGAGGATGATTTGCCGTTTCTTCCATCCAACCGGTTGTTGGAGAAGCTCGGGGCCGGCGTTCTGCTGGCGCCTTCGCGCGCCTCGTTTGCCCAAGGACCTGTGGAGGTGACGGGCAACGACCTTGATCTTGCGATTGAGGGCGACGGTTTTTTCGTCATTCGAGGTGCCAGCGATGGCTCGACCGACCAGCTTCTGCTCTCGCGTGATGGGCGGTTGACGCTGGACGGGCGCGGGATGCTGGTGCAGGCAGCGAGCGGCCGACCTGTGCTGGATACGCAGAATCGCGCGGTGTACCTTCGCCCGGACGAGACTGTGGAAATCGACGGGCAGGGCGTGATTCGACAGAATGGAGCGGCAGTCGCGCAGCTCCAGCTCGTCGACATCGCCGACCGGGCCGGACTCAGGCACGTCGGCGATTCGCTGTTCTCGCTCGGCCATGCAGACACAAGCAATCTGTTCGCAGCGGGCGGGCGTGTGATTCAGCGGGCGATCGAGGGATCGGCAGTCAATGAAGTGTCGGCGTTGTTGGAGGTGCAGGGCGCCAGCCGGGCCGTCGGCTCAAACATCAACGTCATGGCATATCAGGATCGCATGATCGAACGCGCCATCAACACCTTTGCACGCATCGGCTGATCTGGAGGACAGCTCATGGCCATCATCGCGCTTCAATCCGCTTCTTCGGGTCTGACTGCACTGAATACAAAGCTTGACGTGATTGCCAACAACCTTGCGAACATCAACACGGAGGGCTACAAGGCAAGCCGCGCAAACTTCCAGGACCTGCTCTACATCGAGCGAGCACAGCCCGGTGTCGAGAACCCGAACGGGGATCAGCGTCCCACGGGGCTGTACGTCGGGCTTGGGGTCAAGGTCAGTGGCACCCAGCAGAACTTCACGCAGGGCGCGCCCATCACGACCGGACAGGAGCTGGATCTGATGATCGAGGGGCGCGGGTTCTTCCAGGTGCAGGTGGAAACCGAGCTGGGCGGGGGGACCGCTTACACGCGGGCGGGCAACTTCACGCTCAATGCCGATGGAGACATCGTGCTTGCCAACGACCAGGGCCGACGGCTCGAACCGAATATCAACATCCCTGCCGATGCGGTCAAGATTGACATAGGAACGGACGGGCGTGTGTTTTACATCCAGGCCGGCGAGACCGAGCCACAGGAGGCCGGGCAGATCCAGACCGTCACCTTTGTCAACCCCGCGGGCCTGCGGCAGGTCGGTGAGAACCTGTGGGTGGAATCGGCTGCGTCGGGCGCGCCCAGCGAGGGGAATCCGGGGGAGGACGATCGCGGACGCATTCGGCAGGGAATGCTCGAGGCATCCAACGTCGATCCGGCCCGTGAGCTGATCGAGCTGATTCGCACTCAGCGGGCTTTCGAGATGAACAGTCAGTCCATTCGCGCAGCCGACCAGGCACTGCAAACCATCGGTCAGCTTCGTCGGTAAGGAAAGCGTGACGTGATACGTCTTCTGCTCTTGATTGTGCTCACAGCCGCGTCTGCTTCGGGCGAGCCGATTGTGCTCACGCTGCGAAGCACGGCCCGCGTCATGCCCGGGCAAGATGTGCGCATCGGCGATGTCGCGGTCATCAAGGGGCCGACACCGGAGCAGATCGCAGATGCCATCGTGATCGACGCAGAGCACATCGAGGCTCGCATACGTCGAAGGTGGTTGAGCGTCTCGGCGATCGAAGTCATGGAAGCGGCCGGGCTCGGTCGCGCCGAGATGCTCCTTCGCGGCTCGACGTGCAGCGTGCGGGTGTTGAAGCCGGCATCTGAGGCGGTCGGCGCGGACGGCCGCAGCGGAACCCTTGCTCAAGGCGGACATGCGGCTGGCCCGGTCGTACTCGACCATGTCAAGGATCGGCTCTGTCAGGAGTTCGGCGTCGATGCGGCCGACCTGCGGGTGCGGTTTGAGGAGCGTTACGCAGAGACGCTGCACGCCTCGACGCTCGGCTGTCTGGTGGAAGTGCACCCGACCGGGCGATCCCGCGAAATGCCCATCAGCGTGACGCTCTATCGCGATGAGAGCATTGTGCTCAGCGAAACGGTGCGTATGGAAGTTGAGATTCGCCGAAGCGTGGCTGTGGTTGATCGGCTCATCGAACGCCGGGCGATGATCGGTCCCGATCAGTACCACTTCGAGGACCGGTGGGTGCCCGCGACCGAATCGCCGGCGACGGAATCGCAGATTGAAGGAGCGACCGCGCGAACCACCCTCAAGCCGGGCAAGGTTATCCGGATGCAGGATGTCGAATCACCGATTGTCGTCAGGCGCGGCGACCTTGTGGCTGTGCGGGTGATTTCAGGTTCGATCGTGGCCAGGATCACCGCCCGGGCGCTCGCAGACGGGCGAGACGGAGAGCGCGTGCAGTTTGAGCCGATCAATGGCACGAGCCGGTTCTATGCGACAATGAACGGCCCCGGGCGGGCGGTGCTGACAACTACTCTTGATCGATCGAAGGAGCGTTGACATGCGCATGAGCGTGCACGTGGGGTGTGTGTTTCTGACCGGTTTGGCAAGTGCAGCCTCGGCTCAAAGCGTGCTCCTGCGCGCCCTCGAGCCCGGGCCACCGATGACCGAGCGGGAGCTGCAACACAGCGAGATTGCCCGCTCGAGCTTTCTGTTCGTTCAGCCGCCGGAGCCGCGGACGTTCATGGCCCACGATCTGATCACAATCATTATCGACGAGGTCAGTAAGCAAGAAGCGTCACAGTCACTTGAGACCAAGAAGGACTCCACGGCAAGCGTCGGAGTCAACGCATTGATCGACCCCTGGGAGCTTCTCGAGCTGCGCCTGCGAGAGGGCGGACTCAGTAACCAGAGCCTGCTCGATCTGACGACCAAGAGAAAGTTCAAGGGCGAAGGCGACTATGAAAGGTCGGATCGGTTCAGCGCCAAGATCACGGCCGAGATACTGGAAGTCAAGCCCAACGGCACGCTTGTGCTCCAGGCAATCAAGACGATCCAGAAGGACGAGGAGACCCAGACGCTCGTACTTTCCGGCGTTGCCCGTCAGGAAGATGTCACCAATCGAAACACGATTCTCTCGACCCAGCTTGCCAACCTGACCCTGACCGCAAAGAACGAGGGGCAGGTGCGTGACTCAGCAAGAAAGGGGCTGATTACGCGCGTCCTCGACGCAGTGTTCAACTTCTAGGAACGGCGGGCGCATCGTCAAAGCGGCGTGTCGGTCGGGTTGTCGCCGCGACTTGCACAAGCAGGCTCTACCAGCTTCCGGCGTAGCCGGTCAGGTATGGGCTGCCGTCGCGATTCGCAAGCTCGAAAAGGCGCTTGGCGATCTGGCGCAGGTGCAGTGCGTCGTGAGCGCACCAGCTTGCCATGACGTCACCGGCGGAAATGCTGCCGAGCGCCGGGTGTTCGTGCACAGCATCCCAGTCGGGCGCTGTCAGTGACTTGAGCCATGTCACGGACTTTTCACGCTCAACGGCAAAGCGGGCCAACACTTCGTCAGGCGACTGCCCGTTGTAGTGGCGCTCGTGGACCCAGCCTTCGGGGTCGATCGGGTCCCAGTTGCGTCCGGCCAGCGTGCGCTCAACACGCGGGCGAAAGTCGGCGACTTCCTCATCGGCCAGGTGACAGAGGATCTCGAGAATGGACCAGGCTCCGCTTGGCGGCTTCCAGCGAAGATCGCTCGCGGGCAGGCCATCCACGAGGGTCTTGAGCGTCCGTGGGAACGACGCCATCCGGTCGACCGCGGCTTTGAAGTTGTGCATGCAGATGAGTGTACGACAAGAGCATCGAATCGGAACGTGCCAGGAGCGTCGGTGCCTGCTGAATCGCTCCCGTGGCGCGGCTAGCGATCCAGTTCTGCCGCGACGATGTTGAGCGAACCGAGGACCGCGACGATGTCGGCGAGCATGTGACCTTCAATCAGCTTGGCCATGATCTGGTAGTTGATGAAGCTGGGCGGCCGCACCTTGACGCGCCACGAGCGGGGTGAGCCATCGGAGACGATGTAGTAGCCCAGTTCGCCGTTGGCGGTTTCATTGGCGCCGTAGCACTCAGCGACCGGGGGCTCCCATCCGCGGTTGGACATGATCAGCTCAAAGTGCTGAATGAGACCTTCGATCGAGCCGTAGACATCCTCCTTGGGTGGATTGACCATTTTGGAGTCGGCAAAGACGTTGATCGGGCCCTGGGGAATGTTGTCGATGAGCTGGTCGATGATCTTGATCGACTGGCGGATTTCCTCCATGCGGACCTGGAATCGTGCGTAGACATCGCCGTCGTCGGCCAGTGCTACCTGGAACTTGACGCGCTCGGCGCCCTGCCCGTCCCAGTTGTCGGCGTAGCAGAGGTAGGGTTCGTCCTTGCGGAGATCGCGCCGAACACCCGAAGCGCGAGCGATGGGGCCGGACATGCTCCAGGCGATGGCATCCTCGCGGCTGAGCACGCCGACGCCCTGGGTGCGGTCCATGAAGATGCGGTTTCGGCTGACGAGCTTGTCGAGGTCGCGCTGCGCTGTCGAGAGATCGTCGTAGATGAAGTTCTTGACGAGGCGTTTGAAGGTTTCCTCGTCGGGCAGGTCCTGCATGGCGCCCCCGACGCGGGTCCAGTCGGGGTGAAAGCGCTGGCCGGAGATGAAATCACAGATGTCGTAAATCTTCTCGCGCGGGTTGAACGCATAGAGGAAGCCGGTAAATGCACCCAGGTCCAGAGCCGCTGCACCGACGCACAGGAGATGATCCTGGATACGGGCCAGCTCGGCCATGATCGTGCGAAGCACCTTGCATCGGGGGGTGATCTCGATGCCGAAGAGAGTCTCGACGGCGTGGTGCCAACAAATGTCGTTGGCAATCGGGGAGAGGTAGTTCATCCGCGAGCAGATGGTGACGTACTGGTTGTAGTCGAGATGTTCGGCGAGCTTCTCGAACCCGGAGTGCAGATACCCGATATGTGGGGTGCAGCGGGCGACGCGCTCGCCGTCGAGTTCGATGACGAGGCGCAGGGTGGTGTGCGTGGCCGGGTGCTGCGGGCCGAAGTTGAGCACCCAGCGGTCGCCGGTGTCCACGTGGTCCTTGATGTAGTCGATCTTGTCAGCGTCGACCGTGAGTCCTTCTTCCGGGCGAAGCGTGTACGGCATGAGATCCTCCGGCTTTGGGGAGATGGTAGACCACTGAGGCGGGTTGGTGCCAGAACCGACTTGTCTGGGGTGGTCTGCTCCGGACCGAGCCGAGCCAACCTACCGTTGAGGCATGGGTTTCCTGCACGCATGGTGGGTCTCGCTGTGGCAGCTGATCGTTGAATCGGGGCTGTGGCTGATCGTCGGTTTTGCCATGGCCGGTGCGATGCACGCGATCGTCCCAAGGGGCTTTCTTGAGCGTCATCTGTCGGGCAAGGGGCCGTGGCCGATTCTGAAGGCAAGCCTGCTGGGCATTCCATTGCCGCTCTGCTCATGTTCGGTGATCCCGGTCGCATCCGGTCTGCGTCGTGGGGGGGCAGGTCGCGGCGCATCGGCGGCGTTTGCCATCTCGACGCCTCAGACTGGAGAGGAATCCATTCCCATCACGTGGGCGCTTTTTGGTCCGATCTATGCGCTGACGCGCCCGGTGGTGGCGATCGTGACCGCGTTCCTCGCCGGCATGCTCATCGAGCG
Source organism: Planctomycetota bacterium (assembly GCA_003697045.1). Taxonomy (GTDB): domain Bacteria; phylum Planctomycetota; class Phycisphaerae; order Phycisphaerales; family UBA1924; genus J022. The sequence continues at coordinate 16,676 of RFGK01000059.1, forward strand.
ATTCGGCCAGCCCGTTGAGCAGCCCGCGGCCGAGCCCGAGCCGGCGCCAGGCGGGTGCGGTTGTTCGGACACATCAAATCAGTCTGAGAAGTCTTGCTGTTCCAGCGAACCGAAGCAGGGCGGCTCGTGCGGGTGTCATGCGTCGGAGCAGACGTGCGGATGCTCGGACCAGCAAGGCTCGTGTTGCTCAGAGCATGCAGAGCCCGCCCTGCCGAGCGTGTGGGAGCGGATCAGGAGCGGGTTTCGGCACGGGTTTGTGACCATGCCGATCGATTTGGCGCCTTGGCTTGCGATTGGTCTTGCGCTTGCGGCCGCGGTGACAGCAGCTGTCCCTGAAGGCTGGATTGAATCTCATATCGGCACGGGCTTGCTTCCGATGGTGGCGATGCTGGCTGTTGGAATCCCGCTGTATATCTGCGCGACCAGTTCAACGCCTTTGGCTTACTCGCTTGTGCTGGCCGGGCTATCTCCCGGTGCGGCACTGGTGTTGCTGCTGGCGGGACCTGCGACCAATGTGGCCACGCTGACATGGGCGATCAAGGATCTTGGTCTGCGCGCCACGGCGATCTATCTGGCAGTCATTTCGGGTGTTGCGATTGCAGCCGGATGGGTGTTTGATGCATTTCTTGCCAGCTGGGTTCACCTGGCCGAAACGGGTACGACCCATGAACATGGTTCCGTC
>RFGK01000010.1 GCA_003697045.1 Planctomycetota bacterium
CCTTGCAGCCGGCATCGAAAAAGCGGCCCAAAATCCGGCCCTGTGCGCGCGCACACGATCCCACAGAATCACAAGAAAACACGCAAGTGTCTGGTGATTGTGCGCTTATGGCAACGGATGCAAACCCGTGAAAGCAGGAAAATGGGCGCGGCTGGATTCGAACCAGCGAAGGCGAACGCCAGCAGATTTACAGTCTGCCCCCTTTGGCCACTTGGGTACACGCCCGGGGTGCTCCGCAGCGGAGCGGGATAACCGTAGGCCCCCGGCTCCGTATCGGCAACGAACCCTACCGACTCCATTTTTCACCGTCTCCAGGCATCCCCTCGGTTGCCCAGAGCTTCCCCTCGTCGCCGTCTGCCGACACGCCCCGCGACGCGGTCGCCTCGATGTCGGAAAACGCCTCGGCCAATCGCTTCAACCCACGCTCGTCGTCCGAGCCGCTCAGCACACAGCACGCACTCGCAAGCGCATCGGCCAAAGCTCCGGTTGGGGCCAGCACCGTCGACGCTGCGCTGTGGGTCAGTGCCTGGCCGGTCCGTGGGTCGATGATGTGGCTGTACCGCACGCCGTCGATGATGACATGCTGTTCAAGGTCGCCGGAAGTCGCGATGGCTGCGTGCGAGAGGTACACCTGCCTCGGCTCGGTGCGACCGTCGTCGATTCTGACGCGCCAGCCCGGCGTTCCCGGAGGGGCAGCCGAAACGACGACATCACCACCGAGATCCACCAGTGCCGAGTCGATGCCGTGCGCTCGAAGCACCCCGATTGCTTCATCCGCTGCGAATCCCTTGCCGATACCGCCAAGGTCAAGCTGCATGCCCTCGATCGCAAGCGTGACCGTGCCGGCGTGCGCATCAATCCGGCAGTGCTGCCAGCCCGATCGAGCAAGAGCACGCTCGATCGCCTCCGAAGTCGGTGCGACGCCGGTCTTGCGCGCCTCTCGCCACAGCCGCACAGCCGGGCCCACAGTCGCGTCAAACGCTCCGCCGGTCCTTTCGCTCACTTCGCGTGCGATGGCAAGCACCCGCAGAAGATCATCGCTGACTCGAACGGGCTTTCCCGCGGGCTGTGCGCACAGCCGCATGAGTTCCGAGTCCGAGCGGTAGTCGCTCATCACCGCGTCGAGCGCATTGAGACGAGCAAAGACGGCCTGAGCGATCTCACGGGCGGCTGCCTCGTTTTCTGTGTAGAAGACGATCCGGGCGCGGCATCCCATGACGATCCGTGTAAACTCGAACCGGTTCGGCTCCCCGGATGAGCCGAGCGCGGGCCCGACCAGTAGAAACGAGAGGACCATGACCCATCGCCACATGATCTGTTCCATGTCTGTTCGAAGCCTCCTCGTATGCGGGATCGTCGGCGTGGCCTGCACGCTTGCAGCATGTCAGTCAAACGAGTCAACCCGGAGCCCCGGAGGCGATCAAGCCGTCCGACCCACTTCGAACAATACGGGCATGGCCCCTCCGGCGCATGGAAGCGACCAGGGCGAACCGTCCACGGGTCGCCCCCTCGCGCAGGAGCCGCCCGCTTCGATCATGCCGTATCCCGAAGACGGCCCGACGCCGAAACCAACAGCCGACGACTCCACGACGCGCTCGCCTGCGCACAGGCTGCGCACGTTGAAGCGGACGATTCCCGGCACGGCGGTCGAATATGTGATGGTTTACGTTCCACCGGGTACTGTGAGTGTGACCAACGACGAGGGTGAAGAAGTAGAAGTGCAAGTCGGCCCTTTCTGGATCGGGCAGACTGAGCTGACCTGGGACATGTACGACGTGTTTGTGTTCAATCTTGACGAGCAGGGCACCCATCCCGAGGCCGACGCGGTTTCTCGCCCCAGCCGTCCATACATTCCACCGGATCGCGGGTTCGGCCATGCCGGCTATCCGGCGATCAGCATGACCACACAGGGGGCAGAGAAGTTCTGCGAATGGCTGAGCAGGAAAACCGGGCGCACGTACCGCGTGCCGACGGTTGCGGAGTGGAAGCATGCAGCCCTTGCCGGCTCGCCGGGGCCGTACTGTTTCGGCGACGAGGTTGAAAAGGTCGGCCACTACGCCTGGACCTACGAGAACAGCGAGGAAACGACACATCCGTGCGCACAGAAAAAGCCGAACGCGTGGGGGCTTTACGATGTGCATGGCAACGTGATGGAATGGTGCCGAAACGGCCAAAAGTGGGTCGCCTGCGGCGGGTCGTACCGGGAATACCCCGAGAACGTCACGGCCGACTCGATATTCGAGCAGGACTGGGAATGGAACATGACCGACCCGCAGATTCCCAAGAGTCCGTGGTGGCTGTCTGATGCGAGCTGGGTGGGCATGCGCATCATCTGTGAAGATGAAACTGTTGGGCAAGAGGAGCAGCCATGAGCGAGCCTGTGAGTCGGCGTGAGTTCATCGAAACGGCCGCGGCAGTGGCGGCCGCGAGCGCGCTGACCGGAACCAGTTCGGCATGGAAAGGGGCTCATACCGTGCGCGTCAGAAAGGCATTGAAAATCGGCATGATTGCCGAAGGCGGTTCGCTGACCGAAAAGTTCGAAATCGCCGCAAAGGCCGGGTTCGAAGGTGTCGAGCTGGACAGCCCGGGCCCGTACGCTGTCGATCAGGTCGAACAGGCCAAACAGGCCACCGGGCTTCAGGTCCCCGGCGTGGTCGATTCGGTGCACTGGAACAAGCCGCTGTCCCATCCTGACCCCAGTGTTCGAAAGGAAGGACGCGAAGCGCTCGAGCGTGCGATCCGGGATTGCAAGGCCTTCGGCGGCACGACGGTCCTGCTCGTGCCGGCGGTGGTCAACAAGGAAGTCTCCTACGCCGACGCCTACGCGCGTTCCCAGGAGGAGATCCGGAAAGTCTTGCCGTTGTGTGAGCAGACCGGCATCCGCATCGCAATTGAGAATGTGTGGAACAACTTTCTGCTCAGCCCCCTCGAAGCAGCCCGCTACACCGATGAGCTCGGCCCGATGGTCGGCTGGCATTTCGATATCGGCAACATCGTCAACTACGGCTGGCCGGAGCACTGGATTCGCACACTGGGCGCGCGCATCTGGAAGCTCGACGTCAAGGAGTTCAGCCGCAAGCGCCGCAATGACGAAGGACTGTGGAAGGGATTCGGCGTGGAGATCGGCGAGGGAGACTGCGGCTGGGCCGAAGTCAGAGCCGCGCTCGACGAGATAGGCTACCGAGGCTGGGCCGCGGCCGAAGTCGGCGGTGGAGACCTTGCACGCCTCAGCGACATCGCCCGTCGCATGGATGCAGTATTGAACAGTTGACCGTGCCGGTCTGTGCCGGAAGCCGGTATTGGCGTATCAGGAAGCGAAAGGACGATTTGGATGAGCGATCAGGTGACACGCAGAGCATTTGTCAGAAGTTCAGCTGCCGCGACCGCAGCGGCAACATTTGCCCCGGCAACGTGGGCAACGGCCGTTGGTCGAGCCGGCAGGGAGACGATCAACATCGGTGTCATCGGCTGCGGCGGGCGAGGCACCGGTGCGGCAGCCAATGCGCTCGAGGCTCATCCCGCGACGCGCATCGTCGCCATGGCCGACCTGTTCAGCGATCGGCTTGACAGCAGCTTTGGCAATCTGTCGGGAATGCAGCAGTTCGCAGGAAGGGTCGACGTGCCAGAGGAGCATCGCTTCACCGGTTTCGATGCCTACAGGAAGCTGCTGGCCATCAAGGACATTGATTACGTCATCCTTGCCACTCCGCCGCACTTCCGTCCGATGCAGTTTGAAGCTGCGATCGCTGCCGGCAAGCACGTGTTCATGGAAAAACCCGTTGCGGTCGACCCGGCAGGCGTGCGGCGGGTCATCGCTGCAGGCGAAGCTGCAGACGAAAAAGGGCTTTGTGTGGTCGCGGGCACCCAGCGTCGCCATCACGCGATCTATCTGGAAATCATGAACCGAATCCACGACGGGGCGATCGGCGAGGTCGTCTCGGCAAGCTGCTACTGGAATCAGGGCGGGCTCTGGGTGCATGAACGCCAGCCGCACTACACCGACATGGAATGGCAGATACGAAACTGGCTCTACTTCACCTGGCTCTCGGGCGATCACATCTGCGAGCAGCACATTCACAACATCGACGTATGCAACTGGGCCTTCGGCAAGCCGCCCGTGCGCGCCATGGGCATGGGTGGTCGGCAGGTGCGGACTGATCCCAGGTATGGCAACATCTTCGATCACTTCGCCATCGAGTTCGAGTACGAAGGCGGGCGCAAGATGCTGAGCATGTGTCGCCAGATCGATGGGTGCGCCTCGCGTGTCTCCGAGTTCATCCAGGGCACGACCGGCGCCGCACACACCAATCACGGTGCCGCGGAGATCACGGGCGCAACACAGTGGAAGTACCAGGGGCGTGCGCCCAATCCGTATGTCGTGGAACATGCCGACTTGATCGACGCGATCACCTCGGGCAATCGGCTCAACGAGGCAAGGCGTGTTGCCGAATCAACACTCACGGCGATCATGGGGCGCATGAGCGCCTACAGCGGGCAGGAGTTGACCTTCGAGCAGGTGCTCAACTCTGATCTTGACCTGACGCCTCCGGCTTATGAGTTTGGTGCTCTGCCAGTCGCGCCGGTTGCGGTTCCCGGACGCACCAGGTACAGCTGAGCGGGAGGATAAGCATGGAACGAAGGCAGTTTCTCGCAGGAGCGGCCGCGACGGCAGCAGCCGCGATGTCCACACACGCTTCCAGAGTGGAGGGGGCATCAGCAGTGCGAGCCGCGAAAAAGTTTACTTGTGCCTATGCCCCGCATTTCGGCATGTTTCGCAACCTTGCCGGCGATGATCCCGTCTCCCAGCTCGAGTTCGCCGCCGAGCAGGGCTTTACCGCCTGGGAGGACAACGGGATGGCCGGACGCCCGGTCGAAGAACAGGAACGCATCGCCCGGGCGATGAGCCGACTGTCCATGCGCATGGGCGTGTTCGTATGCAATATGTCCACAGCGTGGAATCACTCATTCTGCCGGGCAGACAAGAATCTGCGTGAGCAGTTTCTGGCCGAGTGTCGCAATGCGGTCGAGGTGGCAAAGCGCGTCAACGCAACATGGATGACAGTCGTGCCCGGCCGGCTTGACGAGAGGCTCCACCCTGAGCTTCAGCTTGCCAACGCGATCGAGCAACTGCGCATGGCGGCCGAGATCTTTGAACCGCACGGGCTGGTCATGGTGCTTGAGCCGCTCAATCCGTTCCGCGACCATCCCGGCCAGCTGCTTGCGCGCAGCACACAGGCATACGCCATCTGCAAGGGCGTCAACAGCCCCGCGTGCAAGATCCTCTTCGATATGTACCACCAGCAGATCACCGAAGGAAACCTGATCCCCAACATCGACGCATGCTGGGATGAAATCGGCTACTTCCAGATCGGCGACAACCCCGGCCGGCGCGAGCCGACGACGGGCGAAATCAACTACCGCAACATATTCAAGCACATCCACGAGCGGGGGTATAACGGGATTCTCGGCATGGAGCACGGCAACAGCCGCGCAGGAGCCGAGGGCGAACAGGCCGTCATCGATGCATACCGATGGTGCGATGACTTCTAGCAGCCAGGCACTGGCATGCTCATCGGCCAAGCCCACCGATCTGAAGAACGGAACCGAAAGAAGGGTGAAGAGTCAGCGGATGATCTTCTGCAGCCTGAGAATGTTTGCTGTTGCCGTTCTGTCGGCTGTGGCGTCTGGTGAACCACCATCGCACGCGGATGATGCGCCGCGCCAGCCCGAACACGCCGATTACGTCGAACACATTCGCGGGACAGGCATCACAATCGAAATGGTGTGGGTTCCGGAGGGTCGTTTCTGGATCGGCAAGACGGAGATTACGTGGGATCAGTATCTTCCGTATTGTGCATTTGATGATCCGGACAGTGCCGTGCCTCCTGATGCTGACGCCGTATCCAAGCCGTCCAAGCCGCTGGATGTGTTGCCGTATGACCGCGGTTGGGGCAAAGGCTCACGCCCGGCCGTCGGCATGAGTTGGAACGCGGCAAAGCATTACTGCCAGTGGCTTTCGATCAATACTGGGCGCAGCTACACGCTCCCCACGGAAGCGGAGTGGGAGCTCGCCTGCGGGCCGAGGCCGGAAGGTCCACTCACGCAGTGGGCCTGGTGCGCAGAAAACTCCGGGCAGATGACGCACGAGGTCGGACAGCTTCAGCCCAACGCCCGCGGGCTTTACGACATGCTGGGCAACCTGTGGGAGTATTGCGCAAACCCGTTCGCACCGGATCAGCCCGATCGGGCCGTATTGCGAGGCGGTTCGTGGCGTGAACCGGCACGCGAGATCACGCCGAAAAAGCGACTGCGATTCAATAACGACTGGACGCTGGACGACCCCTCGATGCCGCCTGGCGTGTGGTGGGTTCCCGACGGCGATCACCTTGGGTTTCGGATCATCCGCCACGCCGACGACGCATTGGAGCCTGCCCCATGAGCAAACTCACAAGACGGAGATTCCTGGAAGACTCTCTGCTGGCAGCAGCCGCAGCAGTTCCCGCAGTTGCCTCAGCAGGCACCCCGGCGACGAAGCAGGCCGATCGCGTTCGCGTTGGGGTCATGGGGGTGCGCGGCCGCGGACGGGCGCACGTCAAGGCGTTTCGCGATGCGCCCGATTCCGAAGTCGTGGCCATCTGCGATCCTGATACGGCAGTGATCGGCCCTGCGATGGAAGCAGTCCCCGATGCGACATACTACCGCGACATCCGGGCAATGCTTGATGACGCGCGTATCGATGCTGTTGCAATCGCCGCGCCCAATCATTGGCACGCGCTGGCGACGATCTGGGCATTGCAGGCCGGCAAGCACGTCTACGTCGAAAAGCCGATTTCCCATACGCTTATGGAAGGCCGGGCCGTCATGAATGCGGCACGACGCACAAAGCTCGTCGTTCAGCATGGAACGCAGGCCAGGTCGCAATCCGCCACGCGCCAGGCAATGGACTGGCTGCACAGCGGGGGGATCGGCCGCGTCACTCGTGCACGCGGGCTGTGCTACAAGCGGCGTGAAAGTATCGGCAAGGTCGATGCACCAATCAATCCACCGTCAACCATCGACATGAACCTCTGGACCGGTCCGGCACGCCTTGAGCCGATTCGACGCCGCCAGTTGCACTATGACTGGCACTGGGTCTTCAACACCGGCAACGGCGACATCGGAAACCAGGGTGTTCATCAGATGGACATTGCCCGATGGGGGCTGGCCCTTGACGATCATCCTCGATCGGTCATGAGCATCGGCGGCCGCCTCGGCTACGACGATGACGGCGAAACGCCAAACTCCCAACTCGTGTGCTACGACTTCGGACCAAAGGAAATCCTCTTCGAAGTCAGAGGATTGAAGTCCGGTCCTTACCGCACGGCACATATCGGCGTCGTCTTCACCGGAGAACACGGGTACCTCGTCAGCGCCGCATACAACAAGGTTGTGGCGTTTGATCTCGACGGGAATGTCACGAGGACTTTCACCGGCGGAGCCGACCACGAGCATTTCCAGAACTTCCTTGATGCCGTCAAGGCAGGTAGACCCGATCTCGTGCATGCCTCGGTGCTTGACGCCCATCGCTCCACGGCGTTGTGCCACCTCGGCAATGTTTCGCATCTGCTCGGCCGATCCGTTGCCCTGGGGTCGGTCGATGTGCCGTTCCACTCGGCCAGCGCCAATGAGGCGTTCGACGAGATGCGCGATCACCTCAGGAGCAACGGACTTGACCCGGACAACACCCTCGTGAGCGTTGGCGCAACACTGGCATTCGACGACGCGCTGGAACGAGTTGTCGGCACCAATGCAGACGAAGCCAACACGCTGCTGACGCGCACCTACCGGGAGCCATTCGTGATCGCTGAAGAGCTTTTCCAATCGGCCTGACACGGCACGCACGTCGTCTGCTCGCCGGAGACCCTGCCGGCACGGGCAAAGTCGGCGTATATTGACTCGCCTGCCACTGGAGCAACTGCCAGATGATCACTCAGCGAACATCGACAGAACGCATTCTCGGCCATCTTCAGAAAAAAGTCGAACAGCGACAGCCGATCATGATCGCCAGTGCCGGCAGCGGGCTGGTGGCGCGTTTGCTCGAACAGGCCGGCGTTGACTGCATCAACACGTTTTCCGGCGCTCGACTGCGTGCCAACGGGATGGGCACAATGTCGATGATGTGGCCGATTCTTGATTCCAACCGTCAGACGCTCGACTACACGCGAGAAGACATCATGCCGGCGTTGCGCGGCGATGCATTCGTGTGCGCCTGTCTGAACGCCAACGATCCGCTCAAGGACATGCGCATGGTGCTGGACGAGTGCCTGCGCATGGGCGTGTACGCAGTGAGCAACATCGGCCCTTCCGTCAGCTACGTCGACAAGGACAGCGAGATTTACCGTGTCCTCACCAGTGCGGGCATCACGTTTGACAATGAGATTGACATGCTCACGCTGGCCCGCGAAGAAATGAACATGGTCACCATCGCCTTGGCGTTCACCCCTGAAGACTCGATCGCGATGGTCGAGCGTGCCCGCCCACACATCTTCTGTTACCACGCCGGGACCACCCGGGGCGGCCTGCGAGGCTATGACAAGGGAGAGACGATCGCTCAGACCGCTGCCAGGACCGAAGAGGTCTATCAGGCAGTGCGAAAGATTGACCCGCAAGTCATTCTCGTCGGACATGGCGCCGCGATGGAGACGCCTGCCGATGCGCAGTACATGCTCGATCACACGAGCGGACATGGATTCTGGACTGGTTCCTCGACGGAGCGGCTGCCGATCGAGCGGGCGGTATCCGCTGCTGCTGCCGAGTTTGCCGCACTGCGCTTTTCCGATGCGTCCTGATCCTCCCCAACTCGCCCGCACTTGAGCAGGGGGCCCTGCCATGAAGACCGTCGCGATCCTCGCCACGCTGGACACCAAGGGAGACGAAGCAGCCTTTCTGCGCGATCAGATCACCGCACAGGGGGGGCACGCGCTGGTGTTTGATCTGGGCGTCATGGGCCAGTCCAATGTTTCGCCAGATGTATCGAACGTCCAGATCGCGCGTGCCGGAGGTCGATCGCTTGATGACCTGCGCAAATCGGGCTCGCGACAGGAAGCATCGCCCGTTCTTGCCGCTGGAGCGAGCAAGCTCCTGCTCGAAATGATTGAGCAGGGCCGGGTGCACGCCGTGCTCGGGCTGGGTGGCACCCAGGGCACTTCGCTGTGCAGCCAGATCATGCAGAACTTGCCCTACGGGTTGCCCAAGGTCATTCTCTCAACATCCGCTTGCGGCGATACCTCTCCTTTTGTCGGTATCAAGGACATCACAATGATGTTCTCCGTCGCCGATATTCTCGGACTCAACCCCTTCATGCGGAAAATGCTCGCCAATGCGGCCGGAGCGGCACTCGGCATGGCCCAGAACGACCTGAGCCACGCCCCGGGTTCCGAAAGCAAGGGCACCATCGCGATGACCAACCTGGGCGTGCTCACCAACGGCGCCATGCACGCCATCGAGTTGTTTCACGACGCCGGGTATGAGGTCATCACCTTCCACGCAATCGGCGCCGGCGGCCTGGCGATGGAACAGATGATGCGTGAAGGCTTGATCACCGGCGTCTTCGACTACGCGATGGGCGAGATCGCCGACTGGGTATTCGATGGGTTGCGCGCGGCCGATGAGACACGCCTCACGGTTGCCGGCTCACTCGGGATTCCTCAGGTCATTTGCCCCGGCGGAGCCGAGCATATCGGGCTGTTGCTCCACACGCCAAACGATCCTCCCGAAGCGTACCGAAACCACAAGTATGTCTTCCACAGCCCCGTGGTGTTTGCTCCCCGACTGAATCAGGAGGAAATCACGCGCGTCGCCCATGAGATAACACGCAGACTCAGCACTGCCCGCGACAAAACGGTCTTCATGATTCCACTCCGCGGCGTGAGTCGATACTCAATCGAAGGTGCGCCCTTACATGATCCGGAGGGCGATCGAGTGTTCTTCCAGGCCTTGCGATCGACCATGCCGGAAGCAGTCGAGCTCCGCGAGCTGGATTGTGCAGCCGAGGACGAAACTTTCGTGCGCGAGGCTGTTGATACGCTCATCAAACTGATCGAAGGGGCCTCGGCGTGAAAAGCCGTTGGAGCGAAGACGACGCACGCAAACATGCCGACGATCCGCTGGCGATGCGCGTATACACGTCGCGCCTCCTCGGGGCTGACGAAAACCTCGTCATGCACGGCGGCGGCAACACGTCTGTGAAAATTACCGAGACCGATTTTTTCGACGATCCGGTCGATGTGCTCTATGTCAAAGGCTCCGGGTGGGACCTCAAGACCATCGAGAAGGCGGGCTTTGCACCGCTCCGGCTTGAACCGACGCGGCGTCTTGCCACCCTCGATACGCTCAGCGACCTCAATATGGCCCGTCTGCTGCGGTCATTTCTGCTGGACCCCGGCGCACCCTCCCCTTCAGTCGAGGCCATTTTGCACGCGATCGTGCCCGCACGGTTTGTTGATCACACACACGCCGATGCCGTCGTGACGTTGACCAACAATCCCGGGGGCGAGGCAATCATCGCTGAGCTTTACCCGGATTGTCTCGTGCTCCCCTATGTCATGCCGGGGTTTGTCCTCTCAAAGCAGGTCGCCGATGCGATTTGCGACGTAGACCTCTCAGCCATCAAGGGCATCATCCTCTTGCATCACGGCGTTTTTACCTTTTCGGATGATGCCCGTATCGCATATGAGAACATGATCGAGCTCGTGGATCGGGCCGATCAGCTCATTGCCGAGCGCGTCAAGTCGCCACATCCGGAACGCGAGCTTGCTGTTGAGCCGCTCGAGCTTGCGCGCATTCGTCGCGCGGTGTCGTTGGCACGCAAGCGGCCTCAGCTTGCGATGCTCGATCGATCCCCCTCGGCACAGGGATACGCATCGCGCGCTGATGTTGCGTCAATCGCGACGCGCGGACCGATCACGCCCGATCATGTGATTCGAACCAAGCGTATTCCCGTCATCATTCCAGAATCCCCCGGACAAGATGTGCCCGAAGTGGACGCATTCGTGCGCGCCTATGAGGAATATTTCCGCGAGCATGCCTCACCCGCTCAGACGATGCTCGATCCTGCTCCGCGTGCGGCCGTGTGGCTCAACAAGGGGTGCATCGCGTTCGGTTCGTCACAACAGGAATGCGAGATCATCGCGGATATCGCGCGCCACACGCGATGGGCCGTGCAGACCGGTGAAGCGCTGGGCGGGTGGCAGGCCCTTTCGCCCGCGGAAATCTTCGAGCTTGAATACTGGAGCCTCGAACAGGCCAAGCTCGCAAAGAGTCGAGCCACCCAACCTGTGCACCAGGGGAAGGTAGCCATTGTCACGGGCGCCCATAGCGGCATCGGACGGGCAACGTGCGAAGCGCTCGCCGCCGATGGCGCAGCAGTGGTCGGGCTTGATAAGCACAGCGATGTCGTGGATAGTCTGGCCGAGCAAGGTCTGGTCGGTATTCAGTGCGACGTGACTGACACAGAAGCCGTCAGGAACGCGATCGAGCAGACGATCCTGACCTTCGGCGGGCTCGACATCATCGTCTGCAACGCGGGGATCTTCCGGTCCGGCGAACGCATCGAGGAGCTCAGCGAGCAGACCTGGGACCAGACGCTGGCTGTCAATCTCACCTCCGCGCAGCGCTTCATGACCGCAGCGATCCCATATCTCAAGCTCGGCTGCGACGCAAGCATTCTCATTGTTGGCTCTCGAAACGTGCACGCCCCCGGACCGGCCGCGGCCGCCTATTCGGTCAGCAAGGCCGCTCTGACTCAGCTTGCACGTATCGCTGCCCTTGAACTCGCCGGCGACGGCATCCGCGTCAACATCGTTCACCCCGACGCAGTCTTTGACACCGGCGTATGGACCGACGAAGCGCTGAAACGCTCGGCCGAACGCTACGGCATGACAGTCGAACAATACAAAACAAAGAACCTGCTCAAAAAAGAGATCAACGCACGCCAGGTGGCACAGATGCTCTCGACCATCGCCGGACCCGTGTTTGCATCAACAACCGGTGCCCAAATCCCAATCGACGGGGGCGACGTGCGCGTGATCTGACACACGCGGCATCTCAAAAAACACCCACACCGCCCACGCTCTTGTCGCACGAGGCGATCGTCATCATCCTCGCTTCTTCATGACAATGAGCACGATCCCCACAATCGCAACCGCAGCAACCACACCGACGATGAGCACCGTCATCGACGAACCGGACGATTGTGCCGCATCGTGTGATTGGCCTTGATCTGCAGGTCCGATCGCTGGGAAGAGCGGATCGGATTCGAGCGGGAACATTGCAAGCACCGTGGCAGCCTGCGGGATCATCCCGGCCGAACCGAAGTGGCGGCGTACCTGCGCGACGCGGGCCGGTTCGACTGCCGGTGCGAGATTGCCCCAGCTTTGGCGCACAAACGTGAGCACGTCGGCAATCTGTTGATCATTGAACACCGCGCCCAGTGGCGCCATGGCCGAGTTGAAGTGCCCGACACCGGGTATCTCCATCGGTCCGTACATTCCGTGAACGACAATCGTTGCAGCCCTGCGTGGATCACCCAGGACCCACGCCGAGCCGGCCAGAGGCGGAAAGCCGGGCAAACCCGTTCCGTTCGGCCCGTGGCAGCGGACACATCCGACAGCCTCATCAAAGTAGATTTTTCGACCGGCGGCAAGCCGCGACGGATCGGCCTCGACATACAGCGGCCGGAATCGTTCGGGCCATTCGGTTACCGAAAACGCATGCAACGCCTTGAGCGCGGCAAGCGCCAACTCGTGCTCACGCGTCCACGAGCCGAGTGTCAAGTCCAGCCCGGCATCAATCCGTGCTCCGAGCCACTCCATCAGAGCTTGACGATCCGAACCTGCCGACGCGAGCACCTCCATGGCTGCACCGACCGGAACGGACCCGGCCACTATTGCCTGTTGCAATGAGTGTTCTTCCTCGGCTGTGAGCTTCTGATCTCCCCTCAGCCCCAACGCCATGATCGTCGAATCTGGATCGGCCTCAAGCAACTCCCCGAGAGGAGCGCCCCGTTCCAGCTGCCACGCAACGGCAAG
>RFGK01000060.1 GCA_003697045.1 Planctomycetota bacterium
CGGCCGTCTCCATCATCGCAGGGTACCCCTGGTTTGCCGACTGGGGACGCGACACGATGATCGCCCTGCCCGGGCTGTTGCTCGAAACCGGACGATTCGACGAAGCGCTTTCCACGCTCGAACTCTTCGCCAGCCACATGCATCGCGGGCTGATTCCCAACCGCTTTGACGACTACGCGGGAGGAGCACATTACAACACCGTCGACGCATCGCTGTGGTTTGTGCATGCCGCAACTGAGTATCTCCTTCGCACGCAAGACGACACCGGGTTCGCCCGGCTCATCGAGCCCTGTCTTGAGATCATCGAGGCCTACCAGCGCGGCACCGACTACAACATCCACCTCGATGACGGACTCATCGCAGCAGGCTCACCTTCGACGCAACTCACATGGATGGACGCCCAGCGCGACGGCGTGACGTTCACCCCCCGCTACGGAAAATGCGTCGAAATCAACGCGCTCTGGCACCACGGATTACGCCGACTGTCCCGCGCACTGGCCGGACACACCACCCATCGCACCGTCGAGCTCGACACACTCGCCGCACGCTGTGCCGAGCGCTTTACGCGCCTGTTCAATAACCCGGCCGGGGGGCTGTACGACCGCCTTGAGCCCACCGCCTCCGGCTATCGACCCGTCGATGAGATTCGACCCAACCAGATCTTCGCAGCAAGCCTGGCCGATGCCCCCCTTGACCACGCTGGCAGAGCAAGCGTCGTCAAGACCGTGCGCAGGGAACTGCTCACGCCCTTCGGACTGCGTACGCTCGCGCCGAGCGATCCGGCCTACATCGGACACTATCGCGGCAACCTCTTTGAACGCGACCGCGCCTACCACAACGGAACAGTCTGGCCGTGGCTCATCGGCCCGTTCGTCGAAGCCGCCCTTCGCGTTGATCCATCTCAACACGCACGCACTTCTCTGCGCGCCCTTCTGCAACCGCTCACCAATCGCATGAGCCAGGTCTGTCTCGGCCAGGTCGGCGAAATCTGTGACGGCGATGAGCCGCACACGCCCGACGGGTGCCCCGCTCAGGCCTGGTCTGTTGCCGAACTGCTCCGCGCGTGGATCATGCTTGCTTCGAACAGCACGAGCCGCCCGACGAAAGACCCGCGTTGAGCAGGCGTTCTGCCTCCTCGGGAGTGATCGAGCCTTCGGCCACATACGCCGCCACTTCCCGCCGGGTCTTTTCCATTTCCCTTGTCTTCGATGCCGCCCGCATCATGCTGGAGACAATCGCAAGCGCCGCGATGCACAGCCCGCCGATGATGGCCACTATCGGGAGCAGCCCGTCCCAATCAACCCCTGAAAGATCCATACGTGCACTCCCTGGTCATGCGTCCTTCTTTGACTTCGTCTCAACAGTCGTTCGCCCTTCCCCAGCCTCAACAAGCCCCTCAATACCACACGCTGCCACGGAAAGGGGCTTCAAAACTCGCCCGATGCGACCCGGCCTTGCCCGGCATCATCATGCTCTGATCAGGCATTGCGATGACGGGCGTTGAGAACTCGCTCGCCCTGCTCGGGCGTCATCGAGCCTTCGGCGATGTACGCTGCAATCTCCCGACGCGTCCGCTCACGCGCCAACCCCGTGACAATCCTCGTGATCGACCCGAACAGCGAACACAGCACAATCGTCCCTGCAGCCAGCACCATCAGCAGCGTGTCTTCGTTGCGGATCACCTCATATATCAAATCGTGCATGCTCGTGTCCTCCGGCTGTCAGCCTTGTTGGGAAACAGCACGGACCGGTTTTCACTCCACTCCACGCCCATCATACATATCCTCACTGCGATTCCGACCCCATCTCCCATGACCGACCATCTCGAACAAGACTTTGTTTGGAAAATGATCAGGGCCTACAGCCGGGGGTTCTTTCCCATGGTCGCTTCGACCACGGACGCCATCGACTGGTTCGACCCCGATCCAAGGGGGATCATCCCACTCGAACCCGGTGCCTTTCGCGTCTCCCGATCCCTTCGACAGCGCGTCCGCTCCGGGCGTTTCCTCATCACCAGCGATCAGGCGTTTGAGCACGTCATGGTCGGCTGCGCCCGCCCGCACCTGCCGCATGAGCAGTGGATCGATCAGCGCATGATCACTGCCTACTCCGTCCTTCATGCGCACGGCTACGCGCACTCGATCGAAGCCTGGCTCTGCAATCAGGACGGCACACGCCAGCTCGTCGGCGGGCTCTACGGCGTTGCAATCGGAGGACTCTTCGCCGGCGAGAGCATGTTCAGCCTGCCCGGGCAGGGCGGAACCGACGCCGGCAAGGCCTG
The DNA here is from genome assembly GCA_003697045.1 of Planctomycetota bacterium. Lineage (GTDB taxonomy): Bacteria > Planctomycetota > Phycisphaerae > Phycisphaerales > UBA1924 > J022. The sequence continues at coordinate 2,282 of RFGK01000060.1, forward strand.
TCTGGTTCATCTCGTCGCTCACCTGCGCCGCCGGGGGTTCACCCTGCTCGACACCCAGTTCAACACCCCCCACCTGGCACAGTTCGGATGCGTCGCCATCAGTCGAAGCGAATACAAACGCCGGCTGCGCGAAGCGGTCGAGCGCCCCTGCATCTGGTGGCCCTTCACCCCGGGCCGCCGCGATGCGGACGCATGATCCGCTCGTCACCGAAACCCCCGAAATCAGTCAACCAGCTCCACAGGCCCGGCTAGAACCGAATGGACAGATCAAGCCCCGCGTACAGCGCCGGATCGATGTCGTCCTGTCCGACCTGATTGCCGTTGCGGTTTTCAATCTCGATTTCAGAGCCGAGCTGCGTGCCCAGATGTGCGTCGAGCGAGAAGTTCGCATTTGGAGTAAACCGGGCAAACAGGCCGACCGGGATATGGCGTTCATCCACGACACCCGAAGGCAAAGGCCCACGATCGTCGAGTCGAAACTCCCGCCGATCCCATGCCGCTTCCAGCCCAAACGCCCAGCGTTCGCTGGGCGCAAAGGCCAGACGAACGTCGGCTCCCTGCCCAGTTGCCAGCGACCAGCGTTCGGCAATCTGCCAGCGAACCATCGGCACCGGAATGATGTACACATCCCCTTCCAGCTCCGAACTTGCCAACACTCCGATCCCCAGTGTCAGGTCTTTCGAAAACGTGCGCTGAAAGCCGACAATTCCGCCGCCGGTGATGGTGTCGTTGAAGTCGGCCCCGCTCTCCCCCGCCGAGCGCACAAACCCGGTCACAAACCAGGCGTCCTGCTCGCTGACGCGCACCTGCGCCCCCAGCGACAGCGTTGCGATCGTCGCATCATCAAATGGGTTGCTGGTGCCCGCGATCAGCCCGGTCGCATTGTCAAAGTCATAGACGGAGTGTTCAAGCTCGGCTGCGAAGGTCAGCCCGACCTTGTCCGAAAGTTGGTGTCGCACGCCCAGCCGGGTCGACACACGCGCCACGCCGACCTCCCCGGGCGAGGCGTCCAGATCGGACTTTCCGATCCAGCGACCGGCAACCTCAAGCGAAAACCCGGTCTTCGAGAGGGCTGCCCTCGCTTGCTCATCCGCCGGTTGCTCGGCAGCTTGCTGAGCAAAACACGGCGCGACAAGAACCACCCCAACCCCGATGATGACGGCAATGCGCACGGGAGACCTCCGATCGAACCGGAAGACGTTACCCCCGTGCGGGTGATTCCGCAAGCCAGTCCCGGCTATTCGACCGCTGCCCGCGCAAGCGATGAGCGCGAACGCAGCAGCGCTCTCTCCACCGAGCCGATCTCGCCGAAGTGACGCTCAAACACCGCAATCTGGTGCTCAGCATCGAAATACCCCGCCGGCATCGC
>RFGK01000289.1 GCA_003697045.1 Planctomycetota bacterium
GCGATGCGTGCGCGACGGCGTCGGGCGCTTGCCCACACGATTCACGCCGCGGGTCGTCTGCTCGTGGCCGGATCGTGTGTGGCGATTGTGGCCGGCGCGTTGGCCGCTTCATGGCTCGGACAGTGGGCGGGGCTGCTCGTCGTGGGCGCATGCTTTGTCGGCTCACTGGTCCTTGCGGTGGGCGTGGGGGTGGTTCGTTCCGGTTCGCTGCTCGGCGCGGCAGCGCAGGTCGACGACGCATTGGGACTAAAAGACCGGCTTTCATCGGCGCTCGAGCTGTGCAGTATCGACGAGGACCCCGCATTCGCGTCACTGGCGATTGCCGATGCGGAGCGATGTGCCGAATCGGTCCGTCTCTCGCGTGCGGTGCCGATTCGCATGGGCAAGACGTGGCTGGTCTGGCCGGTGCTTTCCGCGCTAGCAGTGGGGGCGGTGTGGGTGATTCCGCCGTATGTGCGGGAGATGCGCGGACGGGCCGATGCTTCGGAAGTGGAGCAGGCAAGGCAGACGCTGGTGCGCACGGTCGAAACGCTGGCCGAACTCGTCCCTGAACAGGAGTTGGACGAAGCCGACGAGCAGGCCATCGAGCGCTTGCGCGAAATCGAGCGCGAGTTGAGGGAGGGGCTGCGCAGTCCGGAGGGCGCGACGACCGAGTCTGCAGCGGTTCTCGAACAGCGGGCAGAGGAACTTCGCGCTCAGGCCGAGCGTGAGCAAGAAGTTCTGGATGAAATGTTGGATTCGTTGGTGTCGCGGCCGGATTCGTTGGTTTCAGACGTCACCAGGGCGCTGCGCGCGAGAGACTTCGAGGGGGTGGCCGAACGACTCGAACAGCTCGTGCGCGATGCGCACGCAATGGATGAACAGGCGAGACAGCAGCTTGCAGAAGATGTGCGCGAGCTGGCAGAACAACTGGACAGGCCCAAAGATCTTCCTGAGAGTCCGCCCGGGCAATCCGTCGATAGCCAGGAGGACCAGACCGGTCCGAACGAACAGCCGGACCGGCCCGGTGACGCCGGCGAGGAGCTGAGTGAGCAGCTCAAGCGGTTGGCCGATCAGATCGAACGCGATCCGCAGTCGCTTCAGTCTGATCGAAGTGAAGCACCGGATGAGCCGCAGAGCAGCGAACAAGAAACTCCGGCCGGCGAAGATCAGCTGACCGACCAGCCGATACCACCAGACCAACCCGACAAGCAACGCCCCCCCGGCGAGCGGGAAGAAGCGGGTGATGCAAAAGACACAACAGGTGAGCAACAGCAGCCCAGCGATGAATCGCAGGCAAGTGAGCAAGAGACGCCCCGCGAGCGGCAGCAACCAACCGAACAGCCCCAGCCCGACGGCGAGCAAACACCCGCTGAACGGCCGGTGGATGATTCTCCATCCGGGGAACAATCCCAGCCTGTCAGGCAACAGGAAACAGATGCACAGGGGCAAAGTGGCCAAAGAGAGCAACCCGGCCGGCAATCGGGCAACGAGTCGCAACCTGACGACCAGCAACAACCGGGCGACCAGCAACAACCGGGCGATCAGCAACAACCGGGCGATCAGCAACAACCAGGCGATCAGCGGCAGCCTGTCAACGAGACGCAGCCCGATTCCGACGGCTCAAACTCACCTGGACCGACGCCATCCCAGCCTGATCGGCCGGACACGGTGAATGAAGATGCGCTTGACCGAGCCATCGAGCAGCTCAGGCAGATGGACCGGGAGCAATTCGAACGATTGCGGAAGCTGGCGCGTTCGGAGCAGTATGAACAGATGGCTCGCGATCTGCTGGAGAACGCCACGCCCGAGCAGAGAGAGCGTCTTGGCGAGATGGCGCGCACGCTGCAGGAGAGGCTCAAGCGCGAACGCCCCGTCGAGCCGTGGAACCCGCGCAGTGAGCTTGTCGATGCTCGCCCCGAGAATGTGGGTGATGATTTCTCGCAGCGTGTCGTCGGTCAGCGCGAGCGTGGAGATGATGCTCCGCCTCCCACTTTGGCCCGGGCTGCTCCGCAGGAGCTTGCGGAGCGCGTGCGTGAGGCGGCGGAAGGAACGGAGCGCGCCATTGAAGGGCAGAGTGTGCCGCGTCGGGCCCGGGACTATGTGCGAAGCGTCCACAGACGATACCTCGAACGGGTGCTGGAGCAGACGATCAGAGAGGGTCGCGACGCCGACGATGCAGGTGGAGGCGACTAGCCGAGGATGGTGAGCTTCTCGTTCGAAGATCCCGGGCGACTGTGGCTGCTGCTGGCGGCCATCCCGGTGGCCGTGGTTGGGCTTCGGTGGTTTCGCGCAATGATCATGCTCCGGCGAGTGACGGCTGTGGGCGCACGTATTGTGCTCTTTGCGCTGATCGTCGGGATGCTGGCAGGCGCTCGGCGTGTGCGCGAAACGGAGTCATTGACGACGATCGCCGTGATTGATCTGTCACAGTCAGTCATGCGATTCAGCGATTTGGGCCCGGAACCTGCGACACGTATTCGCGAGTTCTTGAGAGCGTCGACGGATCGGCGTGGGCCTGACGATTTGTTTGGCTTGGTGGTCTTTGACGGCAAGGCGATCGCGGCTGCGGTTCCATCGCGTGCCAATGTGCTCGATCGTTCTCTTGAGCCGCCGGGTGTGGAAGGATCGAACATCAGCGCGGCGCTTCGATATGCCGCAGCCTTGGCGCCGGCCGATTCAACGACGCGGCTTGTGCTCATCAGCGACGGCAACGATACTGCCGGGGATGCGATTGACGCCGCAGCCGAGCTGGCCGGGGCGGGCTTTGGCAGCGGACTCAGTATCGACGTTGTTCCCATTGACCATCGCGTGGGCGATGAGGTCGTGGTTGAGTCGTTTGATGCGCCGCCTCGGGCGGCGCCGGGATCGACGATCCCCCTGCGCGTTGTGCTGCGAAGCACCGCAAGCACACAGGGCACGTTGTACCTTGCGCGTGAAGGAGAGGCACTGGATATCAACGGTCCGCAGGCGGGCTACGGCCGTCGCATTCAACTTGAACCAGGTCGAAACATCGAGCTGATCAATGTGCCTCTGCCTCCGGGCCGTGTCCATAGATTCGAGGTCAGCTACGAGCCTGATCGAGATGGAACGCGTTTTGTCGGGGATACCACGCTTGCAAACAACCGCAGCTCGGCGTTCACGCTGGTTCCGGGGCGGGGCTCGGTCCTGTTTGTGGACGGCGTTTCCAATGGATCACCTGATGGAGAGGGTGCGACTCTGCCGCGTGCGCTGACCGAAGCCGACATCGACGTGCAGGTCGTTTCGCCCGATGGGTTTCCCCAGAGCATGCTTGAGTTGCAGTCGTATGACCTGGTCGTGTTTCAGAATGTGCCGGCCGAGGCGCTCGATGATCGCCAGCAGGAGATGCTCATTTCTCATGTGCAAGATGTCGGGGCCGGGCTGGTGATGATCGGCGGGCCCGATGCATTTGGCGCGGGGGGGTGGCATGGTTCCTTGCTCGAACCCATTATGCCGATCAGGCTCGATCTGCCCGATCAGATCATTGTTCCCGAAGCGGCGATCATGTTCGTGCTTGACAGTTCGGGATCGATGGGCGCCTCTGTGCTCGGGTCTGTGCGCACACAGCAGGAAGTTGCCAACGAATCCGCCGCGATGGCGATCCAGAGCCTCGATCGGACCGATCTGGTCGGCGTGATCGCATTCAATGAGTCGTACCGCACGGTTGTTCCGCTCGGGCCGAACACGGACCC
>RFGK01000290.1 GCA_003697045.1 Planctomycetota bacterium
ACCGTGACGACGAATCGGCGGATGGCCCGTCGTCGCAAGCTGTTGAGCAGTTGCAACTGGAGGTAGTAGCCGAGGCTGCCTTCGGTCTGGGCCACATGCACATCAAGCGGCAGCACCGGGAGCGTATCGCCGCGATGCTCATCTCGCTCGAGCAGAGCACCGACCTGCGGACCGTTGCCGTGGGTGATGACGATCCGATACCCGCGCTCAACGAGCGTCATGAGTTGCTCGCAAATGGCTGCCGCGTTGCGACTGTGGTCTTCGTGGGTGCCGGTCTGCCCCGGCTGCATGAAGGCGTGCCCACCGAGCGCTACGACGACGGTGGGGCTGGCTGTACGGGGTCGATGAGTGCTCTCGTGCGGCACGAAAGACGGTATGCCCCTCACCCGTCCGGCGGCGAAGATTCAGGTGCATATGCTCCATTTCAGGAGGTCAGCATGTCACGGCGAAAAATACTCATCCTCGGAGCAGCAGGGCGCGATTTTCACGACTTCAACACCGTCTTTCGCGGCGATGACCGCTACGAAGTTGTCGCATTCACGGCGACTCAGATCCCGAAGATTGAGGGAAGGCAATATCCGGCCGAGTTGGCCGGGCCGTTGTACCCAAAGGGAATCCCGATCGAATCTGAGGACGACCTGGAGCGACTGATCGAAGAGCATGGTGTGGACGAGTGTGTGTTCAGCTATTCGGATGTGTCGTATGAGCACGTGGGGCATGTGGCTTCACGTGTGCTCTCTGCGGGTGCTGACTTTCGGTTTCTCGGGATGAACGAAGTGGGGTTGTCTTCGCCGGTGCCGGTGGTTGCGGTGACGGCGGTGCGCACGGGCTCGGGCAAGAGTCCGACAACACGTTCGCTGGTGCGCGCGATCAAGAACAGTGGGAGACGGGTCGTAGTCGTGCGGCACCCGATGCCCTATGGGGATCTGGCAAAGCAGCGGGTGCAGCGTTTTGAGACCATAGCTGACCTTGACGCGCACCAGTGCACGTTTGAGGAGCGTGAGGAGTATGAATCGCACATCGAGCAGGGCACAGTCGTCTTTGCCGGCGTGGATTACCAGGCGATTCTCGATGAGGCGTCACGTGAAGCCGACGTGATCTTCTGGGACGGAGGCAATAACGACATCCCGTTCTTCCGCCCGGACGTGTGGGTGACGGTTGCCGACCCGCTGCGCGCGGGGCACGAATCGACGTACTTTCCAGGCGAGGTCAATGTCAGGCGTGCGCACATCGTCGTGCTCAACAAGTGCGATCGAGCCGAGGCCGATGACATTGAGGCCGTTGAGCGGGCAGTCGCAGCCATGAACCCTTCGGCGATGATTCTGCGGTCGCGCAGCGTTGTGACGATCGAAGGCGACGAATCGCTGGTGCGAGGTAAGCGAGTGCTGTGCATCGAGGACGGCCCGACCCTGACACACGGTGGAATGAGCTTCGGCGCCGGGCAGGTCGCCGCTGAGAAGTTTGGAGCGCGTGAAGTCGTCGACCCAAGGCCGTACGCGGTCGGGTCGATCCGCCAGACGCTCGGCAAGTACCCGCAGGTCGGCCGTCTGCTTCCCGCCATGGGCTATTACCCCGAGCAAATTGCCGATCTGGAGGCGTCGGTTCGAGCCACGGACTGCGATGTCGTGCTTGTCGGAACGCCGTTCAATCTCGCAGCGAAACTGAATCTGGACAAGCCGGCCGTGCGTGTGCGGTACGAAGTGGAAGACGTGCCCCGACTCGGGGGTGAGCCGAAGCTCGGCGATGCGGTGGTTGAGCGGCTCAACAGCATTTCGACAGTGGGGGCCTCATGAAGCACTTCCTTTCGCTGCTGGACTGGGAGACGGACGAACTGCGGGCGATTCTCGACCAGGCCGATCGCTTCAAGGCCGACCCCTGTGAAAGACGTGATGCGCTCGCAGGCCGATCGCTGGCGATGATCTTCCAGAAGTCGTCGACACGAACGCGTGTCTCGTTCGAGGTGGCGATGACACGTCTGGGCGGATCGGCAATGTTCCTCTCGCCCAACGATCTGCAATTGGGACGGGGCGAAACGATCGAAGACACGGCCCGGGTGCTGTCTCGATACGTGGATGCGATCATGGCTCGCGTATTCGACCACGCAGACTTGCTGGCGCTGACGGCCGGGACGGTGCCCGTGATCAACGGGCTGAGCGATCTGCTGCATCCCTGTCAGGCGCTGGCCGACGTGCTCACACTCCGGCAGTGGTTCGGCAATGAGCAGGGGATCGACCTGGCATACGTCGGGGACGGCAACAACGTGTGCCATTCTCTGATCAATGCAAGTGCCCGGCTGGGAATTGTGCTACGTGTGGGAACGCCGAGAGGCTATGAGCCCGACCAGGACATCGTCGCAGCCGCCGAGGCAGCCGGTGCGCAACTGACGCTGACGAACGATCCGGTCGAGGCGGTGCGTGGTGCGCGTGCGGTCTATACGGATGTGTGGGCCTCGATGGGGCAGGAATCGCAGGAACAAGAACGCCGGCGTGTGTTTGAGAAGTTCCGCGTGGACGACGAGCTGTTCGGAAAGGCCGCGTCTGATGCAATCTTCCTGCACTGTTTGCCCGCGCACCGCGGCGATGAGGTCGTGGATTCCGTCATTGATGGGCCTCGTTCGGCGGTGTTGGACCAGGCGGAGAATCGGGTGCACACCGAGCAGGCGCTCCTGCTGGCGCTTCTTGGTCAAAGCTGAGCGTTGCCACGGGCACGCAACCGTTTCCGTCCGGCGGGCCGACCACCGCCAGCCGTTCGCCGCGCTCGATGCGTCCTTCAAGCAGGCGAATCGTGCGCATGTCAAACGGCTCAACCCACGTCAGTTCGCTCTCGACCATGTCAACACGCCTCGCCGTGCCTGAAACAACGTCAACAAGCAACTGGTCGGTGAGGCGCAGGCGATACGTCAGTGTGGCCGAGTCGGCGTGAGCGGGCGTCCATGCAGTGAGCAACTCCAGTGGCCCGAATCGTGTGTGAACGTGCAGCGCCGGCGAGGTCCACTGTGTCGCTCCGAGCTGCTCGGTGCAGCGCATCACGGCCAGACCGAGCGCTTTGGTCGCCGTAGCCAGTCCGCGCAGCTCAAGCTCGGGCACGAGTCGATTGAGCGAGGCGAGATTGTGCCCATACCAGACATGCGGGGGGCGCACGGGAACGGCGATGTACATGGCGAGCGGGACCAGGTCGTCCGGACTGCATCGCATGTCCAACCGATCGAGGATGTGCTCAGGCACGGCCGTGGCGCGGAGCCCAAGTCCTGTGATGACGCCGGGCAGTGCCGACGCGTCGACAAAGAGCCGCTCGGGCATGGGCATGCCTTCCGGGCCGAACGTGAGCCGGTCGAGCCGGATGAGTCGC
>RFGK01000291.1 GCA_003697045.1 Planctomycetota bacterium
CCACGGAGAGACCAGCAGTGCGGCTCCTGCGGCGTGCAGAGCCACGCTTGCAGCAGCAGCCAGCACCAGTGAGCACCAGTCAGGACGCACCTGCGCGGAACCATCCATGACAAACGGTAGCAGGTGAGCCGCGGACGGGTTCGTGGTCGGTGACTGAAGAAACAATTGAAAGTCCGGGAGGCCCCGGTGAAGGTGGCCGGCCAAGGATCGAACGAAGGGAGCTGCTCCGTGCGTTGCCGATTCATCCTGCTTTCCGTCGTACTGGCGCTGTGTTTGGTGCCGGTTCGAGCAGCCGGGCCCGAGCGCGACGACGCGCTGACGGTTGCAACGTTCAACATCAGGTATGGCACAGCCCGTGACGGAGACAATGCCTGGGAGCGTCGGCGCACGTTGTGCATCGGCGTGATTCGCACGCTTGACGCCGACGTGCTGGGCTTGCAGGAGGCACTTGCCTTTCAGCTTGACGAGATTCGAGCGCAACTGCCGGGGTATGCGCTTGTGGGGATCGGACGGGATGACGGCCGGCGCGGAGGCGAACACGCGGCAATCCTGGTGCGCAGCGCACGGTTTGCAGTGGACCGCAGTGCGACGGTGTGGCTGAGCGACACGCCGAACGTGCCGGGGTCGAGGAGTTGGGGCAATGCGATCACGCGCGTGTGCACGTGGGTCAGGCTGATTGATCTGAAGACCAGTTCGGCGATCTGGGTGTATAACGTGCATCTTGATCACCAGTCTCAGGAATCGCGCCGGCGCAGCGTGGAATACATTGCCGAGTTGATCGCGCAGCGACCGTTTGCAGACGAACCCGTGATTGTGATGGGCGATTTCAACGCGGGCGAAGACAACGCGGTGTGTCGTTTCTTGCGCGGGGAGATTGCGTCTGGGGGCGGCGAGGTTCCACCCGTTGGCCTGGTTGATTCGTACCGGGCGATTCATCCCGAGGTCACACAGGTCGGCACGTTCAACGGATTTGCGGACCGGCGAGACGGGGAGAAGATCGACCACATCCTGTGCAGCACCGGCATTGAGATCATCGCAGCCGACATCGATCGCACAAGGGGTGATGGGGGGCGTTGTCCGTCAGACCACGACGCGGTGTGGGCGCAGGTCAGAATCGGTCGGGAAGATCGATGACGCTGAAAGAAGGAGAGGCGCATGAACTTGTCGCGGCGAACCTTTGTCGGGGTGGTGCTTGCAGCCGGTGCTCGGGGTGCGGTCGGGCGCGCGGATACCGACGATCGCATCGAATGGCACACCATCAAACCGCATGACCTGCGAGGGCGAGGCTGGGCGGAGACAAGCCCGGAGTTTGGACGTCTGCCGGGCTGGGCGCAGGGGCGAGTGACATCGGGCGTGTGGAACAATGGTCGCTGCGCAGCCGGGCAGTATCTGGATTTCACGACGGATTCTCCCGAACTTCGCGTGACGTGGGCGCTGGGGTCCGGCGAGCTTGGCATGTGGCACATGACCGAGGCAGGCAAGAGCGGTCTCGACTTGTATGCACGGGATCAGATGGGTCGGCTTCGCTGGTATGCGGTCGCCGGGCCGGGGGGGCAGCAAACCAGAGACCGTGTTCTGGCGCGCCCTCCCACGGGGCTGAACCACTTTCGCCTGTATATGCCGTTGTACAACGAGTTGACCGAACTTTCGATCGGGACGCGCTCCAATGCGCGCTGGGAGGTCGCAAGGCACGACGATGCGAAGCGCAGGCCGATCGTGTTTTATGGTTCGTCGATCATGCAGGGGTGCAGCGCTTCAAGGCCGGGTATGGCGTTTGCTGCCATTCTCGGGCGTCGCCTCGGAGTCGAAACGATCAACCTTGGGTTTTCCGGCAGCGCGAAGATGGAGCCGGTGCTGGCCGATCTGCTCGGGGAGATCGAGGCTTCGGCATACGCCATCGACGCAATGCCCAATATGAATCCGAACCAGGTGCGCGAGCGGGCGGTGCCTTTTGTTGAGAGGCTGCGTGCCAAGCGTGGAGAGACTCCGATCCTGCTGGTTGAGGGTCGAGCGTTTACCAATGCCTGGGCCGAGCCGGGGCGCTCGCGATATGCGGCCGAGAGACGGGCCGCGTTGCAGGACGCATACGATGCGCTTGTCAAGAGCGGCATCGGCGGACTGCATTATCTTACTTCGGATCGTTTGCTGGGCGACGATTCCGAGGCAGCGATCGACGGCTCACACCCGACCGATCTTGGCATGATGCGCTACGCCGACGCGTATGAACCGGTGCTTCGGAAAATGCTGGGATGAGAGAACCGGAACGTGCTCGGGCAGGCCGGTGAGAACCGTCGGCTTGCCGGGGGCCGAGGCACGCCTGTCGAGAATTCGCGTTCAGAACAGATGGACGAGGCCGGCCTCTGCGCCTCTGCGGCGAGTTGTGTGCAGCAGCGTGCGGAGTATCGCGTCAGACTTGCCGGTCGCCGGGGTCGGAGGCGACGCGAATGGTCTTGCGCGTCAGGTCGTGGTAGGCGGTGATGTAGCGGACGGTGCGTGAGCGGGCGCGCATGACGACGGACTGGGTGCGGGCGATGGTTCCGTTGACGGTGACGCCGCGGATCAGGGCGCTGTCGGTGATGCCGGTGGCGGCGAAGACGATGCCATCGCCCTTGGCCAGGTCTTCGGAGGTGTAGGTCTTTCGGATATCTTCTTCTTTCATGCCGCCGGCGATGAGTTCTTCGCGCTCTTTTTCGTCGCGAGGCCACATTCGTCCGATGATTTCGCCTCCGAGGCACTTGATGGCAGCCGCGGCGAGGACGGCTTCGGGGGCGCCGCCGATTCCCATGTAGATATCGACGCCGCTATCGGGCATGGAAGGCGCGATGGCGCCGGCCACGTCACCGTCGCCGATCATGCGAATGGCTGCACCGGTCCGACGAATATCGGCGATGAGCTCGGCGTGTCGGGGACGATCGAGCACGCACACGACCAGATCGCGCACGCGCTTGCCAAGTTTGAGCGCGACCAGCTCGAGGTTCTGCTCGACCGGCACATCGAAGCGCACATGCCCCGGGCCATCCTTGACCTTGGGCCCCACAGCGATCTTCTCCATGTACACCGCGGGAACTTCCGCCAGGGCGACGTCATCTTCCGATTGACATTTGGCAGCGGCAATAACCGAGACGGCGCCGGGCAGGCCCTTGCTTGTCAGGGTGGTGCCATCGATCGGATCGACGGCGATGGAAACGTGTGGGCTTCCCGGCCTCCAGTTGCCCAGCTTCTCGCCGACGAAGATTCCGGGCGCTTCGTCCTTGATGCCTTCTCCGATGGTGCACATCCCGCACATGTCGACATACTGAAGCATGCCGCGGATGGCATCGGTGGCTGCTGCGTCGGCAGCGTCCTTGTCTCCCTTTCCGATCCAGCGGAGGACATTGAGGGCAGCTGCTTCCGAGGCTCGGACGAGATCAAGGCCCATGAGCCGCTCAGGCTCAAGGGAAGAAGTTCCAGGGCCGACGGCTTTGACGGAGATGTTGCTCATGATGATCCCCTCGATGATCGCCCCGGACGCGCCAAGAGGCGATGCGAATGTGAAAGCATAGGGTGGGGCGCGTGCAGGACAACAGGCGTCCCGGGCGCGGGCCGGTCGCAAGCAAGGCACGCTCGACGCCGATTCTGCCCGGAGGCCACGACGGTGGCTTGTCGCAGCATCGGCTGGTTCGATCGTCTGCGAGGCGCCGGGGGCTCTCCAGCGGCCGAACTGGCCGCGTGGGTGAGAGGGGCAGGTCGTGCGTTAGAATCCAACCGCCTGGCCGTCGCAGCGGAGGTCGGAGCCGGCGCAGTAGCCGTCGTCGAGCTTGTAGATGGCCTGGCCGCGCCCAAATGAGGCGTTGCGGCGTTCGTGGACGCGCAGCTCGTGCCCGAGCTCGCGCAGCCTTTCGTACACCGTCTCATCGAAACCGGGCTCGATGGAAACCCTCAGCCCTTTTTCGACCTGCCAGCGTGGTGCATCCAGAGCCGTTTGCGGATTCATGTCGTGGTCTGCCATGCGCATGAGGACTTGTGCATGACCTTGTGGCTGCATGAACCCTCCCATGACGCCGAAGGCCATGACGGGCTGCTCCCGGTCGTCCGGCGCGGTGCGCGTGACGAATGCGGGGATGATGGTGTGGTACGGTCGTTTGCCGGGGCCGACTTCATTGGGATGCCCGCGTTCGAGCGTAAAGCAGCACCCTCGGTTTTGAAGGGCAATCCCCGTGTCGGGCACGACGACGCCCGAGCCGAAGCCGGTGTAGCAACTCTGGATGAGTGTCACCATGGTGCCCTCGTCGTCGGCAGCGGTGAGGAGGACGGTGCCACCCATCTTGGGCGTGCCGTGGCCGTAGTCCTGGGCGCGGGTGCGATCGATGAGCCTTGCTCGCTCGGCCAGATAGTCTTCGTCGAGAAGCAGCGCAGCGTCAATATCCATTGCGTCGGGGTCAGCAACGTAGCGGTGTCCGTCGGCAAAGGCGAGTTTCATCGCTTCGATCGACAGGTGCAGGTGTTCGGCGCTGTCGGGGTCGAGGCTTGCCATATTGAAGTTTTTGAGAATGCCGAGTGCGATCAGGGCGACGATCCCCTGGCCGTTGGGTGGAATCTCGTGCAGGCGCCAGCCGTGGTAGTCGATGTGGATCGGGCGCACCCAGTCGGCGCGATGATGGGCAAGGTCTTCGGCGCGGAGGTCGCCGCCGCCGGCGATCGCAGCCTGTTCGATCTTTTCTGCGAGCACGCCCTCATAGAACGCCTTGCCTTCCGTCTCGGCGATGGCTGCAAGCGTGTGGGCATGATCGGGCAAGCGCACCGATTCGCCCACGGACGGCGCCCGGCCGTCCATGGTAAACGTGTCAAACCAGGCCGGCTGGTTCTGACGCGAGTAGGCGCGCGCAGCCCGGTTCCAGTAGAACCCGATCTCCGGCGGGACGATCGCACCGCTCTTCGCGTAATGCACGGCCGGCTCGGCAAGGGTCGTCATGGGCAAACGCCCAAACTCGCGTGCAAGGGCAACCCAGCCCGACACGGCTCCCGGCGTCGTCACGCCGTCCCAGCCGTAGTACGGAATCTGCTGCATGCCCGCGTAACGCTCGCGCTTGAGCGCGTGCGGTGCACGGCCGGAGGCGTTGAGCCCGTGCAGCCCGCCCCCGGTCCAGACCAGCGCGAAGTTGTCGGCCCCAATGCCATTGCTCGTCGGCTCGAGCACAGTCAACGCCATGGCGGTGGCGACGGCGGCATCGACCGCGTTGCCCCCGCGTCTCATCATGTCGAGCCCGGCCTGGGCTGCGAGCGGGTGACTGGTCGCGACCACATGGCGAGCAAAGACGGGCGCACGCTGGGAGGAGTATCGGTACGTGTAGTCCATCCCGGGAGTGTACCGCAAGACGAGCACACGAACGCATCGTCACGCCGACTTTGATGTTCCAGCCAAGCCGGGCCGCGCCGACGATGGGCGACGGCTCTGTGCGCGTGCACCGTCTGGGTCGGCTCCTGCTTTACCCCACCGCCTTGACGACCTTCTCCCCGGCGTCTCGCAGGTCGGACGCAGCCTGAAGGGTGGTCAGGCTCGACGCGGCGTTTTCGAGAATCTGCCGTCCCTTCTCCACGTTGTTCCCTTCCAGCCGCACCACGAGAGGCACGGTAAAGCCGACTTCCCGAGCCGCGTTGACGATGCCCTGGGCGATGACTGCGCAGTCCATGATGCCGCCGAAGATGTTGACCAGCACGCCCTTGACCTTCTCGTCGGAGAGAATGATGCGGAACGCCTCGGTGACGGCTTCTTCACTGGCCGAGCCGCC
>RFGK01000061.1 GCA_003697045.1 Planctomycetota bacterium
CTCTCTTCTCGTCGATCGATGGTGGACGTTTCCAGCCGTGTTCAAGGCAGGCGGAGTTCTTCGTTCCGCGTCGCGTCGAGAGCAACATCTCTTGTTCCGCATCGAAGAAGGATGGCTTCCTTCAGCCGGGCGTGCACTGCGTTCAACTTCGGCCCTGGCACCGACGCGCGAATAAAAAACCCCCGGGCCGTGGTGGGAGGCGCCCGGGGGTGGGAGGCGTGGTGTCAGGGGCTTGCGTTGGGAGGCGCAGGTGGGTGGCCCCCGACACCAACAGTGGGACCGGTCAGGTCAACTGCATCCCATGCTGTTGCCGCAGTTCATGCACTTGTAACACGTGCCGCTGCGCACCGTAATCTCGCCGCACACATCGCACGGCGGCGCATCGCCCGACGCTTCCATCGATTCCAGGGCGATGGACAAGGACGAAGTCGCGGCGCGGGCTTCGACTCGCACGGCTGTCGTCTCCGGGGCGCCGAGGGGCACGGCACCGGCGGGAGTGGTCGCACCGGTGGCCGGCGTCGTCTCCCGCTCGGACGGGTGATCGGAACTGCTCCAATGTGAATCTCCCTTCTGCTTCATGCGATGGGTCTTGGTTTCAAGTCGCTGCTGTGGCTCGGACCCGCGCGATTCGCTCGGACGCTGCGGTGCGTTGGCCTCACGGAACCCGGGGATGAACTCCATTCCGAGCCAGCGGAAGATGTAGTCGACCAGGCTGCGGGCAAAGGGAATGTCCCGGTTGGTCGTCATGCCCGCCGGCTCGAAACGCTGGTGTGTGAACTTGCGCACGAGGCTCTCCAGCGGCACGCCGTACTGCAACGCCACACTGGTCGCCGTTCCCAGCGAGTCCATCAGCCCGCCGATGGTCGATCCTTCCTTGGCCATCGTGATGAACAGTTCGCCCGGCTTGCCGTCTTCATACAGCCCGACAGTCAGGTAGCCCTCGTGCCCGGCCACGTTGAACTTGTGCGTCAGCGACTTCCGTGTCTCGGGCAGACGACGACGCAGAGGCCTTTGCACGATCTTCTCAACCACTTCGACCGCACGCGAGCCGTCTTCATCCGCCACAGCTTCCACGGCATCGGCGACTTGCCCAGCCACTTCCTCCCGGGCTTCGGATTCCCCCAGCTCATCCACCTCCTCTTCCAGGTCGACGTCGCTTGTGGTGTTCAACGGCTGTGAGAGCTTGCAACGATCGCGATACAGCGCGTTGGCCTTGAGCCCGAGTTCCCAGCTCAGCCGATAGGCTGCCTTGATGTCGTCAACCGTTGCCTCGTGCGGCAGATTGATGGTCTTGGAGATGGCTCCGGAAATGAACGGCTGGGCGGCTGCCATCATGCGGATGTGACCTTCCGGCTTGATGAAGCGCGTGCCGATCTTGCCGCACTTGTTCGCGCAATCGAACACAGGCAGGTGTTCTTCACGGATGTGCGGCGCGCCTTCGATGGTCTGCGTGCCGCACACCAGCGTGTTGAGTTCGGCGATTGCTTCACTGGTCAGTCCCAGCTCCTTGAGAATGTTGAAGCCGGGGGTCATGCGTGCCTCGGCCGGGTCGATGCCGATGCGCGTGAGCGTTTCGTCGCTCAGTGCCCAGGGCGCAAAGGCAAAGGTGATATCAAACACGCCGGGAAGCTGGTTTTGAATCTGCTCGAGGTCTTCGGGTTCAAAGCCCTTGCCGATCAGCCACTGGGCGAACGTCTGCCCTTCCTGTACGCCGACGATCGAGGTCGGCATGGGCACGGACAGATCAAGCGTGCCCAGGATGTAGGTGAGGATCTCGCGTATCTGCTCGCCGGTGTACCCGAGCGAACGCAGGGCCGGGCGCAGCGATGCATTGGCGATCTTGAAGTACCCGCCCCCTGCCAGCTTCTTGAACTTCACCAGGGCAAAGTCCGGCTCCACTCCGGTCGTGTCACAGTCCATCAACAGCCCGATCGTGCCGGTCGGCGCGATCACAGTCGTCTGCGCGTTGCGAAATCCGTGTTCGATGCCGATGGAAAGTGCCTCATCCCACGCATGGGTCGCATGGGCGAGCACATTTTCGATATTGCTGATCCGAACGCGCCCGGAACGAACGAGTGCGTGGTCGATCGGGACGGGCCGGATCTTCAGGTCGCCATACGCCGAGGCAGTCCGTGGCGTGCCGTGTGCAGCCAACCGATGATTGCGAATCACGCGCAGCATGTTGGCCCGGTCGGCTTCGTAGCCGGCAAAGGCGCCAAGCTCCCGCGCCATCAACGCCGACATCCGGTAGCTGCGACCGGTCAGCACGGCCGACAGGCAGGCGCACACCGCCCGCGCTTCTTCCGAGTCATACGGAATCCCGGCCTGCATCAGCATCGCGCCCAGATTGGCGTAGCCAAGCCCGAGCGTTCGGTAGCGATAGCTCAGCTCGGCGATCCTGCGGCTCGGAAACGCGGCCATCAGCACGCTGATTTCCAGCACCGTCGTCCACAGATCGATCGCGTGCTCGAACGATGCAATGTCAAAGCTGCGCGTATCAGGCTCGTAAAACTTGAGAATATTCAGTGACGCCAGATTGCACGCCGTGTCGTCGAGGAACATGTACTCGCTGCACGGGTTGCTCGCGTTGATCCGGCCGGCGTTCGGGCACGTGTGCCACGCATTGATCGTCGTGTCAAACTGCACGCCCGGGTCTGCACATCGCCACGCGGCGTAGCCGATCTGGTTCCACAAGTCCCGCGCGTCATAGCTGCGGGCTTCTTGCCCAGTCGTTCGCCAGTAGGTCTTCCATTCCGCGCCCTTGTCGACGGCTTCGAAAAACTCGTCAGGAATTCGGATCGAGTTGTTGGAGTTTTGCCCACTGACCGTCTGATAGGCTTCGCCGTTGAAGTCGTAGGTGAGGCTCAGCCCGAGTCGCCTGGCCGTTTCGCCGATTGTTTCCGGGTCGCTGCTCGAAGCCCGTTCGTCTGCAATGGCCTTGAAACCCTCGACCATCGCGGCGACTTTGATCTCTTCGCGCACTTTCCAGTTGATGAAGCTGAGAATGTCCGGGTGATCCAGATCCAGGCAGACCATCTTCGCCGCCCGGCGTGTCGTACCCCCACTCTTGATCGCGGCTGCGGCCCGATCGCCGATCCGAAGCCAGCTCATCAGCCCGCTGCTTTTGCCTCCGCCGGAAAGCGCTTCGCCCTCGGCCCGCAGCTTTGAAAAGTTCGACCCCGTGCCGCTGCCGTACTTGAACAGGCGCGCCTCGCGCGTCCACAGGTCCATGATCCCGCCTTCGTTGACCAGATCATCTTCGATCGACTGGATGAAGCACGCGTGCGGCTGCGGGTGCGAGTACGCATCGTCCGCTTCGCGACACTCGCCCGTGACCGGATCGCAGTAGTAATGCCCCTGGGCCGGGCCGGAGATGCCGTACGCCCAGTTGAGACCCGTGTTGAACCACTGCGGGCTGTTGGGCGCGCACATCTGGTGCACCATCATGTACACCAGCTCGTCGTAAAAGGCTTGCGCGTCGGCCGGGGTATCGAAATAGCCGTACTTCTCCCCCCAGTGACGCCAGCAGCCTGCCAAGCGGTGGATGACCTGCTTGGCCGACTTTTCAGGCCCCTTCTCAACCTCCGCGCCCGGCAAACCCTCATACCCCGGGCTGGGCAGCCCGTTCGGCCCGCCGTTCTGAGGCACCCCCGCCTTGCGGAAGTACTTGCTCACCATGATGTCCGTGGCAAGCTGGCTCCACGTCTTGGGCACCTCGGCGTCGCTCATCTCGAACACCACCGAGCCATCCGGGTTGGTGATCTTGCTCGATCGGGTCGTCCACTCGACCGTGTTGAATGGGTTCTGGCCTTCCCT
The DNA here is from genome assembly GCA_003697045.1 of Planctomycetota bacterium. Taxonomy (GTDB): domain Bacteria; phylum Planctomycetota; class Phycisphaerae; order Phycisphaerales; family UBA1924; genus J022. The sequence goes on from RFGK01000061.1 coordinate 3,817, forward strand.
GGTAAATCTGCGCGTGATCTTCATTGTCTCGTCCCGCAAAGCGCATCATGCGCCGTGAAAGCCCTGTTGAAGTTTGACCTCCGAGCCCGTTCCGGACGGCCACGACCGCCCGGGAACGCCTGGGGTCATGCCCTTTCAATCCACCTTCGGCAGCGTCAGGCCCGGCTGGTCCTGGTACTTGCCCGCCTTGTCTGCATAACTGACCGCGCACACGCGATCGGCCTTGAGAAACACCAGCTGCGCGATGCCTTCGTTCGCATACACCTTGGCCGGCAACGGCGTCGTGTTGCTGATCTCCAGCGTCACCTTCCCGCGCCACTCCGGTTCCAGCGGCGTCACATTCACGATCAGGCCACAACGCGCGTACGTGCTCTTGCCCACGCACAGCACCAGCACGTCGCGCGGAATGTTGAACGTCTCCACCGTCTCACACAGCGCAAAGGAGTTGGGCGGGATGATGACATGGTCGGTGGGACGGCCGTCCTGGCCGTCAGCTTCCTGCGTATCCACCTCGACCATGAACCGGTCATCAAACCGCTTGGGGTCCACGACCGCGACGCCGCCTCCTCTCGGGGTCGGTGAAAAAATCTTGAATCGCGTGCCGACACGCACGTCGTAGCCGTAACTCGACACGCCATAGGAGATCGTGCCCGGACGCTTCTGCGCGTCTTCGAACGGCTCGATGCCGATCAGTTCACGAATTTGCGTATCACAAAGGACCGCCATGGCCCGTTGCCTCCCCTGCGCCCGACGGCGCGCCCACTGTTCACCCAAGTCGTCGATGAGCGATTCGGCCCACTTGTCTTGCTCGAATCGTCTCCATCTTCAACTCCAGACATACCGAACAAATGTTCGGCACCCACACTTCGCAATCCGGAGCGTCAAACGAGAGCCGTCCAGCTCCGGCATCTCACGATACCACAACCCATCGTACAGACAAGTCGCTCAAGCACAAAATGCGGTAGATGGGGCGTGCACAACTTGTCAATCGCTGTCAACTTCTGATGAATCAAGCAGTAACCGACGGCGCAGCTGCGTCAGAGCACGCGTGAAGCACACAGAATATGGTAGAAATAGGCCAAAAACCTGTCCCCTTCACCCCATATCTTGGGCATGTGTGCTCCCAGGTGCGCACTTCTTGCTCATCACTCTGCATACTCTTGGTTTGTTCGGGTTTGAAGAAGCACCGGCCACCGCTGCGCGCAAGTTCTCTGGCGATTCACCCGCCATCGCGTGGAACGGATCCAGCCGATTCGGCGAAGGGCGTATAGTGGCTGGGATGGGCAGCGCCTCGCAATGCGTGGGCAAATGGTGTTGCGAGCGACCGTGTGGAGATGAACCTGAGATGACTGGAACAAGCCGGGGTGTCGCTCGCGCAGCACGGGTGTGCTTCAACGTCGCCGCTGTTGCTCTGTGCCTGGCGCTGATTGTCAGCCCGGGCTGTGCGCGCAAGAACAAGCGTCCGCCGAAGGCGCAGCAGGTTCGTCCCATGATCATCCGCGATGTGCCCGAACCCTTGCGGGGAACCGTGGGCTCGGTGTGCCAGCTCCGCGGTGCGCAGCCGGTGCTCGCTTCCGGCATCGGCTTTGTGGTCGGACTCAACGGCACCGGCGGGCTCCCCCTCCCCGCCGATGTTGCAGCCCACATGGAACGCGAAATGCGACTCATGGGCATCGGACCTGCCAATGAGCTCACCGGAACTCTCTTTGAAGGCATGTCGCCGGCCGAGATGCTCCGCGACCCGAATACCGCCGTCGTCATCGTGCAGGCAGCCATCCCCCCCGGCTCTCCTGAGGGCACGAGCATGGATGCCTATGTCCGTGCGCTCAACGCGACGAGTCTCGAAGGGGGCACATTGTGGACCACCGAGCTTCGCCTCGGGCTTCCCAGCGCCTTTCGTTCACGCCAGGCGCGCGTCGTCGGCAACGCTCGAGGCCCCATCTTCATCAATCCATTCGCAGAGCCTGGCGCCGAAAGCGACGGCGTCACACGCACCAGCGGACGCATCCTCGACGGCGCCATCACAACGATCCCCCTCGAGCTCATTTTGATGCTTGACAATCCCTCGCACTCGATGGCCCGCGCCGTCACGGAAGCGATCAACGCACGATTCCCGCCCGGGCACGGCGATCGGTCGCCGCCGGCCAAGGGGCGAGACTCTGAGACCATCAAGGTCCGTATCCCCTACGAATACCGCGATCGCCAGGGCGAGTTCATCGAGCTGGTTCGATACACGACCATCGACCAGAGCTATCCACAGGCAAGTGCAAAGCGCTACGCCGACGCGCTGGTACGCGAGCCGGCGCTCGGGCAGGAGCTGAGCTGGGCCCTTCAGGCGATCGGGCCGCAGGCAAAGCCGTTCCTTCGTGAGCTGTACGGCTATCCGGAGATCATCCCGCGTCTTGCCGCGCTGCGCGCCGGTGCCGCCCTCAACGACCCGCGTGTCATCCCATACCTGATCGACATTGCGCTGGACGGGCCCGAACGCCATCGTACCGCGGCGATCGGAATGCTCGCCCGCGTCGAAGGAGGACCCGACATCGAACGCACCTTGCAGACGCTGCTTGCAGACAAGGAGCTGACGGTGCGTGTGGCTGCCTACGAGGCCCTGGCCGACCGGGCCGAGCGAGCCCAGCTCCGGCGCCTGATCGAAGCGGAGCGAAAGGAACGCAACCCCGTCTCACGCCGACCCTACGAGCTTCTGTATGCTCTTTCGCGTGCATACTTGCCGGAGGGCACGCTGCAGGGGGTCAGCCGCGAGTTGGTCGATGGCAAGTTCTTTCTTGATCGTGTCCCCGTGGGTGATCCCCTGATTTACATCACCCAGCAGCGCATCCCGCGGGTCGTGCTCTTCGGCGAAGATCTGAGACTCCGGCATCCGGTATTTGCGACGATGTGGTCGGATCGGCTCATGTTCGTTTCCGACTCCGAATCGGAGCCCACGCGCGTGTATTACCGCACGCTGCCTCAGACGCGCACGGGCGAGCCGATCGCCGGCACCGGACGCACCATCACACAGAGCATCAACGGCGATCTGGTCGACTTGATCAAGTTCATGGCCCATTCGCAGACGCCCGAACATCCCAAACCCGGGCTCGGATTCAGCTATTCCGAGGTCGTGGGGGCGCTCTACGGGCTTTACAAGGATCAGGCGCTCAATGCCTCGTTTTCGACCGAGCGCGATCGGTTGCTGGCCGAGATCGTCAGCCTGACCGAACAGCCCGAGATTGAGGTGCGCCCCGAACGCACGGGAGAATCGACCGAGCTGGTCGTCTTTGATGATCCACGTGCGCTTCCGCCCGGCCGCAATGAGCTGCGCGAGGACACCGGCTCGCTCCTTGTGCCGCTCCGGCCCGTTGCGCCGCAAGGCGATCAGCCCGACGATGGCGGGTGACCCGTGCAATACCAGCAAGAACGCGGTATCATGCTCCCGGCAGACAACGGCCATGAGGGCTGTTCGCCGATCAGCGGCGAGAGGTGAGCATGGATCGCGATACGACCGAGGCGCCGCCCGTGGGGAATGTGCACGTTCAACACGATGAATCCGCGGCGGGCTTGCGCCTGACGCGGCTGACCCTCGTCGGCTTCAAGTCCTTTGCTGATCGCACCGAGTTCACTTTCGAAGATCCGATCACCGGGATTGTCGGCCCCAACGGCTGCGGCAAGAGCAATCTCGTCGATGCCATCAAGTGGGTGCTCGGTGAACGCTCCAGCAAGAGCCTGCGCGGAAAGGAGATGATCGACGTCATCTTCGCAGGATCGGCCGGGCGAAAGCCCAGCGGCATGGCGTCGGTCACGCTCACCTTCGAGAATCCACGCCTGCACGTAACCGCTGCGCCTGCCCAGCCCGAACAGGATCGCCAGCCCGCCGCCGACACGGGGTCGGCAGACGAGTCGGGCGGCGAGGAGCAGCATCCGGCCCATGATGCCCACATCACCGACCGGGACGCCGAGGAGGCTGCGGAGGAGGGGGCAAGCGAGGCAAGCGCCATTCTGACCGAACGCCGGCGCATCGGCCGACCGCTGCCGATTGATGCAGACGAGGTGAAGGTGGAGCGAAGGCTCTATCGCGACGGCAAGAGTCAGTATCTGATCAACGGAAAGCTGGCGAGGCTGCGCGACATTCGCGACTTGTTCCTCGATACCGGCGTGGGCGCCGACGCCTATTCGATCATCGAGCAGGGCAAGGTCGATGCGATGCTGCTTGCCAGTCCGGCCGAGCGTCGCACAATCTTTGAAGAAGCTGCGGGCATTGCCAAGTACAAGCAGCGCCGCATCGAGGCGCAGCGAAAGCTTGAGCGCACCGAAGCCAATCTCGTGCGGACGCGCGAGCAGCTTGAGTCGACCGAACGTCGGCTGCGTTTTGTGCGCGGACAGGCAGCCAAGGCGCGCAAGTTCAAGGAGCTTGACGCCGAGCATCGCGCGCTGCGCATGATGCTTGCGTTCGATCAGTACCATGCTGTGCGGTCGGAGCTGGACGAGGTCAAGTCCAGGCTTGCTCAGGCCGAGCAGGCGCGATCGGCCGCGGCTGCGACTCTTGCCGAGATCGAGTCGCGCAAGCAGGAGGCCGAGCTCGCGCGGCACGAGCTGATCCAGCAACAGCGCCAGATCGAGGATGAACTGCGATCCTGTGAGCACGAACGGGCAAGCGCCGAACAGCGCGGAGCGATGGCCTCTCGCTCGGTCGAAGAGGCCGAGCGACAGGTCGAGCTTGAACGCCGGCGACTTGACGATGCCGCATCGCAGATGAATGCGATTGAGACGGCCCTTGAAAAACGACGTGAACAAGTCGCAGCCCTGAGCGAAGCACTTGTTGACGCAGAGCATCGACTCGATGCGCAAACGCGACGTCGCGCCGAAGCCTCGAGCGCACTGGTCGAACAGCGCAATGAGCTGGCCGAGCAGCGCAGCGTGCAATCGGAGATGGAGCACAACCTGGCGAGCCTGCGCGGCTCGATCCATGCCGATGATCATCGCATCGAAACACTCCGCGAGCAAAAGGCCGCCATTGAAACGCGCCGATCGGCCCGCGCACGAGATCGCGCAGCAATGGAAGAGCAGCTCGGCGCGTGCTCGACGCGCACGGGCACGCTTCAAACGCGCATCAGTGGGCTCGAAGCACGCGTCAAGGTGTTGCAGGAGCGGGCCGCTTCGTTGAGTGAAGACCGACGCGCACGCAGCGAACGCGTGGCTGCGCTCGACCAGGAAGTTGTTCGGCTCGATTCACGCCGCGCCACGCTCGAAGACATGGCCCGCACGCGCGTCGGGCTGGGTGAAGCCGTCAAGGCCGTGTTCGATCTTCGGGACGCTGGCGACGGTTTTGAAACAGCAATCGCACCGCTGGCCGAGCTGATCGAAACCGACGCCGAGCATGCTCCCGCGGTCGAGCTTGCGCTCGGCGAGTTGCTTCAGTCGGTGTTGGTGCCGTGTGTCACGGCGATCCCTTCGCCGCTCGAGTGCGAGCAGCTTTGCGGGCGTGTCACGTTCATCCCGCTCGAACCGCTCAGGTCTGATTCGGCACCCGAATCGTGTGAGACCGGCAACCTGATGCTTGCAGCGGGCGCGCGCGTCAAGGAGCTGCGCCGTGTCGTTTCGGTCCGGAAAGATGCGCCGCACGCCGGGAAGGTCGAAGCGCTGCTCGATCGGCTTCTCGCACGCACGGTGCTGGTCGAGTCGATTGATGCCGCTTTGCTGCTTTCCGCCGGGCCGTTGCGAGGGCACCGTTTCATCACCATTGATGGCTCTCTTGTCGAACCCGATGGTCGTGTCACCGCCGGGCCGGCGGGCACCGTCGATGAAGGCGCCGGATTGCTGCAAAGGCACAGCGAACTGTCAACACTCATCGCCATCGTCGAAGCCAGGCACGAGCAGCTCGAGCGCGAGCGCGAGGGGCTTCGGCAGGTTGACAGCGACGTTGCAGCCCTTGAGCAGGAGCGTTCGACGCTCGAAGCCGAGCTGGCCGAGGCTCGAAGAAAACTCGTCGCCGAGCAGACGCTGGGCGATCGGCTGACCTCCGATCTCGAGCGCATCGACCGCGAGCTGGAGGCGATGGACTCCGAGCTTGAGCAGGTCGGGGTTCGCATGCAGGGCGCCGAGCAGAGTCGTGCGCAGTTGCGTGAACGGGCCGGCAGGCTCGAGCGCCTGTTGGCCGAGCAGACGCGCACCGTCGAGCTGCTTGAGTCGAAGCTGGAGGAGCTGGAAAGCTCGCTGCACGAGGCGTCCGAGCACATGACGGCCGCTCGCGTGGAAGTGGGTCGCCTTGGTGAACAGCTTGCCGGCGTTCGCAGAGAGGTCAGCAGGCTCGAAACCGAGGCCGACGCCCTCGAGCGAAGGCGCGATGAAGCCGAACGGCAGCTCGAGCAGACCACCCAGCGGGCCGAGCATTATCGCCAGGTGATCGATGAGGCCCGTCGTCAGGTCGAGCGTGCGGGTGCGCGGGCCGGGGAGCTGCGAGCAAGGTCTGGCAAGATCAATGAGCGCGTGGAAAAAGCGACCCAGCACGTCGGCGACTTTGCCCGGGATCTGGCCGAAGCACGCCAGAGAGCCGGTCAGGCCGAGAGTGCATGGCACGAGCAGGAGTCTCTCCGGCGCGAGCTTGAAGTTCGCCGCGAGACGCTCGAAGAACGGGCGCGCGACGAGCTTTCGATCGATCTTGATGCCGAATACGCAGACTATTGTGCGCTCATGTCCGAGCCGGACATCGAGCCGGTGGATATGACCGAAGCCGCGGCACGCGCCAATGTGCTGCGCGAAGAAATCACTCGTCTCGGCAATGTCAACCTCGACGCGATCGAGGAAGAACATCAGCTTGAAGAAAAGAACGAGGAGCTTGTAGCCCAGGTCGCCGACATTGATGAAGCACGCATTCGTCTTGCCACGCTCATCGAACGGCTCAATATTGCCAGCCGCGAGCAGTTCGCCCAGGTCTTTGAGAAGATTCGCGAGAACTTCGGCGGGCGCGAGGGCATGTTCCGCATGCTCTTCGGCGGCGGGCGCGCCGAGGTGCGACTCATGGGGTTGACCAGGGAAATCGACGGACAGAAGGTGGTCACCGACGAAGTCGATCTGCTCGAAAGCGGTATCGAGGTCATCGCCAAGCCGCCCGGAAAGGAGCCTCGCTCCATCAGCCAGCTCTCCGGCGGCGAGAAGACACTGACGGCCGTCGCGCTGCTGATGTCGATCTTCCGCAGCAAGCCGAGTTGTTTCTGTGTGCTTGACGAGGTTGACGCCGCCCTGGACGAGGCAAATGTCGGGCGATTCTGCCAGACAGTGCGCCAGTTCACCGACAAGAGTCGCTTCATCGTCATCACGCACAACAAGCGGACGATGCACATGGCCGACCGGCTCTATGGCGTCACACAGCAGGAACGCGGCGTGTCCAAGCGCGTTGCTGTCCGTTTCGATCAAATCGAAGAAGACGGAAAGATCAGGGCTGGATCATCAGGCGAGCCTCTGTCGGAGCCCAAGCCTGTCCGCTCCCGGCCCAGCTC
>RFGK01000062.1 GCA_003697045.1 Planctomycetota bacterium
ATGCGAGCAGTTGGCTACCTCCTTCTTCTCGTCGGGGCGTGCATCATGCTCATCGGCCTCACAAGCGCCCTGCGTGAGCTGATCGATCTCTATCAACAGGTGGCGGCTGACCCTCTCGGCACCGGCGTCCTCGAAGAAGATTCCGGCTTGCAGCAGCGTATTCTGATCGACGCTGCGCTCGGAGCAACGGGCCTCGTCCCCAGCACCGTCGGATTTGTGCTGCTGCGCGTCGCTCGCGCGCGCAGGCTCAGGCGGCAACAAGAAAAAACCTCGCAACTCTGAATCCTATAAGAACCAGCACACACGCCTGATCGGCCCCAAGCGCGACGCACATCGCTGCGTCCTCTGCCACGGCTGTGGGGTCTTGCCCCACGTATCACATTCTCGCGCCGTCCCGGCCGGCCCGCGCTTCCGTCGGCTCGTATCGGACCGTGTGTCTACCCAAGCCTCGCAAGCCCGAGCGTCGCCGCGTCCAACCCAGATCCAGGTCAAGTCGGTCCTCAGCTCAGTCGAGATGCATGCCGGCGATGCACAAGGGCATCAACCATCGGACAAAACCGGAACTCCGGCATCCAAACCTGGAGGCACACGATGAACTCGACTCTTTCCGCAGCCCAGGCAGACATGATCAAGCAGTCCTTCGGGCTTCTCTCCTCGCAGGCCGCCGAGATTGTTGATCAGTTCTACGACAACCTGTTCAAGGCTGCGCCGGGCGTGCGAAGCATGTTTCCATCCGACATGACCGAACAGAAACGGCACTTGCTCAGCGCCATCAAGCTGGTGGTTCAAAACGCCGACCGACTCCACGCCCTCGAGGCTCCGCTCAACGAAATGGGGGCAAGGCACGTCGGCTACGGCGCCAAGCCCGAACACTACCCGGTGGTGCGTGACACGCTGCTCGCAACGCTTGCAGAAATTGCTGGGAATGCATGGACTGACGAGATCCAAGCCGCCTGGACCGAAGCGCTCAACCTCGTCGCCGCTGCCATGCTGCGAGGCGCTGAAGGGCAGAAACGACTGGCTGCCTGAGCACAGCCCCAGCTCATTCGTTCCGGCCACGCATCACCGGCGACCTTGATTCAAAGACAGGAGCGATCATCCGCCTCCCCCTGGTCGCAATGGGGAATCCCCGATCGACTGCCCGGGACAAGCCTATGAACCAAGAAACCCCGGCACGCGCACGCCGACGCCCAAGACGAGTACGACAAGCGAAAGAATAAGCACCAGCCAGGTCATGCCGACGAAGCCGCCGAGCTTGTCCGGCTCAAGCCTCGGAAGCGTGCGGTGAAACAGGAATCCTCCCAGACCAAAAAGCACCACAAGCAGCACGATCTTGGTCAGGATGAGATGCCCGTTCGGCTCCTTGAAGATTGTGCTCCAGTTGATCCAGTTGCCCGCAAGGCGAATGCCTGTGAGCGCTTGCACCACCAGCGCCGCAAACCCGACACGCCCGAGAACAATCTTGCCGGTGCTCTTCAGTTGTGAAAGATCGCCCGTTCGCGTGGCTGCGGGCAACGTTCCCAGGACAAACGACACCAGCGCACCGATCCAGATCGCGGCACCGAGCACGTGAAAGATAACCAGAATGGGATACTCAAGGTTCATGGGCAACTGTACCATCACAAGAGGCGCTGGGACAGCCCACCCGTGCGAACATGGAGTGCCGATCAAATGGCCAAGACCCCTGACGAAGCCGAGGGACGCGAGGCGCTGCGCGACCATGTGATTCGCAAAGCCCTGGAAGCGCGCCAACGGCACGGCCCGATGATCGACAGCGATGCCATCATGCGCATACTCGACGATCGCACAATCGTGCGCTATCCCGTAGGAATCCGATTCGACGCTACGCAGCTCGAACCGGGCGAGTTCGCCTGGGCAATGCCGATGGGAGAGCACCCAAAACAGGGATTCTGTCTCTTTCTGCATCCGCATTTCGAGACCCGGCCGGACACATGGGCAGCCCTGATCGCCTACCACATCCCCTCAATCAACTATGGCGAGATCGTCACGCACGAGGAAGCCGAGTTCTTTGGCGCCACACTCCTGGGAATGGACGTGGAAACGTACTACCAGACCGTGTGTGCCCTGGCCGATTCCATGCCCGCAGGGTGAAACCCGTACACAGCAACCGGGAGAGGCGGATTCACTTCCCATCCCTCCTGCTCTATGGTTGCCCGCGAGCGCTGGCCGATAGGCTCGCAAGACATCGAATCAGAGCTGAACAACGACGAAAAAACGCATTTGCGGGGGTTGAGGCCAGATCAAACCCCTCTCGCGGTCGAGGCTTGGCGATTGTGCATTCCTTCGGCCCACCGGGTCGAGTCACTGGATTCTGGGAGACATGGCGATGGCAGACAAGGTGCAGGTGGCGCTGGCGCCGGGCGACGGAATCGGCCCGGAGATCATGCAGGCGTGCATGGCGGTCTTTGAAGCGGCCGGCGTCAACGAACGCATCGAGTTCCTTGAAGTCGAGATGGGACAACGCGTCTTTGCCACCGGCAATACGCGCGGCATGAGCGACGAGGCCATCGAGACCATCGAGCGCTGCGGGCTGCTCTACAAGGGACCGATGGGAACCCCCATCGGAGGGGGGGGAAAGTCCATCAACGTCACGCTGCGCAAGACCTTCGGTGCGTTTGCCAATCTGCGCCACTTCCAGAGCCTCCCGGGCGTCGAGACCGTGTATTCACGCGCAGGCGTGCCCGTCGACTTCTACGTCGTCCGCGAAAACATCGAAGACACCTACGGCGGGATCGAACACAGACTCACCAACGATGTCATCGAGTGCAAACGACTCATCACCGCACCAGGGTGCGACCAGGTCCACCGCTTTGCGTTCAAGACGGCTGCTGCCCTCGGGCTTGACCATGTGCACTGTGGACACAAGGCCAACATCATGAAGATGACCGATGGGCTGTTCCTCCAGCGGTTCCACAAGGTCGCGGAAGATTTCCCGCAGATTCAGATCTCCGATGTCATCATCGATGCCTTGTGCATGAACCTGGTGCTCCGCCCCCAGGAGTACCAGATGGTCGTGCTGCCGAACCTGCAGGGCGACATCGTCAGCGATCTGGCAGCCGGGCTGGTCGGCGGATTGGGCTTTGCCCCCTCGGCAAACATCGGCGATCAGATCAGCATCTTCGAAGCCGTCCATGGCACCGCACCCGACATCGCCGGCAAGGGCTTGGCCAACCCCACCAGCCTGCTGCTGAGCGGGTTGATGCTGCTGCGCCACGTCGGCATGCACAAGACCGCAGCCGTGATCGAAAACGCCCTGCTCGCCACACTCGAAGACGGCATTCACACCGCAGACGTGGCCGGGGGAAAGCGCGAACCGGCAGGAACCACCGCCTTTGCCAACGGCATCATCGAACGGCTCGGGCGCTCGCCCCGCGGGTTCGATGCCAAGCCCGTACCCGAGTCCGACGCGATCAGCTTCACGCCCCCGAACAGACCTTCAGTCAATCTCCTGATGCAGACGTTTACCCAGGTTGTCAGCCACGTCGTCGGGTGCGACTTGTACATCGACACCACGCTGACGCCTCTGGAGCTGGCCGAGAAGCTGGAGCGCATTTGCGAGTCGACGCCCTTCAAGCTGACGATGATCTCAAACCGCGGCACCCAGGTCTGGCCGAGCGGCTCGGTCTATACCGAAATCGTCGACTACTACCGCGTGCGATTCGAGCTGCGCGACAAACACCAAATCGGACAGCTTGGACAAGGCCCGACCATCTCGCTCTTGAGCAAGGTGGCCGAGAAGTTCGGCATCACCGACTTCCAGCCGCTCAAGCTCTTTGACGGCCAACCCGGATACTCGCTCGCCCAGGGCCAATAAGGCCCGCCATCGTCACGATGGGAGATGCACCTGCCCAAACAGACTGCAAACCGAGCAAGATCGCCTCGCGGGTGCCGCCTGCGTAGCCTGTGGGTATGACGATTCTGCGAGTTGCCATGCGCCTCCTCGCCGGCGTGACCGTCGGACTCTGCGCCGCACTTGCGACGCCGGGATGTGTCACGATTGCCACAGGCGCAGAGCCGGCCGCACCTGAGCGCACGCCCGCAGCACCTCTGGAGCGCGACTTTCAAATCTGGGATATGCACGCAAAGGGAAATAACCCCAGCGCCTCGGTCAAGGTGATCGACGAGACACTCGCCGCTCGCGGATACTGGCTGACCAGCGCTTTCCTCGGCATGCCCCGGCTTGAGTCGAACGCCCGCATCGGTGCCGGCGTCACCCTTGCAAAGGCCGATCTTCGAGAGCGCGAGCAGATGCTCGACCAGAAGCTGCGCACGAGCGGAATCTCGGGCACGTCTGCGATGGTCATGCTCGACGCCGAGGCGTTCCGCCCATATGAGGGGCCCAAGGCCCTTGCTTGGTACAACCAGACGGCGCGGGTCGCATCGAGGCATTTCGAGCGGTGGTTCTGGTACTTTCAGCCCTACCGATACGAGTCCGCCTCGGCCTACTTCGAGTCAGAGCAGGACTTCTACGACTGGTACGCAAGACAGGAGTTCATCCAGCTGGCCGATGCAATCAGCGTGACCGTGTATCACGGACGTGACCAGGACGCTGACACACCCCAGACGGCGTCAAGCCGGATGCAGAATGATCGGCACCTCAAGCGCGCCATTGAGTTTGCCCGGCGCGTGGGAAAGCCCCTGATTGTCACCGTTCGAGCCGACATGGCCGGACGGCCGCGCGAGCAGATCATGACACGCCGCGCGCTCGAAGCTTCGTGGCGAGCGCTGTTCCTCCGCGAGGGCGTCGACGGCATCGCGATCTGGAACGATCAGCCCGACGACGCTGTGGACTTCGACCGACGCTGGGCGCAAACACGCATCGAACCGGCCATCCGACGCCTGCTCGAAGAAAGAGCAGACTGGCTGGCCCGCAATCCATGATCGACCGGCAAGACCCGCTCACGCCGACGCGCGCGAAAGCTCGTACCTCAGCTGGCTCTCCGCGTCCAGCCAGTCCACGATGGGGTTCCCCGGCGTGCACCCACGCTCCACGTAAAGCTGATAGGCCCGCTCCCTGATCTGTTCTTCCGTCGGCACGGGTTTGGGCTCTATGCTCGGCACGCCGGCCAAACCGGGTCCTGCTTCCATCGGGTGTGTCAGACGCAACGCTGGGGCGGCTGTCATGCTGACCTCTCCTCAAATATCGTTTCTGATGCTCATACGTCGATCGGCCCCCAGAGAGTTCGCGCTCCATCGTTCGAGCCGAGGAGTTCAACTCGGACCGATGACTACATTTCCGGCAAAATGTGCGCTTCCTCGTTCCCGAAAGAGTGCACCTCGCCCGGGCGGAGCCGAACGCGCAGGCCGCGTACGCTACCAGTGCCACGTGGAGACTTCAGAATGACCAAGAGCATCGTAGTGACCGGAGCGACCGGATTCGTCGGCAGGCACGTCGTGACGGCCTTGCTCCAGGGCGGGTATCACGTGCGCGCTCTGACACGCAACCGCACCAAGGCCGGGCAGGTACTTCCACAACATGATCACCTTGAACTGGTGGTTGGGGATGCCCTCAGCGAACCGGCCTGCGCCGATCTGGCAGCCGGAGCGGACGCTGCGATCCACCTTGTCGGCATCCTCCGCGAAACTCCCGGACAGACCTTTGAGCGCGTGCACGAGCAGGCAACCCGGAACGTAGTTCGGGCCTGCGAGGCGAACCACGTCAAGCGATACATCCACATGTCGGCACTGGGTGCTTCCCCCCTGGGAAGGGCTGCCTACCAGCGCACCAAGTTCGGGGCAGAGCGCATCGTCCGCACAAGTTCGCTCGATTGGACAATCCTTCGGCCCGGTCTGATCCACGGTCCCGATGGCGAGTTCATCAAACTGGCAGCCGCGTGGGCTCGAGGCCTTGAGCCACCCCACTTCTTCATGCCCTACTTCTCGCGCCTCGAGTATGTCAACGGACACCGCGAACGAGTCGCACCCCTGACCCAGCCGATCCACGTCGATGACGTCGTCCGGGCGATCTTCCAGTCACTCGAGCGCGAAGAGGCGATCGGCGAGGTGTATCCCCTGGCAGGGTCGGAGCGGCTCAGTTGGCCTGAGCTGCTCGAAGTCGTGCGTGACACAATCCCGGCTCGTGGTCCCAGGCTGGCAGCCGTTGGAATCCCCGGAGAGCTGGCAGCCACGAAGGCGCGTTTG
>RFGK01000063.1 GCA_003697045.1 Planctomycetota bacterium
CGTCCAGCATGGCGTCGGCCGGCATCAGCACGACCACCATCGTGCCCGGATCAAGAGACTCCGGCGTCGAGACCGCCAGCCCGATCGGCGAGATATCGACACTCAAGCAGTGGCGCTCCGCCACGGGCTTGAGGTCTTGGCTGAGAACGATCAATCGCACACGCGCCTGAACCGGCCGCCGCGTGCGCTTCCGTCGCTCCACGTCTTGCCGAATGTCGTCAGGCCTGCTCGATTGCATCGAAACTCCTTGCCCTGCCTGCAAACGCGGGGCATGGCCAAAGAATCCAATTGCTGCCGCCGGCCCGGCAACCCCAAACCCAAGACGACACACCCCCACGCCAGCTCAACCCGCAGAATCGTCCCGTGCACCCAGATCGCCCGGCGTCGATCCATCGGCAGGCGTCAATCCATCGGCGGGCAAAGTGAGATCCTGGAGGATTCGCAAGTAGGTCCGATATCTTTCCATCGGGATTTCGTCCGCCTCGGCTGCAGCCCGCACGGCACACCCCGGTTCGTGGGTGTGCGTGCAGTTTCGATATCGACATGACAAGGCCGGCTCATCGAACTCGGCAAACGCGCTTCGCACCTCCTCGGCCGACATGTCATCGAGCGAGAAGGACCGCACGCCGGGGGTGTCGATCAGGCGAATGCCTCCGTCGATCAGATGAAGGGTTGATTGCACCGTCGTGTGCCGTCCGCGCTTCGACGATTTCGAGACAATTCCCACTCTGGCGCGGGCCTGTGGATCGAGCGCGTTGACGAGCGAGCTCTTGCCCACACCGGAATGGCCCACCAGCGCGCACGTTGTGTTGTGCAGTATCCGCCGAAGCTCATCAAGCCCCTTGCCCGATTCGGCTGAGACTTCCACAACACGCACACCAACGCGGCGATAGGGCTCGAGCAGCTTGAGCACGGATCGATTGTGCGCGTTCAGGCGATCGATCTTGTTCACACAGACCACCGGTTCGGCCCCGCCACGCTGTACGGCGATCAGGTAACGGTCAATCAGCCTTGGATGCAAAGGCGGCGACTCGACTGAAACGACGATGACCACGATATCGACGTTGGCCACGATCACGCGACGCCGCCCCGGGCGACGCGGGTCCGGACGCGAAAGCTCCGTTCGTCGCGGCAGCACCCGCACAAGCCGGCCCGGAGCCTGCCCGGACCCGGGCTCGATCAAAACTTCATCGCCGACTGCCAGTTCCTCGTGCTGGGCAGCAGCCTGTTCAGGGCTGAGCAGGCATTCTGTCGGCTCGCCATCGGCCAGGACCGTGCAGCGTCGTCGACCGACACGCACGACAGTTCCCGATTTCCGCTCGACGGCGCGCGGATCGTCGGTCGAGTCCAGCGTTTCCGCTCGCTCGGCGAGAATTTTGAGGGCCCAATCGCGGATCGGGTCGGCCTTGCGGCGACTCGGCGGCAGATCAAGCCCTCGCTCGGATCGCTTTTTCGATTGCTGAGCTTCGCGCCGTCGCTCGCGGGCCTCCCGGAGAAGCCGCGCTTGCTCTGACCTGGAAAGCTGCTCAAACTTCGCTTCGAGTTGTCGGCGCTGGTGCGGATTCATCGCTTCAATACATTTTCCATGAATGAACGAGCGGGCTCGTCCGTTCTTCGTGGGCCACACCGTACCATGCCCCTGATCGAGCGTCTATTGCGCTCGTGCAGGGAGGGCACGATGTCTGAACTCAACCGCCGTGCGTTCTTGCAGGCTGCCGGACTTGCCTCGGTAGGATTTTTCAACCTGCGCCAAGCGGCCGGCGCGACCAGCCGTTTTGAATCGGCCTCGCCTCTGGGTCCCCTTCAGCCTGATCCTCGCGGGATCGTCGATCTGCCGAAGGGCTTTGCATACTCAGTCGTTTCCCGCGTTGGCGACCGGATGAGCGACGGACTGATTGTACCGGGAAAACCCGACGGGATGGCTGCGTTTGCGGGACCCGACGGGCTGACCATCGTCATTCGGAATCATGAAAATGAAACCAACAACCGCTACGGACAGACCTCTGCGTTCGGGCGGGCATACGAGCTGCTCGAAAGGACGGACACGAGCAAGTTCTTTGATCGCGGCTACGGCAAGACGCCCGCGCACGGCGGCACGACGACTTTCGTGTGGGATACGAAGAACCACCGACTCGTGCGCGCGTTTCTGAGTCTGGGCGGCACTTCGCGCAACTGCGCCGGTGGACCCACACCCTGGGGAACTTGGCTGACCTGCGAAGAAACCGTACAAGGGAAAAACGAGATCTACGAACAATCGCACGGATGGGTCTTTGAGGTTCCCCCGACCGTCGAGCCCCGGCTGCACAAGGCCGAACCGATCAAGCCGATGGGGCGGTTCTTTCACGAGGCCGTCGCAGTCGATCCTGATACCGGCATCGTCTACCTCACCGAAGACCGCAGCGATGGGTGCGTCTATCGGTTCATCCCTGACCAACCGGGCGATCTCATGGCCGGCGGACGATTGCAAGCACTTGCGATCATCGATCGCCCATCGCTTGATACGCGCAATCACGACACCGAGACGGTCAGGAAAGATGAGGCGCTGGCCGTGCGCTGGATCGATGCCGAGGATGTTGAATCCCCGAACGACGATCTGCGGCAGCGCTGCCAGCAGGCGGGCGCTGCGGTTTTCTCGCGCGGCGAGGGCATCGTCTGGAGCAGAGATGGAATCTACATCGTCTGTACGGATGGCGGCCCGGCCCGGCGCGGGCAGGTGTGGCGCTATCGCCCGAGCAAGCAGGAAGGCACCGATGCGGAAATCGATTCCCCCGGCACGCTCTCGCTGTTCATCGAGCCCAACGACCGTTCCATCGTTGACATGCCGGACAACTGCACGATCGCGCCCTGGGGTGATCTGGTCCTGTGCGAAGATGGATACGCACCCGATTCATTCGTGCTCGGCGTGACGCGCTCCGGTCAGGTGTACCCGATCTTGCGCAACGCCGTGGCTCCTTCCGAACTGGCGGGGTGTACCTTCAGTCCCGATGGCACAACGCTGTTCGTCAATCTGCAGCACGAGGGTCTGACCGTGGCGGTGTACGGGCCCTGGCCCAAGTGATGTGCCTGAAACTGGTACTTTCACGCTCCCAACAAGCAATTGGACATCCGCAGGGGGATGCGCCCATGAGGGATCGAACCCGTGTTCTCGTGCCGACTGCGAGCACGTGGCGGGCGTCGTTCGTGTAGCATGTGCGAGGTGCCGGTCTTGATCCGGCCAGTCAGCCGAAGGAGGTACTCGTGACGCCAGTGGTCATTGGAATCATCGCTGCGGCGGTTGTGCTGCTTGTCATTGTGCTGTACGTCATCGGCGTCTACAACACGCTGGTCAAACTCAAGAACCGATTTCAGAACGCCTTCAGCCAGATCGAAGTGCAGCTCCAGCGTCGCTATGACCTGATTCCGAATCTTGTGGAGATCGCCAGGGGCTACATGCAACACGAGCGGGAAACGCTCGAAGCGGTCATCAATGCGCGCAATCAGGCGATGGCCGGGCTCAAGCAGGCAGCCGGAGCCGTCGGCGATGCAAATGCGATGCAGGCCCTTGCAGGAGCCGAGGGCGCCCTGGGCGGTGCGCTTGGGCGACTGTTTGCGGTGATGGAAGCCTACCCCGATCTGAAGGCCAATCAGAACATGATGCAGCTTTCCGAGGAGCTGACCAGCACCGAAAACAAAGTCGCATTCAGCCGGCAGGCGTACAACGACGCAGTGACGGCGTACAACACCTATCGCCAGACGTTTCCGCCGGTGCTCTTTGCCGCCATGCTCGGTCACGGCAGCGACCGTGCGCTGCTCGAGTTCGAAAGCGAGAAGATCGCCGAAGCGCCCAAGGTTTCATTCTCGTAAGCCGTCTTGACGGGCGCCGCCATGGACTTCTTCGAGCATCAGGACGCGGCCAGGAAGCGCACCGCGCAGCTCATCGTGCTGTTCGCTCTTGCGGTTGTCGGCACGCTCATTGCGACCTATCTGCTGCTCTTGGGGGCTCTCTATCTGGGTGGATTCTCCCAAAGCCTGCAGGCGGGTGATGGTGCGCACACGCAGCCGACGTTTGCCCTGTGGAATCCGCTGGTCATGGCGATTGCCGTCGGTGCGACAGGGCTCATCGTCGGCGGAGGCACGCTCTACAAGATCAACGAACTCAGCGGCGGCGGCGAGGTGATTGCAAGCCATCTCGGCGGACGCCGCGTGGCGCGCGGGACCAGTGACCTTGCCGAACGCCGACTGCTCAATGTCGTCGAAGAGATGGCCATTGCGTCGGGCACGCCCGTTCCCCCCGTGTTCGTCCTGGACGAGGAGCTCGGCATCAACGCGTTCGCTGCCGGCAAGGAACCCGGCGATGCAGTCATCGGCGTCACGCGCGGGTGCATGGAGCTGCTCAGCCGCGACGAGCTTCAAGGCGTCATCGCCCACGAGTTCAGTCACATCCTCAACGGAGACATGAAACTGAACATCCGTCTGATCGGCATCCTGCACGGCATTCTCGTCCTCAGCCTGATCGGACAGTTCATCATGCGCTCGGTCTGGTATGCGCCGCGCTCACGCTCGGAAAAGGGAAATGCCGCGCTTTTCATACTCGTCTTTGGCATGGGGCTTGTCGTGATCGGCGCGATCGGTTCGTTCTTCGGCAACTGGATCAAGGCGGGCGTGAGCAGGCAGCGCGAATACCTTGCCGACGCTGCGGCTGTGCAGTTCACACGAAACCCGGGCGGCATTGCAGGAGCGCTCAAGAAGATTCTCGGATTGTCGGCCGGATCGAAGGTCAACAGTCCGGCTGCGCCCGAGGCGAGCCACATGTTCTTCGGCCGTGCCACGACCTCGGGATTCGCCGGGATCTTCGCCACCCATCCACCCCTGCCCAAGCGCATCCGACGCATTGACCCGCAGTGGGATGGCAAGGTCGAGAAGGTCGAGCCGGTTTCCCGCAGAGGTGCCGGGCGAGCGAGCGACGAATCCGGCCGCCAAGCCGAGGGATTTGCCGTGGTGACGGGTCTGGCCGGTGCCGCAGCGTCCGCGACGACGGCCTTGGGCAGCGTCGGAACGCTCGATCGCGATCACGTCGAACATGCGCGCCACATGATCGACCGCCTTGCCGAACCTCTTCAACGCGCGTGCGACGATCCTTTTGGCGCCCAGGCTGTCATCTTTGCACTTCTGATCGACGCCGATCCCGTGATCGCCGAGGCGCAGTTCGATCTGATCGCAAGGCACGGGCCGAAGGGTCTTGACCGTGCCACGCGCGGGCTTGTCGATCCGATCCGAAACGCCGGGCGGCGGGCACATCTGGCGATCGTGGATCTTGCCCTGCCGGCGCTGCGCGAACTTTCGGCGGGGCAGTATGAGGCGTTCCGCTCACTTGTCGAAGCGCTGATCGCCGCGGACCGCAAAATTTCTCTTTTCGAGTGGTGCCTGCAACGGCTCGTGCTCGGCTTGCTCGACGAGCAGTTTGGACGCACAAAGTCGATGCGGACTGAGTATTACGCCCTCGGCCGGCTCCAGCCTCAGCTCTGTACGCTTCTCAGCGCCCTGTCGCGCGTCGGACAATCGGACGAGCCAAGCCGGCAGCGTGCCTTCCGGGCCGGGGCTTCCCGCCTGGGCGATGTGGCGCTTGGAGAGATGAACGCGGGCTCGCTTTCCGACCTGGACCGGGCGGTGGCGGAGTTGGCACGAGTCGCCCCGAAGCACAAGCGTCGCGTGATCGAAGCATGCGCTGCAACACTTGCAGCCGACGGCGAGGCGAAGGTGGACGAAACCGAGCTGTTCCGCGCCGTTGCACAGGCTTTGGGCGTTCCCGTCCCGCCGATTCTTCCTGGAACGCCGCTGGTGTAGCGCGAGCATCACGCCCGCGGGGCCGATGACCGGGCCCCCGCCGCAGCGTGCTCCAACTCGCAAGTGCCTTGGGCTCCCCGGGGTTTCAAGAGAAAACACCAGCCCGGGGACTGGTTCGGTTTTCAGTCAATCGAATGAATGGGCCTGAATGGATTCGAACCATCGACCTCACCCTTATCAGGGGTGCGCTCTAACCAGCTGAGCTACAGGCCCGTTTTGTCGCCCGCCAGTATATGGCGCTTGTCGTGGCGGGTCGGCGCAGAAGCTCAAAGAACCTTCAGAACGGTCTTGAGTGAGAGTCGAAAACAGGCGCCTCGCTCGCTCGGCTCAAGGACGAGATCCCCCCCCAGCTCCCGGGCAAGTCCCCGGGCGAGCGCCAGCCCCAGGCCGAGCCCGGCTTCGGCGTGCGAGCCGTGGCTTGCCCCCCGCTGGAAGGCGCCGAAGATGCGCTCCCGCTCGCCGGATGGAACCCCGGGCCCCTCGTCACGAACGCGGAAGCAGACGTGTCCGCGCTCAAGTCCGATATCAAGATGTATTCTCGCCGGTTCCTCGCCTGTGTGGCCGTACTTGCAGGCGTTGTCCACCAGATTGAAAAGCACCCGCTCAATGGTCTCGGCATCGCTGCGCACCCGTGCCGATTCAGCTTCCGGAGCGACCGACACAATCAGCTCCGCTTCGGCCTGCTCGGCCCGACGCTCCAGTACCTCGCCGGCATGGTTGATCAGCTCGCGAACGGTGGTCGCTTTGTCGTGCGCCGGACGCGGCCGACCCAGTCTTGCATATGCCAGCACATTTTCCACGATCCCGGCAAGACGCCGCGACTCGCTCTTGAGCGTCTTGAGATACGACTCGCGTGCCTTCTCGTCGGGCACCATGCCGTCGGCCAGCATCTCGGTATACATGCAGAACGTCGTCAGCGGGGTGCGCAGCTCGTGGGTCACCGCCGAGACAAACCGCCCTCGTCGCTCACTGAGCCGCACCGAGGCACGAAGCACATAACCGATCGCTGCAACCGCTGCCACGACGGCAAACCACGTCACTCCCAGAGTTGCACGCACCCACGTCCAGCCAAGGTCGGCAACTTCGGGCATGGGGCCGGGGTCCAGACGCACGGGAAGCGATGCCAACACGCGGCTCGTGTCGCCCGAGCCGATGTCAGGTTCCCAGCTGGCCTCGGGCAACAGGTCCCGCACGCCCGCGATCAACAGGGTGCGCAGCATCGGCCAGTCGATCCAGATGCCCTGCCGAAACACCTGTCCGTCGATCGTCACCTGCCGGATAAACATCAACTCCGGGTCTGCGTCGGCGCCGGGGCGCACCCATGTCGGACGAAATCCCCCCACGCGGATCGACGACTCATTGCCGAAATCCGCGTGCGAAATTCCCTGGCGACTCACCCCTTCGAGCACATCACGCGCCAGGCGTCCGATGGCATCGCCGGACGCCCCGCCGGACTGGGCAGACCCGCTGCCGGGGTTTGCCTGTTCAAATGTGCGAGCACGGCGTTCAAACTCGGTATCCCCCGCTTTCCGTGACGCAACCTGATCCGAAGCCTGCTTGGACGATCGCTCATCCGTGGGTTGACTGGTCGCATCCGCAAACCGGGCGGCCTGCTCAAACAATGTTTGCAGCCTTGCCAGCAGCCTCTCGTTGCTCTGAATGCGACCGGCCAGCCCAAAGCGCGATTCGGCCAGATCGAGCATGTTTCCTGTCGGAACCTGTGGCGAGCTGAAGTTGCCGGCCGGATCGATCTGAAAGTACAGGCGGATCAACTCTCCGGAGCCGATGGTTGTCCGGGCCGAAGTCAGCAGCGGCGAAGGCACGAGCACGTCGCCGGGCTGGACCTGCTCGAGCATTTTCGTGTAGGCGCGCTCGGCCGGATAAAAGGCCAGATAGTGAAAGTATGGACGGGACGATTCCTGCGCAATGAGCGGTGCGAGGAACAGGTCCATGCGGTACAGCGCCAGGCGTTCATATTCCTGCCGCTCGCTTTCGATGGCGGCCTGCGCTTCGCGCTTCTCAAGCCGAAGCACCTGCCACGTCACGAATCCCAGCCCGTCGAGCACGAGTGCAGCGCAGATCAGGTAGATGGCCCAGGTGATCCATCGCCGAGAACTCACCCATCCGCCTCCACCGGCTCCGTATTCGCGAGCATGTAGCCGCGCCCCCGGACCGTCGCAATGACCACGGGCTCGCTCGGGTCGTCACCCAACTGCTCGCGAAGACGCGCCACAGCCATGTCCACCGTGCGTGTATGCACGCCGCGAGGATCAAACCCCCATACCCGGCTGAGCAGCTCATCTCGACTGACTGCGCGCCCCGGATTGGCTGCCAGATAGGCGAGCACCTCGGCCTCGCGCTGCGGAATCTGCACGCGCCTGCCATCGGGCAGCGTCGCTTCACGGCGCTCAAAGTCAACAACGCGCCCTGCAATCTCCAGCCGCGTGATCGTCCGAGGCCTCTCGGCCGAGCGGCGCAACACCGCCTCCACCCGCGCCAGAAGCTCATGCACGCTGAACGGCTTGACCACATAATCGTCGGAGCCGAGCTTGAGCCCGCGTACGCGATCGGCCTCCTCGCCGCGGGCGGTCAGCATGATCACCGGCAGGGTGGGCTTGGCCTTGCGCAGCTCGCGCAGCACATCGAACCCATCCATGCCGGGCATCATGATGTCGAGCAGAACAATGTCCACTTCACAGCCGATTGCCAGCGAAAGCCCCTGGGCGCCGTCCCCGGCTTCCAGCGTTTCGTAGTTGCTCACCTGGAGCGCATCGACCAGCCCGCGCCGGATCGCCGCGTCGTCCTCAACGACCAGAACCTTGCCGAGGGGCATGTTTGCCTCCTGAGTCGACCAATACCAGCATACTCACTTCGTGGGCCGCCGGAGAAGCACACGCTGCCCCTCATACTCCAGATATACGTCGGCGTTGACATTCAGCCCAAGCAGTGCCTGCTGATTCTGCTCGATCAACGCCTCGGCAAGCTTGTCATACGCCTCGGACCCGAACTCGATCGTCTGCTCGGGATCCTCGTCGGCTCTGTCCAGCAGGCTCGCTTCGACCCAGCGCTCGCCGCGCAGGTAGAACGCGCGGCCGGCAATATTCTGGACAGATGACATGATCGTCCGTGCATCCGCATAGGGCACGAGTTGCCCACCCAGATCAATCCTCGAAGCGTTCTGCCCGCCCGCGGGCGCGTTGGGTGAAGGGTTGACAAGGAGTGTGATCGATTCAGCCGTATTGCTGACACGCTGGGCTTGTTGACGCCCGAGGTTTGTCTTGTCCTGCGCGACGGCGCGCTGTCCGGATCGGCCTCGAAGCGCTTCAAAGCCCAGGCGGTATTGCACGACGCCATCGTTGGCCAGATTCTCCTTGTACGCATCTTCGATCGCCAGAAACGCCGTGTATTCGGTCAGGATTCCATATTCCTGCGAGAGTGCGACGATGGAATCAACGAGTTCCTTGTATCGCGGATCTTCCGGCGTCATCTGGCCGTCGGCCCCGGCCTGACGCAGCGCATCAATCAACGTCGCGATCTTGCGCTGTGCCCACAAGCGGGCTACGAACCCATTGGACCGGCTTGCCATTTTCGGATCGAGCCTGGTCGTCAGCGTCCGCCGCGCCCGGCCGCTGTCTCCCGTGATGGCGATGGTCATCGCTTCGTCGCTCGTGTACTGCCCCAGGACAATGAGCTGCTCGCCCGCGAAAACATCGGGCAGCTCACCGGGCATCAGCTCGCGAATCGGAGACGGCCTGATCGCAAGCTCGGCACTGACCACGTGCAGCTCCGGCAACGCCAGCACCGGACCGCCCAGCTTGCTGAATACCTGCCCAACCTTCACTTCCACATCTTCATCCGGATCGACAAAAGTCGGCACGGCGCGGCTCTGCCGGGCGAGCGCCGTCAACAAAGGAGCGTTGACGTCGTAGCCCACGCCAAAGGTGAATATCCGCCGCTTGAACTCGTTGCCGCGGCTCACCGCCTCGCGAATCTCCGTCTCCGAAGTTGGCCCCACCGTCGGCAAGCCGTCTGTCAGAAACAGGACAATCGGCAGCACCCCCTCGCCCGGCTGCGCACGCACTGCTTCGAGCAGCGCGTCGTGAATGTTGGTCCCGCCGACGGCCTTGATCTGCGCCACATATTCGCGCGCTCTGGCAATCGTCTCGGCGTTTTTCTCAACCGCAGCCGGCGCGAAAGACTCGATCGTGTCGGCGTAGTCGATGATATTGAATCGTTCGCCATCGTCGAGCGCTTCGATGATCTGCATCGCTGCGCCCTTTGCCTGCTCGATCTTGGAGCCACGCATGCTGCCCGATCGATCCAGCACCAGCGTCACCTCACGCTTCATCACCTCCCCCGCCGGCTCGTCAGGCGCAGACAGGAAGATCATGAAATACCCACCCGCGCCATCAGCAACGCGTCCGTCGGGATAGAGCAGTGTGGTGATGGCGGCGCCTTCGCTGTCGGCCAGTACGTAATACAGCCGAACCGGGCCGGGCTGCTGTGCATCAAGCACCTTGAGGCGCATGTCATTGGCGCTGGTCCTGCGCTCGTCGAGCGGGTGCGTCGGAGAATACACCGCGCCGATCGGGCGCGATGAGCGAATCCGCACGCCGATGGTCCACTGCACGGACTGGCCTGAAAGAGACTGGCTGCGAGGCAGCTCATACTCCACGCGTCCCGACTCGGCCGGCAGTGCGTGCTCATACACGACGCGGAACGTCTGCGTGCCACCGGCCGGCACTGGAAACACGCTTGATTGGATCAGCCCGGTGCCGACAAACTCGAGCAAACCTGGATCCACCATCTTGCGCACAATGTCGCGATAGACCCTCGTCGCCTCCTCACGAGGCAACAGCACCGCGTTCGGCTCTTCGCTGATTGCATCGACGCCGAACGAGCGGATGGCCGCATCACGCGGCACCGGAAGCACAAGCTGCGCCTCGCGCGGCGCATCGGTCGGGTTGTGCAACACAAGTGCCATATGCGTCGTGGCGACCTGGTCGACCACATCGACGTCAACCTCAACAGCACGCAGCTCGACCATGCCCGGTCGCACCAGGTACCGTTGCGGCACGATCACGTCAAACTCGCTGTGATCCTGCGCACACGCCTGCCGCATCGGCACGAACATCACCAACATGCCGATCAGAGTCACCGAGACGATCCCGATTCGATGCTGCATTGCGTCACTCCTTTCGAGCGAAGGACTCGTCCAGTGATGTTGTACGAAATCATCGGCTGCGAGGGGGTCACCGTCCTGTAACAGCTTGGCGGCAACGACAGTCCACATCGACTCGTGTGCGCTCAAAGCCGAGGCATAGCGCTCGAGTTGCCGATCTTTATTCGTCGCTGGTCTGTCGCATGAGGCGTCCGGGCAGCGCCAGTGCGAGCACCCCCGCCGAGGCCAGGAGTGCCGCCGTGGCCAGAAACGCAGCCCTGAGCCCCACATGCGTGTGGATAAGGCCGGCAAAGTGGGGTCCGAGAAATGCCAGCGCCCAGGCTCCGCCCATCATCAGTCCCGAAGCCAGTGATGTGCGGTGAGGCAGCAGCCTCTGCGCCGCGGCAATGCTCACAGGTACGACAGAACCAAACCCGATCCCCGCCAATGCCGTGATGACAAACGCCACGGGCAAGACCCACGACTCCGGCAGGGACTCAACCTCCGGGATCAGCGTAATCGCGCCAGCCCCGATCAGGGGGAACACGAGAAACGCCGCCTTCTCGTACCGGGCGCTGAGCACCATCCCCAGCGTGATGCCTCCGAATCCCATGCCTACCTGCTGGGCGGCCTGCATCGGCCCGTTGATTTCTGAGGCGATCATTCCGAGCCGATCGACCGACTCGCCCGCGTGACGCTCGGCTGCGAGCTGGGTGGTCCATTCCACGATGAGGTACACGAGCGCCATATTGGTGCAGAACCGGATGACGTTGCCCACGTAGAGCAGGATGACCGCCCGCCAACGGGCTGCACGTTCTGCTGCGGAAAGCCTGGCGTGATTCTCAATCGCATCATGCGCCCGATGCGACACGCCATGGATGGCCCAGGAGAGCATGACAACGCCGAGCGCACCTGGGATCATCAACCACAGCAGGGAGCGAAGCCCGCGTGCGACGTTGTGCTCGCCTGCAGCCTGACTCATGAACCCCACATACTGAGGTGCGAGCACATTGCCCAGAACACCTCCGACCATGCCTGCGAGAAAGAACGTCGCAACGAATCTGGTCCGCTGCTTGCCCGCCAGAGAGCCGATCGCTGCAGCGGCGACCGGGTGGAATGCGCCGATGCCCGAAGCCGCGACGGCCTGCACCAGCAGCAACTGCCAGTAGTTCTGCACCAATCCGATGCACGACACGGCCACAACCGCGACGAGCATTCCGAGCGTGCCGAGAATGCGCGTATTGTGCCGATCGCTGAGCACGGCGACGAGCGGCTGGATCAATCCGCTGGCAACCGCGCCCAGGCCGATGACCATCGCCTTTTCGGGTTTGCTCAGATCAAGCCTCGCCGCGAGCAGAGGCATCAGCGAGATGACGACGAATGAGAAGAAGTCGACGATGGTGTGGGAGGTGATGGTCGCCGAGGCACGCCGAAACCGTGCGGGCACCGGCTCGATCACCGTCGACACAGACTGAACTTGCAGACTCGTCAAAGACCGGCTCCCTGCGCAAGCGATGAGGAAGCAAACAATAGGCTGCGAGCAAGACCCCTCGAGCCGACGTCAATAGCCGACGGGCTTTCCGCCTTTGCGTGGATCGCAGGCTGCATCCCATCCCGAAACGGAGCGTCGGATCAGCTGCACGTTACCGATCTGGCCGCGCTCGTCGAGCAGATGTCCGCGACTTTCAAGCTCTGCCCGAACAGCCCCCTCAACAAACGCCCCGGGCTCGAGATACAGACGATTGGGCAACCACTGATGGTGCATCCGCGGGCGTGTCACGGCTTCGTCAGCCGACGCGCCCGCCAGCACGTTGAGAAGAACCTGCATCGTCGCCGTGATGATGCGAGGCCCGCCGGACGCCCCGGCGACTGCGAGCAGGCCTTCATCATCAAAGACCAGCGTGGGCGCCATGCTCGAGAGCGGCCGCTTGCCCGGCTCGGGCAAGTTCTGCTCACCCTGCACCAGGCCGAAGGCATTGGGTTCGC
The DNA here is from genome assembly GCA_003697045.1 of Planctomycetota bacterium. Taxonomy (GTDB): domain Bacteria; phylum Planctomycetota; class Phycisphaerae; order Phycisphaerales; family UBA1924; genus J022. Next base: position 12,971 of record RFGK01000063.1, read on the forward strand.
CCGGCACGGTCAGAAAATCATCCATCTCGTCGTTGAGCACGAACCCGAACTTGTCAATTCCCACGAGTGAACCAAACTCGAGGTTGATCGTCTCCGTGCACGCCACAGCGTTGCCCGCTGCATCGACCACGGAGAAGTGGCTTGTTCCACCGTCGACCGGTGCCGGCGGGCTTAAGCCGTAGGCCTCCGGCGGCTGCGTGTGCGCAAAGTCGATCGACGCGGCCCGCTGAACGATGTTGTCGTGGCTCAAGAGCCACTGTGTTGGCACGTCCACGAAATCGGGGTCCCCAAACCACATGGAACGATCCGCAAACGCATGCTTGAACGCCTCGGCCATCAGGTGTGCATCATGCGAATCGTCGCACATACTCTGCGCGTCGTATCCCGCAGCCTCCAGAATCAGCAACGCTTCGAGCATCGTCACACCCCCGCTCGAAGGCGGCGGCATGCCCACGAACTCACACCCGAACACCCGCGCACGCACAGGCTCTGTCTCGCGCGGGCGATAGTTACGCAAGTCCGAAAGGGTCATGTCGCCCCCGTCCTTGCGCACCGCGTGCACGATTTGCCGGGCCACTTCGCCTTCGTAAAACCCCGCCTTTCCGCGCTCGGCAATCAGTCGCAGCACGCGCGCCTGTTCGGGTGCGGAAATCAGGTCTCCTTCCTTCACCTCTCCCTCAAGCAGCATGCGCTCCCACACAAACGAGAAGCGTTTTTTCCAGCCCGGGTTTTCTGCGAATCTCTCGATCAGACGCTCGGCCATCTCCGCATAGTGCGCATCGACTCGAAAGCCACTTTCTGCAAGTTCGATCGCAGGCTGCACGATCTCCGGCAGCGGCAGTTTCCCGTACTTCTCGTGGGCATACAGAAGCCCCGCCACGGTTCCCGGCACGCCGACTGCCGTTCCGCCGTAGGTGCTCGA
>RFGK01000064.1 GCA_003697045.1 Planctomycetota bacterium
AGCCATGGGGTCTTCATCGAGCACGAGCTGATCGACTGTGGGCGCGTCCTTGAGCGGGCGTCCCCTGGCGTCGGTGAGAGGCACGCCATCGAGGGTTTCGATGATGGGGATGGGGTGGGCCTTGAGGTGTTCGGCGAGCTGCTTTTCGAGTGCCTTTCGTTTTTCTTCGGGCAGCTCTGACCACTTTCCGCGCCCGCGGCATTTTGGAAACGCGCTGCATCCAAGCCACGGCCCGCGCACGCCGTCGCGAAGGTTGAGGTAGTTGATCTTGTCGGGATCGATGTCCTCATCGCCGCTGCACTTGGGGCAGGGGATGTCGGTCTTGATGGGCGGCGGGCTGGGGGCGGTGACATGGCCTTTCTTGTCGATGTTGAGGATGATGCCCACGCTCTGGTCTTCGCCTTCTTCCAGGGCGGTGGTGACGAATGGTCCGAATCGGCCTGTTCTTCGCACCATGGGGCGGCCGGTTTTGGGACAGCGAATGTTGACAAACTCGGCGGCGCGGGGTCGGCCCATGCGGTCGACCGGGCTGGCGTGTGTGCATTTGGGATAGGTCGAGCAGCTGAGGAATCGTCCGTTTTTTCCGAAGCGATAGACCAGTGGGCTTCCACACTTGGGGCAGTCGTATTGGGAGGGCTGGGTTTCGGCCTTGGCGTGCTGCATCTGCTCGTGGGCCCGATCGAGGCTCTTGCTGAAGCGCGCGTAGAACTGTTCGAGCATTTCGATCCAGTCGAGGTGTTCTTCCTCGATTTTGTCGAGTTTTTCCTCCATCTGGCGTGTGTAGCCGACGTCCATGAGTCTGGGGAATGCCTCGACGAGCTTGTCGGTGACGACTTCGCCCAGGTCGGTGGCGTAGAACGCGCGGTTGATCTGTTCCACGTAGCGGCGGTCCTGGATGACCTGGATGATCGAGGCGTAGGTTGAGGGACGACCGATGCCTTCGCTTTCGAGCGTCTTGATGAGGCTTGCCTCGGTGTAGCGTGGTGGCGGGCTGGTGAACTTCTGGACCACATCGAGCGCAAAGGGGCGGAGCTGCTGAGACTCGCGCAGATCGGGCAGGACGATGTCTTCGCCGCTGTTTGGAACGCCGGCCACCTTGTAGAAGCCGTCGAAGACGAGCCGGCGTCCGGTGGCCTTGAAGGTGACGGGGGTGTCGGGGTCGGTGCCGCCCTCGATCAGGAAGGTGGTGGAATCCCACTCGGCGGGAGTCATCTGGCAAGCGATGAAGCGCTTCCAGATCAACTCATAGAGTTTGAACTGGTCGCTGGTGAGCGCGTTCTTGACCCGCGCGGGCGGATATTCGAGCGATGTCGGGCGGATGGCTTCGTGCGCTTCCTGGGCCTGTTTGTTCTTGTTTCCGAAGAAGTTTGGCTTTTGGGGCAGATAGTTTTTTCCGTAGGTACGCTCGATGTGGGTGCGCACGGAGGCGAGGGCCTCTGCTGCGATGTGGGTCGAGTCGGTACGCATGTAGGTGATCAGGCCGACGGGACCTTCGCCGGGGATGTCGATGCCTTCATAGAGCGCCTGGGCGGCGCGCATGGTGCGTTGGGCGCCGAAGCCGAGGCGACTCGAAGCCGCCTGCTGCATGGTGGATGTGATGAACGGGGCCGGCGGTCGCGTCGAGGTGCGGCGTGTCTCGATGGAACTGATGCGGTATGGCGTGGAAGGATCAACGCGACCGGCCAGCGTGCGCTTCCAGCGTGATGGCCCCCGACTCTGCTCATCTTCTGTCGTTTCGGTCTGAATATCTGTCAGTCCGATGAGAGCCGCGATGGTGCGCATGCGTGGGGTCAGATCGCAGGCGGCGGGATCGTCGGCGTCGAGCTTGTTCCATTGCTCAGCCGAGAGGCGGAGATCGAAATCCTGCCCCCCCACCTTGACCAGCTCGGCGCGGATGGATTCGTGCTTGCTCAGCCAGGCGTTTTGCTGCTTGATGGTGGGCGGGTTGCCCTTGTCGTCGGTTTGTGCGCAAAAGTCTGCCCACTGCGACACAAGCGATCGGGCCAGGTCTTCGGAGAGTGCGAACTTGGCCTGGACCTGCCAGTATTCGTCGGGGATGAATGCGCGGATTTCGCGTTCGCGTTCGACGACCAATCGCACGGCGACGGACTGCACGCGTCCGGCGCTGAGGCCGCGCGCGACCTTCTTCCACAGCAGCGGCGAGACCTGGTAGCCCACGATGCGGTCAAGGATGCGTCGAGCCTGCTGTGCGTTGACACGATCGAGGTCGATGGCGTGTGGATGGCTGAAGGCTCGTTCGATTTCGCTCTGGGTGATGGCTGCGAAGACGACGCGTTTTGCCTTGTCCACGTCGATGCCCAGTTCTTCGGCCAGATGCCAGGCGATGGCTTCTCCCTCGCGGTCGAGGTCGGTTGCGAACCAGACGTCGCGGGCTTCCTTTGCAGCCTTCTTGAGGTCCCGGATGATTTGCTCTTTGCCGCTGAGGATTTCGTAGGTGGGTTTGAAGTGGTGCTCGAGGTCGACGCCGGGCACGGGGGATTTGTCTCCCTTTTTGGCTTTGGACGGAAGATCGCGCACATGTCCGACGCTTGCGAGGACGACGTAGTCTGGGCCGAGGTACTTGTTGATGGTCTTTGCCTTGCTGGGACTTTCGACGATGACCAGACTCTTGCCCGCGGCCTGTCCTGGGGTGTAGCCACGCCTTGAGGCGCGTTTGCTCGAGGACTTCTTCCGGGTTGTCGAGGTTTTCCTGGCCATCTCGGTTCCTGGGGCGTGCGTGAGGGAAGACGGGCGAGACAGACTTGTCAAGTGGGCGATGGGGACGAATCTGTCGGCTGATTGGCGGGGCGAACTTTGATGCCGGCGTGCCGGTTGTTACCAGCAGAATTGGCCGGATTACTCTCTAAGACATTGTTGGACAATGAGTTGTGCGTGCTCTTCGCCGGGTGAATCGGTGAGTTGGATGCCCTGGAAGTTTGGTGCACAAGCCAGGCGTTTGAGCCATGTGCGCTGATTCTTTGCAAACCGCCGGGTCTCGATCTTGATCTGCTCAATCGCCTGTTCGAGGGATATTTTTCCGGCGAGTGCCTGTGCGATCTGCTTGTATCCGAGCGCCTGGCGCGATTGTTCGCCCAAACGGGGGAGCAGAGATTGGACTTCCTCGACAAGGCCGTTTTCGATCATGTCGCGCACACGCTGATTGATGCGGCGGTTGATGAGCGAGCTTGGCCAGAGCAGGGCGAAGATCCTCAGATCGGTTCGGCGTGGGTGCTCGCGGTCCCATTGCGATTGCAGCGTTGAAATGGGGGTGCCGGTCTGGGAGAAGACTTCGAGGGCGCGGACGGTCCGGCGGAGGTCATTGGGGTGGACGCGGGCAGCGGTGACTGGATCGACCCGTTCGAGTTCGGTGCGCAGCTCGGCGAGGCTACGGGCGGTCAGCTGGGCGCGCAGGTCGGGATCGGGGGGTGGGCCCTGGAAGAGCCCGTCGAGCAGGGCCTTGATGTAGAGGTGGGTTCCCCCCACAACGATGGGTGCACCTTTGCGTGAGCGGATGTCTTCGATGCACCGATCGGCGTCGGTGAGCCATTGGTGGACGGTGTATGGCTGATCGGGGTCGATGATGTCGATGAGGTGATGGGTGAAGCCGCGGCGCTCTTCGGGCGTTGGCTTGGCCGAGCCGATGTCGAGTCCGCGATAGATCTGAACGGAGTCGGCGCTGATGATCTCGGCGGTGCGGCCGGTGTGCTGGCTGAGCAGTTCGGCCACGCGAATGGATAGAGAGGTCTTGCCTCCCGCAGTCGGGCCGATGATGACGGGGATGAGCGGCTCGCAAGTCATTCGAGAATGACGGTATGAACCGCATCATCGGGGGGGCGGGCTTCCCAGTGATTGGGAAAGCTCCGACGGATGAAGAAGACGGCGTCGAACTGCGCCGGCCAGACGGCCGAGACGAACTGCAGATCTTCGAGCAGTTGACGGCGCGCGAGCACGGGGTTGAGTCCGAGCAGATTTCCCGGAATCGACTGTCGCAACCATTCGGGGCTGTCGTCGGCAAAGGGGATGAAGAGGAACGGCCAGTCGATGGTCTGGAGGTGCTCTTCGAGTGAGCCGGGCTCAACGGCTGGTGCAGGCAGCGGCCCCTCGCGGATGAGCTCACAGTTTCCCTGGCCGACGTCAAAGGCGATGACGTAGAGCTCGTCGCCGAAGGTGGTGCGCCAGCGTGTGCCCGCGGGGGTGTAGCCGTCGATGAGCTGCTGGTTTGGCTCGACCCGGACGGTGGCGGCGTCGGCCATGGCGGTCAGGGCGGAGCACCAGACGATGATGCGCTGATCGGGGTAGATCTGGTTGGCGAGGAAGGCAAGGTGTTCGCTCATGCGCTCCTGCCGGGCGTTGTCGTCGGACAGGCCCGGGTAATCGACATCGAATGGCATCGTGCGTTCGGCATTGGCGATGGCGTCTTCGAGGATGCGCTTCCAGAACTCGAAGTCATTGCGTCCCCTGGCGTGGACGAGGGCGGATTCGTGTTTTTTCAAGAGGCTGAGCAGGTGGTGCAGGTCTTCCCATGACTGCACGATGGCGTTGTCGTCGGCCTGCTCGACGGCCTGGATGAGGCGTTCGAGGACGGTGAGGTGGTGGCGGCGCTGGGCCTTGTCGAGCGGGTGCGGGTCGATTGAGCCGAGGTAGTCGAGCAGCTCGCGTGGAAGTTGGCGGCTGGTGCGTCTGCCGGAAAAGCGTTGGTCGAACCCGCACACCTGAATGGGGGTGGGTTTGAAGTAGCTGGTCCAGACATCGCGGAAGAGGGTCAACATGAATCCGGAGCTGGACCATTGAGGATCGAGGCCGATGGGAGCGGCGGCGGAGTAGTCGGTTCCGGCGGCGAACTGGGTGTTCATGGCGCGGCAGTCATACAAGCCGGCTTCGAAGGCGATGACGGAGAATCCGGCCTCGTTGATGAGCTTCCGTGCGAGCCTGGATTTGGCCCAGAGGACGGCACCATCGCCCGGTGTGCGTTCGGCGAGCACAACGATGCGGCGTGAGCCGATCGCCGCGACCACGGCGTCCAGATCGGCCGAATCAGGCTCATCGGGGTTGATGGAGGTGATGCGTGCGGCGTGGTCGCTCAGCCAGGCGTCCTGGGCTGGTGCGATGCCTGTGCAAAGCGTCGGTGCGCAGGCGACGGCTGCGCCGAGAATGGCAATTGTGCATCTCACGGACAAGAGGATATGGGTTGAGCGGGCCCGGCGGTCGTAGGATCACAGTCATGCCTGTGCCACGGATTGCCATTGTGGGCCGACCGAACGTCGGCAAGAGTTCGCTTTTGAACATGCTCGCGGGCGAGCGTGTGGCGATCGTGGACCCGACGCCGGGGGTGACGCGCGACCGGGTTTCGGTGGTGGTGGAGCTGGACAGTCCGGATGGTTCGGGCCCGGCCAAGCCGGTGGAGTTGACCGACACGGGCGGGTACGGCGTGTACGTTGCTGAGGGCGGGCGATATGACGAGATCGGGGCGGACCTGTCGTCTCTGACGCGGGACATCGAGTTTCAGATTGCCGAAGCGGTGTCCAACTCGGACTTGATTCTGTTTGCCGTTGATGCGCAGGCGGGCCCGACGGCGCAGGATCTGGAGATTGCGCGGATGTTGCGTGAGCAGCGTCTGGGCGAGCGTGCGGGCGGACCTGCGCCTGTGCGTGTGGTGGCGACGAAGGTGGATGGGCAAAAGTGGGAGGCGCACGCGCTGGAGCTTGCCGGGCTTGGTTTTGGTGAGCCTTTGATGTGCTCGGCCAAGAGCAACTACATGCGTCGGGATCTGATTGATCGGCTTTACGGGCTGGTGCCGCTTGCCGAACAGCGCGAGCCTGAGGTTGATCTCAAGCTTGCGATCGTGGGCAAGCGCAATGCGGGCAAGAGCACGCTTGTGAATCGGCTTGCGGGCGAGGAGCGTGTGATCGTCTCGGAGATTGCGGGGACGACGCGTGACGCTGTGGACGTGCGATTCGAGATGGATGGGCGGACGTTTCTGGCGATTGACACGGCGGGGCTTCGTCGGAAGAAGAGTTTTCAGAACCAGATCGAGTGGTATGCGCTAGATCGTGCCCGGCGTGCGATTGAGCGCTGCGACGTCGCGTTGTTGATGATTGACGCCACGGCGGACATCAGCCAGGTGGACGAACAGCTTGCGCAAAGTCTTGTGGAATCGTACAAGCCGGTGGTGATTGTGGTGAACAAGTGGGACCTGGCCGAGGGTCGGGCCGGGCCGACCGGCAAGCCGGTGAGTGTGCGTGACTACGAGAAGTACATTCGGCGTGAACTGCGGGGCTTGAGCTTTGCTCCGATCGCGTTCATGTCGGCCAGGGAAGGGCTGAACGTGCACGGGGTGCTGGACGTTGCATTTGACCTGTTCGGGCAGGCGTCGACGCGCATGAGCACGGGGCAGCTCAATCGCATCGTGCAGCGCATCGTGGAGCGTCAGGGCCCGACGAACAAGCTGGGCAAGCGGGCGCGTGTGTACTACGTGGCGCAGGTGCGGACGAATCCGCCGACGATTGTGCTGGTGGTCAATCGCCCGGCGTTGTTTGATTCGAGGTATGAGAGATATCTGATGAATCGTCTGCGTGAGGAGCTTCCGTTTGAGGAAGTTCCGATGCGGGTGATTTACCGGAGCCGTCGTCGGGCCGAGCAGATTGCAGCGCGCCAGGAACGCCGGGTCCGGGGCGTGCGTGGCAAGGGCGTGTTGCACACGACAGATGAGTCGGAGGCGGGCTTTGATCCCGAGTCACTGGACATCGAGGCCTTGCTGGCCGACGAGCCCGATGATGCGGACGCATATTTCGACGATGAGGACGAGTCTTGAGCTGCCACTCCGGTGCGGGCATTGGTCTGTAGAATCGCTTCGGAGTGACGGTACGGGTTTGAGATGGCAAGGCAGAAGGATTTTTCAAGCGATTTTCGGCACTTCTTCGGGCGCGGGCTTGCGATCCTGCTTCCGTCGATTGTGACGCTGTGGATCCTGTGGCAGGCGTTTGTCTTTTTGCTCAACAACGTGGCCGAGCCGATCAACGTCGGGTTGCGTGCGGCGACGGTGTGGGCGGTGCCTTATTTCATCAACGAGGAAAAGCCCCCGGAGTGGTTTCGCGTCACCAACGAGCAAGTCAGGGCACGGGTAACGCGGATGCTCGGCGAGCTTCCAGATGATCCGCAGGAGCGGGCGGCGGTGCTGGAACGGCGCCGACCGGAAGTCATCAGGCTGATTCGACGGGAGCGGTTGGGCGAGTTCTGGAAGTCGCAGTGGTACCTGCAGATTGTGGGGCTGCTCATCGCGGTGCTGCTGGTCTACCTTGCCGGGCTGTTGCTGGGGAACTTCTTTGGCAAGCAGATATATGTTCGGGTCGAGAGGCTCATCGCGCGGATTCCCGGTTTCAAGCAGGTGTATCCGCATGTCAAGCAGCTGGTGGAGCTGGTGCTTGGGGAAAAGGCGCTGGCGTTCAGCACGGTGGTGCTGGTGGAGTATCCGAGCAAGGACATCTGGACGATGGGCTTCCTGACGGGCAACTCGTTCGGGCAGATCGGAGATGCGGTGGGCGATGACGTGGTATCGGTGTTCATTCCGACATCTCCGACGCCGTTTACGGGATTCACGATCAACGTGAGCCGGGCGTCAGTCCGCATTCTGGACGTACCGATCGACCAGGCGCTGCGATTTGTGATCACGGCGGGGGTCTTGACTCCGGATCAGGGGGATCGGGCATCGCTTCGGGACGCGCACGGGGGCCCGGATGGGACGGAGGCGGGCGAGCAGGCGTCGACGGCGAGCTCGTGAGGGCGTCTTGGGCCGAAGGGGTGGTTGCCGGCTATGCTCATGCCTACGGAAAGACCGATTCATGCGTGATGAATGAACGGGGAGTACGCATGCGAGTGGATGTTGTGGGGCGGCAGTTTGAGATCACCGACGCGATTCGCAGCCATGCCGAGACGAAAATCGAGAAGCTCACGCGGTACTTTGACGGCACACAGTTGATCACCTGCACGGTCTCGAGGCCCGATCAGCACCACCTGTTCCGGGTAGAACTGGTGGTGGACGTGGAAAAGCACGACGAGTTTGTATGTCACGCCGACGACGAGGATCTCTATGCGGCGATAGACAAGGCCGTTGCCAAGAGTCAGCGGCAGTTGACGGACTACAAGGAAAAGCTCAAGCAGAGCAAGCGTTCATAGGTTGGGCCAGGCGGCCCGGGTGCATGAATATGAAGCTGAGTGAGCTGGTATCCAGTGACGCGATCGTGACTGACCTGAAGAGTCGGGAGCGTGACGATGTGGTGGGTGAGCTTGTGGATGTGCTGCTCGCCTCGTCGGGGTTTGACAAGTCACTGCGTGAGCAGTTGATCGCGAAGGTGCTGGAACGGGAGAAGATGAGCTCGACGGGGTTTGGGCGTGGCGTTGCGGTGCCTCACGTCAAGCACCCGTCGGTCGATCGGCTCGTGGCGGCGGTGGGACTGAGCCGAGACGGTGTCGATTTCAACGCACTGGACAAGCAGCCGGTGTATTCGATTTTTCTGCTCCTGAGCCCTGAGGACCGGCCCGAGGAGCATCTGCAGGCGATGGAGACCATCTTCAAGAACCTGCGCAAGGACACGTTTCGTCGGTTCTTGCGTCAGGCCAGCACGCCGGAGGAGGCCATGACCCTGCTCCGCGAGGCGGATGACCAGCTCCTCACCGGGTAATTACTGCCCGGCAACCAAGTTGAGAGGTGAGATGGCCGACCGAGCAGCCGCCAAGGTGATCATTACGAACAAACTGGGGCTGCATGCGCGCCCGGCGACGGAGTTTGTGGACATTGCCGCGGGCTTTGAAAGCGAAGTGACCGTGTCCAAGGGCGATGAGTCTGTCTCGGGCAAGTCGATCATGGAGATGATGATGCTGGCAGCCACGAAAGGCACCGAGCTTGAGATCGTGGCGGAGGGGGCCGACGCAGAGGCGTGCGTCAGAGCGCTTGTCAAGTTGATCGAAGACGGATTCGGAGAAGACTGAGGGCGTGCCAGATTCGGTCAGTCCGTTGCCAGCGGGTTGTCGGTCGGGGTTGGGTCGCCGTGGCGAGCCATTTCTGCCGAAGCCCAGTCCCACAGGGCACGAACGCGCTGTCGCGGAGGGATTGAACCCGGCTGCGTCTGGGCCGGGCCGGCGTCACACATGGCGCGCAAGGCCCGATAGAGAAGTGTTCTTCTCGGGGTACAGCCCAGCCCGGCGGGCTCGAAGTAGGCCTTGGTGATCGCCAGAGGTTCCATTTCGGCCCGGACCACATCGACGGTATCGACCAGCGCCAAAGCGGGTGTGCCGTCCTTCCACTCGGTCACGATGATGTTTGAGGGCTTCGGGTCGCGGACCCGGACGCCCGCCTTGATCAGTTCGGCGAACAGTGAGCCGACTGCCCTGGCCAGTGCGTGTTGTTGGCGCACGCCCAGATCGTCGGCCGTGAGCAGCTGGAGGACGGTGGGACCATTCAGAGGCTCGACGACGAGCATTTCAAGGAGATGCTCGTCGCGCCGTCCGCGAAGGATGGCAAGGCCTCGGGCTGCGTGAATGCCGTGGGCGTTGAGAAGCTCGGCCCCCCGCCACTGCCGAAACGACTTACTCAGCCCGAGCCATGATTGGGCCTGCTTGATGAGCGTGGGCAACTCGGCCGTCTTGAGCACGACTTCACGGGGCTGGCCGTCGAGCGTGAGATGCGTCCTCCAGACGGTGCAGTCGCCGTCGGCGCGGATCTTGAGCCGGCGAACCGCCGGTTCGGCATCGCGTCGATCCCAGTCGACGGCCCGGATCGCCTGCTGCCACTGGCGCGCGGCAAAGCCCCACCGGTCTGCATACCGGACCACGCGCAGCTCGTCACAGGGTGGGGCAGGCATGCCCGAGCTTATGCGACGGTGGACCTGTCCGGTTTGACAGAGGGGCTTGCGCTGCTCACGATCCGTGCATGTGCCTGCCTCTTTCCGTCGCCACGGTGTGCAAGAACAACCGGCAGACCATGGAGCGTGTGCTGGATTCGGTCGCCGGGCTGGCGGGTGAAGTGGTGGCGGTGGACTCAGGCTCGACCGACGGCACGGTGGAACTGCTCGACCAGCGTGGCGCGCGGGTGATCCGGACGGAGTGGAAGGGGCATGTGGCCACCAAGCAGATGGCGCTGGAAGCCTGCTCGCTGGAGTGGATCCTTCACCTTGATTCGGATGAACCGGTTGAAGCGGATCTTGCTTGCTCGATCCGCACGATGATCGAGGGTGAATCGACCGGGATTGCCGCGGCGCGGGTGAACCGGAAGGTCTGGTATCGCGGGCGATTTCTCGAACATGCCTGGCAGCCGGAATGGCGGCTCCGGCTGGTCAGGCGGGAACATGTCATGCGTGGGGCAATCCGCTGGGGCGGGCTCGACCCGCACGACAGGCTGGAAGTGGTCGATCCGGGCGTGGGGCGCGTGATCAACCTGAAAGGGACGCTCCGGCATGAGTCGTTTGCGAGCTTTTCCGAACACTTGTCCAAGCAGATTGCATTGTCGCGCATCGCGGCTGAGAGCCTGCACCGCCAAGGCGCGCGAGGAAGCCTGCTGCGGCTGGTGACTTCTCCGCCGGGTGCGATGTTCAAGCAGGTGGTGCTCAAGCAGGGATGGCGTGATGGGATCGCAGGGTGGCTGGCTGGCGGCAGCGCAGCTGCGGGCGCGCTCATGAAGCACCTGATTCTGCTGGAACTCAGCCGGAGTTGTGAGGGTGAGGCGGCAAGGTGACTATTCTTTGCTTGCGGCTCGGCACCCGACGCCGACTCTCCAGACAGCAGGGTGCGTTCGAGGATTCTCATGAGCGAAACTGAAGGACATGGCGCAGAGCAGGACAAGCCGCGACGGAAGCGCCGTCGGCGGTCGGACGGGAACTCGGCCAGGAGCGCCGGTGATGTGCGCAGGGGTGAAGAGGCTCGTTCGGTCACATCGGAAGACAGGCCGAAGAAGCGTCGTCGCCGTCGGCGTCGCAAGGATGAGCATGAGGAGCGGGATCCGACTCAGCAGGTGCCCGAGCCCAAGGCAATCGCCGATCGCGACTGGGATCCGTCGATTTTTCATGTGGACAAGACGTTTGCGGATCTGGGGCTGCGTTCGAGCCTGGTCAAGGGATGTGAGGCTGCGGGGTACAAGCACCCGACGAGCATCCAGGCCGAGTTGGTGCCTTTGGCGCTGACCGGGCGTGACATTCTCGGCCAGGCAAAGACGGGGACGGGCAAGACGGCTGCCTTTGCCCTGCCGCTGTTGCACCAGGCGGAGAAGGGGCTTGCCTTTCAGACGATCATTCTGGCGCCGACGCGGGAGCTTGCGATCCAGATTCAGCAGGACTTTGCCCAGCTCGGTCGATTCACGCCTATCCGGTGCGTGGCGATCTACGGCGGGCAGAGCATTTCAACGCAGGCGCGCAAACTCGAAGAAGGGCCCGAGATCATCGTGGGCACGCCCGGGCGTGTGCTCGACATGATCGATCGCAAGCATCTTCATTTGCGCAACGTGCGGTTTGCGGTGCTCGATGAGGTCGATCGGATGTTCGACATCGGGTTTCGCGATGACATCCGCCAGATTCTCAAGAAGTGTCCGACGGATCGGCAGACGATATTTGTCTCGGCGACGATGTCGGGTGAGATTGAGGATCTGGCGCGGCGACACATGCGCGATCCTGAGAAGCTCGTGGTATCGGCAGGCTCGCTGACCGTCGATATGGTCGATCAGTATTACCTGAGTGTGCAGCCCTGGGACAAGCGTCGGCTTTTGGCGCATCTGCTCACGCACGAGGAGCCGGCGTTGACGCTGGTGTTTTGTCGGATGAAGCGCACCGTTGATTCGGTGGTGCAGTATCTGGGCCGGAAGGGGATTGAGGCGCATGCGATTCATGGTGACATGACCCAGTCGCAGCGCAATCGCACGATGGAGAAGCTGCGCAAGGGCAAGCTTGAGGTGCTGGTTGCCTCGGACCTTGCCAGCCGTGGCATCGATGTGGAGGGTATCACGCACGTTGTCAACTACGATCTTCCGGAAGACCCGGACATTTACGTGCATCGCATCGGACGGACGGCGCGGGCCGGGCGTGACGGCGTGGCGTGGAGCCTTGTGACTCCGGCGCAGGGTGCGTTGCTCACCCAGATCGAGCTGTTGATCAACGCGGAGATTCCAAAGCTTGACTATCCGGATTTTGAGGAGCGGCCTCGTCCTGAGGACTGGAAGGATGAAGCCCCCAGCCCGCATTACGTGGTGCAGACGGACAAGCAAGCCGAGCCGAGTCGATTCGAACGCCAAACGGTGCCGGCAGCGACGAAGTTGAGCGAAGAACAGCTCAAGGCGAAGTTTCCGGGGGGTGTGGTGCCGAGCAAGCTTCCGCCGCGTCAGATGCGGGGGCGCGTGCGCCCGCGCGGACGCTGAGGCCGGTGTTCGATCTGCCGGGATCCGGGGAGAGGCGTTTTGAAGCGCTTGCTTGCGCGCACGTTGAACGGGCTGCGAGAAGTGTGTGTGCTCAGGCGCTTGCTGCTGTGATCAGGTGTTTCATTTCACTGACGGCGTTGCGCAGGCCGACGAAAACCGCCCTGCTCACGATGGCGTGACCGATGTGCAGCTCGCTGATGCCGGGAAGAGCTGCGATGGGCCCGACGTTGTGATAGTTGAGCGCGTGGCCGGCGTTGAAGCGCATGCCCAGAGTCCGGATGCGATCCCCGGCGAGGGAAACGCATTCGAGTTGATGGCGCAGTGCCTGGCGTCGCAAGTCACCCCCGCACTCTGCAAAGGCAGCGGCATAGGGGCCCGTGTGGACTTCGCAGACGTCGAATCCGGCTTCGCGTGCGGCCTCGACCTGGCGCACGTCGGCGTCGATGAAGGCGCTGACGATCATGCCGGCCGACCGCAGACGAGCCACAACTTCGCGCAGGCGGTGTGCCCCGGCGGCAACATCGAGCCCACCTTCGGTGGTGACTTCCGCGCGTCCTTCAGGCACGAGCATCGCGGTTGAGGGTTTGATGCGGCAGGCGATGGCGACCATCTCGTCGGTGGCAGCCATTTCGAGGTTGAGCCGGACGCGGAGCAGCCGGCGCAGCAGTTCGACATCGCGATCGACGATATGGCGGCGGTCTTCGCGGAGGTGAACGGTGATGCAGTCGGCTCCTCCGAGCTCGGCTTCGTGGGCTGCTCTGATCGGGTCGGGCTCCCCCACGTCGGGCATGCCGGGATAGCGTGCCTGACGCACGGTGGCGACATGATCGATGTTGACGCCGAG
>RFGK01000065.1 GCA_003697045.1 Planctomycetota bacterium
AGCAGGTCGTATTCAGCCTTGAGCCCGTGCGGCGTGGGCACGACGGCGCCGATCAACCTGAACGAGCCCCGCATGGTCCAGAAGTCCTCCCCGTTGACATCGCCGTGGGCAAACCACATTGATGTGTGGTGTGGATGGTCGTGTGACTCGGCTCGCGTGGATGGAGCGACGGGATAATTGCGCGTCATCGGCGTCTGGTTTGGCCCGAGCACTGGATGGAGATAGGGACGCCTGACATTCCCGAAGACGAACTGGGTGAATGGTCTTGCGCCAAGATCGACTGCGACACGATCTGCGCCAAATGTCAGGCGTGCGTCATCTGTCCTGCTGAGAATGTACCCGACGAGATCGAGGTCATAGTCGGTATAGGTTGAGAGTGTGCCTCGAAGCCAGAGCAGCGCGCTGACGCCATCGGCGGGCTTGGTCACGTGCGGGCGGATGTTGTCGGCCTTGGAGTTGGTCGTGATTGGTTCCCACGTCCACAAGTCCTGTCCGTCTGCGTGGGATCTTCGTCCACGGAACAGTTCGCGGTGGCGTTTGCCGTCGGCGTTGCTGAAGAGGGGCGCGCCGGTCCCTGGATCGGCATCGGTCGAGATGTACACAACGGACGTATCCGCGGGGTCGATTGCTGCCAGACCTGTGTAATCATCCTCGCCCGGGTACAGCCTCGTGCCGGCAAAGGCGATTTGCTGATCGTGCCAGGCGCTTCCATCGAAGCGGGCAAAGCGAAAGCGATGGTCCATGCCGCCCTGTCCGGCCGGAAGACCGGCACCGTCCACCTGCACGCTGTAGACGACGCACGGATATCCGCGCTGGTCGAGCTCGACATCGCACGGCCAGGCCACTGCGTCGGGCGAGCCCGCAAAGACGCGGGTGAGCTGTTCGTGCGCAGGAACCTGGTTTCCGAGGGTTCCGAGAGGCTCATCATCGCTCGCCCAGATTCGGCCATCGCGCACGAAGCCGTAGTAGAGCGAGTTGTCGAAATCGCGCGGGTGCTGGTCGGTGCAGAAGAAGTGGATTGTGTCACGATTGTTGGAGGCGTAACGCACATACGGCCGGCCTGGACCGGCGAGAAGCTGTCCCAGCGGCTTCCAGGTCTGGCAGCCGTCGTCGGAGATGATGACGTTGGGGTCCCACCCCTTGCCGCGGAAGAAGTTGTAGATGCGACCCGTGCCCTGATTTTCCGCCGTCAGTCGAAAGACATTGGCGTAGGTGACTCCATGTGACGAATCCGGTGACGGCTCAAAGACCTGCTCGTCGCCGACAAGCGAGCCGTCGGCATGGACGCGGCGTGTGCGCACGAGCCTGTCGTTTCCGTGGCGGGCAAAGACTGCAAGCAACGTGTCCGAATCGAGCGGCAACAGCGCGGGTGCGTCATGATCGTCGAGCTCAAGCCGATCGTGCAGCTCGATGCGCGTGACTGTGCCGGTCTGGAGGTCGTAGCGGGTCAGTTCAATATCGCCCCGGCGGGAAGGGTCGTCCACGCCCGCAGCGACGGAACCTGCCCAAAGCGCACCATTCCAGACGATTGCCCGTTCATCCTGAAACCAGCACCACCCGGCATCGTCATTGAAGACGATCGGCTCGGGCCAGGCAGCAGAGGCTGCAAGCACGACAACAGCGGCAGTGGTCAGCAACGTCTGCCTCCTTCATTTCGAGCATGACGGCCACGCGCATCGGGACCACGCGCCCGTTGGACGATACGCTGTCGGGATGAAGGCAATCATTCTGCTTCGAAGCGTATTCGCAATCGTGCTGGTGAGCTGGATCGGCCCCCGGGCCCGGGGCGACGAGTTTGCGGCTCACCGGGCCGAGCTGCTCGAAGGTGTGAGCGCGATCGGCTCTCCGGGCGTTCCGGGCCCGATCCTTGTTGCGGGGCCTCGGGTCTTTCCGGTGGTTGTCGGCAAGCTCGGAGACGGTGCCGCGCCTGTCGTCGTGGCTGGAGAGATCGGACGCGGGCGTTTCGTCGGCTTCGGACACAACGGATACTTTTCGGACACCAGTTTCGACACTCGCGCGCTGGTGATCAATGCCGTTCGATGGGCCGGCGTTCGCTCAGCTCGACCAAGGGTGCTTGCTCCCAAGCCGCTCGCACAGGCCCTGATCGAGGCGGGGATGGACGCATCGGCGATGCCGGGGAACTGGGCACAGCGTCTCGAAGAGTTCGACGTTGTGTGCCTGAACGTCGGCTCGTTGTCCGGGGACGATCGACGTGCGCTCGAATCACACATGCGCCGCGGCGGAGGCGTGCTGTTCGGCGGGCTCGGCTGGGGCTGGATGCAAATCAACAAGAACAAGACGCTTGCCCAACATCCCGGCAATGTGCTCTTTGCCGAGCATGGGGCCATGTGGGCCGACGGGTATATGAGCGACACGATCGAGAACGGATTCGATGCGCGCAAGGTGATCATGCCGGAGACGCACGCACTGTTTGCGCTTGACACACTTGAACAGCAGGGCGCATCGCAGGAGGCAATCGCCCAGGCGTCGGAGACGCTCATGCTGGCCGTTCGGACGCTTCCGCTTGACGATCGATTCGTTCGACCTCGCCTGCGACGGCTCGAAGCTCAGCACGCCGAAGCGCTGGTTGTCAGCGACAAGAGCCCGCTGCGCAAGGGCGTGGACGATCTCGAACGCCTGTTGTTGGCATATCAGATTGCCGACGCGCTGGCCGTTCCGCCCGAACGCGTGAGGGCGCATGCGAGCGCGGACAACTTTCCCGGGCGTGGTGAGCCGGGCGCAACGAGGGTGGCGCGCACGCTCACGCTCGACCCGGCCACGGTGGGCTGGAAGTCGACGGGGCTGTATGCCGAGCCGGGCCAGGTGATCGTGGTTTCGGTGCCCGAGTCTCTCGCAGGCAAGGGGCTTTCCGTCCGCATCGGATGTCACACCGATCGGCTTTACGCCAAGCAGCGCTGGAATCGCGCGCCGGAGATTGCGCTCCAGCGAGCGATTGTCGAGCGTACGACGAGGGTGGCAAGCGCCTTCGGCGGGCTGGTCTACATTGTGTTGCCCGACGGCGTGGCCGACGAGCCGTTTGAGGTCACGGTCCGTGGTGCGATCGAGGCTCCGTGGTTTGTGCTGGGGACAACGGACCCGGACCGTTGGCGTCAGACAATTCGCCATTTTCCTGCGCCGTGGGCCGAGCTTCAGACCGACAAGGTCGTGCTCTCCGTGCCATCGAGTCATGTGCGTGATCTCGATGATCCGGTGGCGCTGATGGAGTTCTGGGACAGGGTGCTCGACGCTGCGGCCGACCTTGCCGCCATTCCGCGACAGCGCAAGCGCCCGCAGCGATATGTCGCCGACCGGCAGATCAGCGCCGGATACATGCACTCGGGCTATCCGATCATGACGCACCTGGATGCGGCCGAGCCGATGACGGATCTCGAACTGCTGCGTCGCGGCAACTGGGGTCTGTTTCACGAGCTGGGGCACAATCATCAGCACTCCGACTGGACCTTTGCGGGCACGGGCGAAGTGACGTGCAATTTGTTTTCGCTCTACATCATCGACACGCTGTGCGTGCCGGGCGAGGGCAGCCGCGGACATCAGGGCGTCCGCGGCGATGTCGGGCTTGATCAGTATCTGGCCGACGGCGCACCGTTTGATCAGTGGAAGCGCAAGCCGTTTCTGGCGCTGCGCATGTATATCCAGCTGGCCGATGCGTTTGGGTGGGACGCGTACAAGCGGATCTTTGCCGAGTACCGCAGTCTTTCAGACCGCGATCGGCCGAAGAGCGACGAGGAGAAGCGGGATCAATGGATGGTGCGTTTCAGCCGCACGGTCGGGCGGAATCTTGGCCCGTTTTTTCAGGCCTGGGGCGTGCCGACTTCGCAGGAAGCGCGCGACGCGATCGCTGATCTTCCCGTGTGGATGCCGGAGGGATTCCCGGATGGGTGAGCGCGTCTTGCAGATCGCCGTCATTGGGCCTTCCAGGCCCGAGCCTGAGCATGTGCTCTGTGCCGAGCGGGCAGGTGGGCTCATTGCAGCCCGGGGCTGGGTGCTGCTGACCGGCGGGCTTGGCGGGGTGATGGAGGCAGCGTCTCGCGGTGCTTCGGCGGGGGGCGGGCTGGTCGTTGCGGTCCTTCCCTCCGATCGCATTGATGATGCCAACGCCCACGCACGTGTGCGGGTGGCGACCGGCATGGGTGAGGCGCGCAACGTCGTGTTGATTTGCTCGGCCGACGCGGTGATCGCGATCGGCCGCGGACTGGGCACACTGAGCGAAGTTGCCCTGACGCTTCGTTCGGCAAAGCCGTTCGTTGCGATTGATTCATGGAGCGAAGTCGACCGCTCCATCACCACCGCGGACACGCCGGAACAGGCGGTGGACATCATCGCGTCGCAACTTGCCCGCAGAGAGGAGCCGACTGCCTGATACGGGTGAGGCGCAGGCCAGTCCGGGCAAAGACGCCCGGCCTCGAGACGACCGCGCGTGGATCGGATGCGAACGGAAGTTTGCATGTGGATTCTGTCAAACTGACCGGTGATGCGGTCTGGGCCGTCAATGCGGCGCGTGCGACCGGGGAGAAGGCGACAGCACGTGCCGTGCTTTCCGGCATGAATCTTGCATGAAGTTGTTTGCCACGCAGGGGAAGAACAAAGGACTCGCCCAGGCGAGTCCGCATTGAAAGGAAGGAGGGTGATATGTCCAACCTGCTTGCTCGTCGTGATCCGTTCGACATGTTCGCTCCCATGGAGAGCATGTTCTCGCGTCTGTTCAATGAGCCTCTCGGGCTGACCACGCCTCTGGTCGAGGAAGGTTCGCTTGCACTGGATATTTCCGAGACCAATGACGCACTGATCGTGCGTGCTTCGCTGCCCGGGTTCTCCAAGGATGATGTGAATGTCGAGGTCAACAATGGCGTGCTGACCATCAGCGGCACGCACAAGGAAGAGCACGAAGAGAAGACGGAGAAGTACTATCGGCGTGAACGTCGCACCGGGTCGGTGTCGCGTCGGATCGCGCTTCCGGTCTCGGTCGCTGAGGACAAGGCCAAGGCTGAGCTTGTCAACGGCGTGCTCACGCTGACTTTGCCCAAGGCCCACAAGGATTCGCCGAAGCGGATCACCGTCCGCTGAGCGCGTGCATTGTGGGGCGGAGCAACGGATAGAGGCTGTTGTAGTGTGCGCGCAGCTCGCGCATGACCGGGGCGTTTGGCCCGGGTGCAGTGCGCGACTGCGTGCGCACACAATTGGCGCATGCCTGTTGGACCGACTCGAATGCGCCGACTCCGACACCGGCGAGCAGGGCTGCGCCGAAGGCGGGTCCTTCGTCATTGTCGACGGTCACCAGTTCGTGGCCGATTGCGTCGGCAAGCGTTTGTCGCCAGAGCGGGGAGCGGGCGCCGCCGCCACCGATGCGGACCTCCCGGACTTCGAGCCCGAGCGAGACGACGACGTCGAAGACCTGGGCCATGCCGAGGCAGACGCCTTCGATGACCGAGCGCACGAGGTGGGCGCGCGTGTGCGAACGGGTGAGCCCGATCCACCCTCCGCGTGCGCACGGATCGGCATGGGGACAACGCTCGCCGGTCAGGTAGGGCAGAAAGAGGAGCCCGTCGCTGCCGGGCGGCAGGTCGGCAGCCTCGGCTGTGAGTTCGTCAAATGATGCGTGGGGCGCCAGCACCGATCGTGCCCACTGGAGCGAGCCGGCTGCCGACAGCATGCACCCGGTGATCGTCCATGCGCCCTTGCGGGTGCTCGTGCCGGTGGCGCTGCACATGGTGTGCACGCGTCCGGGCGCCGGGCTGGCATCATCCTTCAAGCACTGGTCGCTGTGTGCAAAGACGACGCCGCTCGTGCCGAGGGTTACGAGCAGAATGCCCGGCCGGACCACGCCGGCACCGACTCCCCCGCACTGGTTATCACCCGAACCGGCGACGACCGGCGTCCCCGCTTTGAGCCCTGTCTGACGCGCTGCCCATTGCGTGACTTGCCCGGCCTTTGCAGCCGACTCGAGCACGGGGGGCAACACGGCCGGATCGATCCCCACTTCCAGCGCCAGTTCGCCGCTCCATTGGCGACGATCGACATCGAGCAGAAGCGTTCCGGCCGCGTCGCCGACATCGCTGGCAAGGGCGCCCGTCAGAGACAGCCGAACAAAGTCCTTGGGAAGACACACCGCAGCAAGGCGACTGTAGTGGGCCGGTTCGTGCGCGCGCAGCCAGAGAATTTTTGGAAGCGTAAACCCGGTGAGCGGTGCATTTCCGGCCCGCCGGACCAGCTCGGCAACTCCGCCGACTGCTTGCGCGATCTGCTCGCACTCGGCTTGGGTGCGCTGATCGTTCCACATCAGCGCCGGGCGGATGGCGCCGATCGGGCGCGTGCCGGCAAGAGATATGGACTCGGCATCGAGAAACACGCTGCCGTGCATCTGTCCGCTCAGCCCCACTGCCTGCACCTGTTGGGGGTCCACCTGCGCACAGATCCGGCGCAGCACATGGGTCGTTGCCTCCCACCAGACCCGGGGGTCCTGCTCGCTCCAGCCAGGCTTTGGGCGATCGAAGTCATAGGGGTGCGATGCTTCGGCGACGACGGCACCGGATCGGTCGATCGCGACTGCCTTGGTCGAGCTGGTCCCGATGTCGGCTCCGATGAACACGGCGAACCTCCTGTTCACATGACCGCGATTTGGGCGCGCGGGGTGAGCCTGTGGAGAATGTGCTCGCTGATGGACAGTCCGATGGACAGCGAGGAGGTCGCTGCGGGCGAAGGAGCGTTGCACACATTGACGACTCGATCATCTTCCACGATGGCAAAGTCATCGAGCAGTGATCCGTCCTGGGCCAGCGCCTGGGCGCGGATGCCGGCGGGGGCGGGCGTGAGCTGGTCGGCAGTGATTTCAGGCACGAGTCGTTGCAGCGCGCGCACGAATGCGGTTTTGGACAGCGAGCGCCACACTTCGCCCGCGCCGGTGCGCCAGTGTCTGGATGCGAGCTTCCAGAAGGCTGGAAATGCAAGCGTGTCAGCGAGATCGGGGATGTTGAGCTGATCTCTGGCGTAGGCTTCGCGCCCAAGTGCAAGGACGGCGTTGGGCCCGCATTCGACTGAGCCGTTGATCATGCGTGTGAAGTGAACGCCGAGGAAGGGAAAGGCCGGATCGGGGACGGGGTAGATGAGGTTTCGGCACAGGCTTCTGGCAGCGGGGCAAAGCTCGTAGTACTCCCCCCGGAAGGGGACGATCTTGAGCGACACATCGGTTCCGAGCAGGCGGGCGACGCGATCAGACTGGAGCCCGGCGCAGTTGACGACGACTCTGCTGCGCATGCGCCCGGCGGAAGTCGTGAGGAGCATGTCGTTCCGGTCCCGGGCAGCATCGAGCAGGGCGGCGCCGAGAAGAACGCGTCCGCCGAGGCGCTCAATCTCGGCGACGAGTGCGCGGCAGACGTCGAGAAAGGAGACGATGCCGGCGTCGTGGACGTGAATGGCGCCGATGCCCGCGGCGTGTGGTTCGAGGTCACGAAGTTGCGTGGGGTCGATCATGTCGCAGGCGACGCCGTTTTGAATGCCGCGCTCGTAGATGCGCTGGAGTGCGGGCCGTTCGCGTTGGTTGACGGCGACGATGACCTTGCCGCAGAGGTCGAAGGGGATGGCATGGTCGCGACAGAATCGGATGAGCATTTCGCGGCCGCGACGGCAGTTGCGAGCCTTGAGGGATCCCGGTTTGTAGTAGATGCCCGAGTGGATGACGCCGGAGTTGTGGGCCGTCTGGTGGGCAGCGAGCGCCGTCTCCTTGTCGAGCACGAGCAGGTCGAGGCCGGGGCGGGCGCGCAGTGTCTGGTAGGCCGTGGCAAGCCCGACGATGCCTGCGCCGATGATGGTGACGTCCTGAGTGGACACGAACAAGGCTCCTGAAGCGCATGAGTGTAGCTGGGTGGCATGATCACTTGGGTGTGGGCGCGGGGTCCGGCACACGCTCAGACCGATGTTCCGGGCCCGGGCGATGTGGTATTCTCCCGGCTCACAAGGGGGACCGGCCTGATGAGCGATGACGACTCGCGTGCGAAGCGTTACTGGATGGCCAATTTGCGTCTGACGCTTTTTCTGTTGACGATCTGGGCGTTGGTGTCGTTTGGGTGTGGCGTGCTTTTCGTTGAGCCTCTCAATCGCGTGCGCATTCCCGGCACCGGATTCAAGCTTGGATTCTGGTTTGCCCAGCAGGGCTCGATCTACACGTTCGTGGTGCTGGTTTTCGTGTACGTGGCAGCCATGAAGCGGATGGATCGGCGCTTCGGCGTGGAGGAATGAGCGGATGAATGTGCAGGGATGGACATTTGTCATCGTCTCGCTGAGCTTTGCGCTGTACATCGTCATCGCGATCTGGTCGCGGGCACGTTCAACGGGCGAGTTCTACGTTGCGGGCAAGGGCGTGCATCCGATAGCCAACGGCATGGCGACAGCGGCCGACTGGATGAGCGCCGCCTCGTTCATCTCGATGGCGGGCATCATCTCCTTTGCCGGCTATGACGGCAGCGTCTACCTGATGGGCTGGACGGGCGGCTATGTGCTTCTGGCGCTGCTGCTGGCGCCCTACCTGCGCAAGTTCGGCAAGTTTACCGTTCCCGATTTTGTGGGCGATCGCTATTACTCCAGCGTTGCCCGGGTGGTGGCGGTTGCGTGTGCCATCTTCATCAGCTTTACCTATGTTGCCGGCCAGATGCGGGGCGTGGGAGTTGTGTTCAGCCGTTTTCTTGAGGTCGAGATCGAGTGGGGCGTACTGATCGGGATGGGGCTGGTGTTCTTCTATGCGGTGCTGGGGGGGATGAAGGGGATCACGTATACGCAGGTGGCGCAGTACTGTGTTTTGATCTTTGCGTTCATGGTGCCGGCGATTTTCATCAGCATCATGCTGACGAATACTCCGATCCCGCAGCTTGGTTTTGGGGGCCGACTGGCCGGCGACGCAGGCGTGCGCATTGCGGGGGGAGAATCGGTGTACCTGCTGGACAAGCTCGATGGGTTGCACGAGGAGCTCGGCTTTGCCGCGTATACATCGGGCAAGAAGGCGATGATCGATGTGCTGTGCATCACGGCGGCGCTCATGGTGGGGACGGCCGGGCTGCCGCATGTGATCATCAGGTTTTACACGGTGCCCCGGGTGCGTGATGCCCGGGCCAGCGCGGGCTGGGCGCTGCTGTTCATTGCGGTTCTGTATACGACGGCTCCGGCGGTGGCGGCGTTTGCGAGGACGAACCTGATCGCATCGGTCGAGGGTGCGTATTACGACGCGGAGCAGGCTCCTGAAGATGGACGCGTCATTCCGAAGTGGTTTCGCACATGGGAGGACACGGGGCTGCTGGCATGGGTGGACAAGAACGGAGACGGGCGTGTGCAGTATCGCCCCGGCAAGGCGTTCAAGGGCAAGCCGAGCTTTGAGGCGCCGGCCGATGCGATTGATGACCGCGGGCACCTGCTCGGGCGCGGGCTGGCGGGGCAACGGCTGGTCACGAATGAGCTGGGCGACAATGCCAACGAGCTCGACATCGACCGTGACATCATGGTGCTTGCCAACCCGGAGATAGCCCGGCTTCCGAACTGGGTGGTGGGGCTTGTGGCTGCGGGAGGACTGGCTGCAGCGCTTTCGACGGCGGCGGGGCTGTTGCTGGTGGTTTCGACGAGCATCAGCCACGATTTGCTGAAGAAGACGTTCATGCCGCAGATCACTGAGAGGCAGGAGCTGCTGGCGGCGCGTGTCGCGGCGGCAGCGGCGGTGATCGGTGCGGGATACCTTGGCATCCGTCCTCCCGGTTTTGTCGCGGAAGTTGTGGCGTTTGCCTTCGGACTGGCCGCGTCAAGCTTTTTCCCGGCGCTGTTGCTTGGAGTATTCAGCACGCGGGCCAATCGCGAGGGCGTGGTGGCGGGGATGATCGCGGGGATCGGCTTTACCGCGGGGTACATCGTGTATTTCAAGTTTGTGCGCCCGGACCTGAATAGCGCCGAGCACTGGCTCATGGGAATCAGCCCGGAAGGGATCGGGACGATCGGCATGTTGATCAACTTTGTGGTGGCGCACATCGTGTCGTATACGACCAAAGAGCCGCCGGCGGAAGTGCGGGAGCTGGTCGAGCGGATCCGCATTCCAAAGGGCGCTGGTGAAGCGCACGAAATCGAGGTGTAGTGCGCGGTGCCACAAGTCGGCACGAAACCAAAGTACCGCGGGGTCTGTTTTTTGTGTGGGCTATTGTGTGCACAGCGTGGCGAAAGGTCGCGCCCATGGAGGTAGTCATGTCTGCACACATTCTCGCCTTTGCTGGAAGCACGCGCAAGGGGTCGTGGAACGGCAAGTTGCTGGCCGTCGCAGCTGCCGGAGCCAGGGAAGCGGGCGCCGAGGTGAATCTGGTTGATCTGTCGGACTATCCCATGCCGATTTTCAATGAGGATGACGAGGCGGCGGGTGGGCTTCCCGAGTCGGTGCTTGCCTTTCGGGCATTGATGAAGCAGGCCGACGGATTTTTGATTGCCAGTCCCGAATACAACAGCAGTTTTTCGGCGTTGCTCAAGAACACGATTGACTGGGCAACGCGCCCGCACGAGAGTGAGCAGCCGCTGGAGTGCTTTCGCGGCAAGGCGGCGGCGCTGGTCGCTGCTTCGCCCGGATACTTCGGCGGCTATCGCGGTTTGCAGCAGGTGCGCTACGTGCTGGGAAACATCGGCGTGGTGGTGCTGCCGGATATGTTCAGCCTGCCCAAGGCGCACGAGGCGTTTGACGCGCAGGGCACACTGATCAACGAGGCGCAGCGCGAGCAGGCGATGAACATTGGGCGCCAACTGGCGGAGTTTTGCGCACGGCGATGAACAGGCGATGCTCCGGCACCGCCGGGATCGAGGAGTGCGGCGGGTACGATTGGGTTCGATGAGCCTTGCGGTGATCGATCTTGGGCGCATGGGGTATCGCGCTGCGTGGGATGAACAGCGTCGTCATCACGCTGCCGTTCTGGCGTCGCGCGAAAGCGATGAGCCTGAGCTTGGGCGTATTCTGCTGGTCGAACACGACCCGGTGATTACGGTGACGAAGCGGCCGGGGGCGATCGAGCACCTGCTTGCCTCGCCGGAGCTGCTCGCAAAGCACGGCGTCGAGCTTGTGGAGACCGATCG
>RFGK01000066.1 GCA_003697045.1 Planctomycetota bacterium
GAGCAGCTCGATTGTCGGCGCCAACGAGGGCATCGCGCTGATCGGAGGCGCCAGCGACGACGAGATCGCACTGCGCCTGCAAATGCAGCTGCTGTTCTAGATTGCGAGCGCCGGTGAAGCGGTCGGTTCAGGCTGATGAGAAATCGTGAGTATGCATGATGCAATGCGGGAAAGAAGGGGCACGAGGGGCACAGGGACAGACAACCGGATCGGCGTTTGTGAAGTCCCACACACTTCGAGGATACAACGATGAATGCTGACGTCGTTTACATCACGCAACACGGTCCACTCTGGGACTGGCGGGTCGCGGCGGACTTGTTCCTTGGCGGCGCGGGCGTGGGCGCTCTGCTCTTTGCCGTGTTCCTCGACGAGCGTTTCGATGGGAAGTACCGGCGCATTTGCCACAGTGCTGCGATTCTCTCGCCGGTGCTCATTGCAGCCGGGCTTTTCCTGCTGGTGCTCAAGCTGGGCCAGCCGATGAACATGTTCAAGACCTGGCTCAACTTCAACCCCACGGCTCCGCTGTGGTGGGGAAGCATTTTTCAGCCGCTGCTGGTGCTCGGAGCGATTGTGTACGCGCTTCGCTGGCACGCCGGGAAGGAGGTCGATTCGTTTCGACGCTGGCTTGGTCGACTGCTGACGCCTCTGGCGTTGATCGTGGGCGCTTATCACGGATTGCTGTTGACTGTTCTGGTGTCACGTCCGCTCTGGAACACCGGGCCGACGGTGGTGGCCGCCTTGCTCGGGTTTGCCTCGACGGGCATCGCGGTGGTGATGCTGGTGCACCTGATCCGGATGAAGATTGCCGGCCGGCTTGCAGACGACGGGCACGTGAGCGAGTTTCTGCGCAACATGCGCATCGTGCGCAACATTCTCTTTGCAGTGATTCTGCTGCAACTCGGCACGTTCTTCTTCTGGTGGCTGAGCCTCCGGTTCGGCTCGCTTGAGCAGCGCGAGGCGCTCGCGGCTGCCAATGAGGCCTACGGGCCGATGTTCTGGTGGCTGGGGATCGGCCTTGGGCTGATTCTCCCGCTGATTGTCGGCTGGCTGGTGGTCTTGCGCGGCGAATCGGTGCATCCGCGTCTGGAAGTCAGTGTCATCTGGGTGACCAGCGCGATGATCCTGATTGGCGGGTTCTTCTTCCGGTTGGCCGTCGTTCTTGGCGGACAGGTTCCGCTTCCGATTCACACCCCTGTTTAGGACCTTTGACCATGGCAACAACCACACTCCAGGAACATCAGACCGTCGCACGTCGCACAACTCTGTCGCGTCGCTCGTTCCTCGGGAGCACCGTGGGGACAGGGCTGATCGCGGCGGTTGGAGGCGGTCCGCTTCTCAGCCACTTTGCCGTCGCTTCACAGCCGGGCAGGCGGGCAGCGGGGGTCGGCAAGTGGGTCGCATCAACCTGTCAGGGCTGCACGAGTT
This sequence comes from Planctomycetota bacterium, assembly GCA_003697045.1. Taxonomy (GTDB): domain Bacteria; phylum Planctomycetota; class Phycisphaerae; order Phycisphaerales; family UBA1924; genus J022. Next base: position 1,426 of record RFGK01000066.1, read on the forward strand.
GGTGCCCCGTCCAGGTTCGGGTTGTTGAAGGCCGGGCTGTGAGCGTGCGTGGCAATCCGAACAGCAAAGCCAATCACGGGTGCATCTGCCCACGACCTCACCTGGCACTTCAGCAACTTTATGACCCGGACCGGATCAAGACCCCGATGAAGCGGACCAATCCGAAAAAGGGGCGAGGCGAGGATCCCGGATTTGTTCCGATTTCGTGGGATGAAGCGATCGGGATGCTGGCCGACAAGATGATGGAGCTGCGCGCGAAGGAAGAGACGCACAAGTTTGCGTACTTCCGCGGGCGGTACAGCTACATGCGTGACATCATCTACTCGGCGGTGCCAAAGATCTTTGGCTCGCCCAACGGGATCAGTCACTCGGCCATCTGTGCCGAAGCGGAGAAGTTCGGGGCGTACTACACCGAAGGCTACTGGGATTACCGTGACTATGACCTGGAGAACACGAGGTATGTTCTCTGCTGGGGCGCCGACCCACTGGCATCCAATCGGCAGGTGCCCCATGCCATCAGCGTGTGGGGCAAGGTGCGCGACCAGGCGACGATCGCGGTCATCGACCCGCGTTTGTCGGCCACGGCAGCCAAGGCGGACGAGTGGTTGCCGGTGCTGCCGGGAGAAGATGGCGCGCTTGCGGTTGCCATGGCGCACGTGATTCTGGTGGAAGGGCTCTGGAGCCGCGAGTTCGTCGGAGACTTTACCGATGGCGTCAATCGCTTTGTTGCAGGGCAGACGGTCGACGAAGAAGCGTTCCAGGAGAACATGACGCACGGCCTGGTCAAGTGGTGGAACCTCGAGCTCAAGGACAAGACCCCGGAATGGGCCGAGCAACAATGTGCCGTGCCAGCCGATCAGATTCGGCGTGTGGCCATCGGTTTTGCCAAGGCGGCCCCCCGGGCGATCAGCTGGCTTTCACCGGGTGCGTCGATGCAGGCACGAGGCGGCTATGCCGCCATGGCCACGCACGCACTCAACGGCCTTGTCGGCTCAACCGATCATCTCGGCGGCGTGGTCCAGAAGACCAAGGTGCCGGCCGACACGGTGCCCGATTTCGCCGAATACCAGGACGAGATCGCCAAGAAGCGCTCCAAGGAACACAAGATCGACCAACGCGGCACACTGGGCTTCCCCGCGCTCAAGTCTGGAAAGTCCGGCGGGGGCGTGGTCACCAACAACGCGGCTGACGGGATTCTCAATGAAGATCCGTACGACATTCAGGTAGCCGTTGCCAACTGGGCCAACTTTGCCTTTTCGTGCTCCGGAGCTGACCGGTGGCAGCGGGCGCTGAGCAAGATTCCGTTCTTCGTGCACATCACCACGCACGCATCAGAAACGAGCCAGTTTGCCGATGTCGTGCTTCCGGCGGCACACCAGATGTTCGAGAAGTGGAGCTTCCTCAAGAACAAGCAGAACCTCTACGGCTACTCCTCGCTGACCGAGCGGGTGGTCGAGCCGATGTGGGATGTTCGTCAGGATGAGACGGAGATTCCGTGGATGCTGGCCGAGGCGCTCGCCGAGCGCGGCTTTGACAACCTGCTGCGCTACTTCAAGGAGCAGTTTGCCGACCCTGAGACGGGCAAGGCACCCACGAACAGCGAGGAGTTCGCACTGTACGCTGTCAAACAGTTCACGCGGGCCTGCTGGGACGCTTCACACCCCGACTACGGAAAGTACGGCGACAAGCTCAACGGATGGGCCGAGTTTGTAGAAAAGGGCGTGTGGAACTCGCACCGTTTCGAGCCGGGCAAGATCCGCGGACACTTCAAGACCGTGACCGGCAAGTTCGAGTTCTACAGCGAAACACTCAAGCAGGCGCTCAGTGCACACGCAGAAAAACACGGCGTGAGCGTGGACGAGGTGCTTGAAGCGACCAACTACACGGCGCGCGGCGAGCTGGCCTATGTGCCGCATGCGGAAACGGCCCTTCGCTGGGGCGATGCTTCTGAGTACCCGCTGATCTTCTTCGAGCATCGCAGCCGACTGAATCGTGAAGGGCGGTCGGCCAACTGCACCTGGTATCAGGCCCACAAGAACGCAGACCCGGGTGATGAGAACTGGGACGACGTGTTGAAGATGAATCCGGTCGATGCCGAGCGGCTCGGGCTCAAGGACCGCGAGATGGTGCGAGTCAGCTCGCCGACCGGATCGATCACCGTACGGCTCAAGCTGTGGGAAGGCGTGCGCCCGGGCACGGTTGCCAAGTGCTACGGCCAGGGTCACTGGGCCTATGGACGCGTGGCAGCGCTGGATTTCCAGAAGCACCTGCCACGGGGCGGGAACAACAACGAGCTCCTCCCTGCCGAGTATGAACGTCTGAGTGGTTCGACGGCCCGGCATGGAGGCGTAACGCGAGTCAAGGTCGAGCGGGCATAAGTCGCGAGGACACCACGATGGCAAAGAAGCAGTACGGAATGGTGATTGATCTGCATGCCTGTGTCGGGTGCTCGGCGTGCGACATCGCGTGCAAACGCGAGAACAACGTACCCCACAGCTTCGCCTGGTCGAACCACATCATCGAAACCCGGGGCACGTTTCCCGATGTGTCGTACCGGTACATACCGACCCTGTGCAACCACTGCACGGATGCCCCGTGCGTGCTGAACTGCCCGACCACGGCGATGTACAAGTCTGAGGACGGCCTGACACTGCACGATCCGGACAAGTGCATCGGATGTGCGACCTGCGCCGTTTCATGCCCCTATGGCGCGATCTTCGTCAACCACGAAGAGCCGTTCGAGGAGATCAGACACGACGAGTCCCCTGCCATTGCAGGCTGCACGAGCACGGGGGCAGAGGTTGCCAAGAGGGGTGGCGTTCCGCTGCCTGTGTACAACCCGGCCCGCGCGGCGACGCTTCCGGGCGTTCGCCCCCGGGGCGTGCCTGAGAAGTGCACATTCTGCGATCATCGCCTCGCGGTCGGAGAGCTGCCGGCATGCGTGGAAGCCTGCCCGGCAGGGGCACGCATCTTCGGTGATCTCAATGATCCCGACAGTGCGCCGTCTCGTGCGATCGCCAAGTACCATCCGAAGGTAAGAAATCCGGAGAAGGGGACTCGACCCAATGTCCTGTACATCCGCGACTACTAGTTCGTCATGCTCGGTCCCGATGTCTGAACACGCAAGCAATGACGCTGTGCGGGCGAACCTCTGGTGGCTGCTGTCGCGCGCGTTCTGCTGCCCGCGTGATATGGACGGCTCCGAGCCGGGGCGCCTGATGGCCTTGTCGGAACAGCTGATGCCCCAGCTTCGCAGCCGGGCAACACGGCTCGCTGAGCAATGGCAGGCCGGGCTGGCGGACGCGCAGCCGATGCTGCTGGCCTATGCCCGTCTGTTCCTCGGGCCATTTGAAATTCTCGCCCCTCCCTACGCATCGTTTTACCTTGAGCCGGATCAGCGGCTGATGGGGCCGATCAGCGTGTCCGTCGCGGAGGCCTATGCCGATGCAGGCCTAGAGCCGGGACCGGGGCCTCGCGAAGCGCCGGATCACGTCTCGCTCGAGTTCGAGTTCCTTTACTACCTGACCCACCGCACCCTGACGTCGGAGCAACCACATTGGGCCAGGCTGCGAAGTCGTTTCGCCCACACCCACATGGCTGCGTGGATTCCGCGTCTGGGAAGTATGATCGTCCATGCCGAAACGCATCCTTTCTACAACGAGCTCGGAGCGTTGCTGGCCGAGTCGGCGGATGACCCCTCGATGCTCTTCGGGCCGGCGGATTGTCCAGCGTCCGGGCGCGACACGTAAAAAGGCCGGAACGGCGCCGTTGCCGACGTATCGCCGATGCACGACATCGCCGGGCTTGCCGTACTCATGCGACCCAGCGCCCGCACAGGCCACGTTGGGCACACTTGGCGCCCGCGTGCGCGAGTTTCAGCCGGTCCTGATTTGGTTCTTACTGATCGCCGTCACGATTCTCCACGCGGGGTGTCGATCCATGAATGTGAGCCAGAGCAACAAGGAACGTGGGTCAGCCGAGCGGCGTTTGACCGTGCTCTACTTCGATGGTTGTCCCAACACGCCGCCGGTCATCGCGGCTGCACAGCAAGCCGCTGCGCTTCTCGGCAGCGAATGGAGCGTGCATACCGTGGATCTCGAAGCGCTCCCCGAGGACGATCTGCGGCGGGGCTACGGCTCGCCCACGGTGCTGCTCGAAAGCAAAGACCTGTTTGGCGCCCCCACTCCGACCACTCCGACGCTGAGCTGCCGCCACTATGCCCAGGGTCTGCCCGACGCAGATGCCATCGTGGCCGCGGTACGCTCCTTTGAAAAGCCATAGAACCGCGACGAGCCGGCAGCGTGCGCACGCACGCGCCCACACGATCGCCACGCAAAGCGTGGCTGTCTTGTTGACCGGTGTGGCTTTGGCTATATACTGGCATAGATATGCCAGTATCAAAGCCGCATCATCCCGCCACGCCTGCATCGGCAACCCGCGTGAGGGCTGCGATTGACGACCGGCTCGACCAGCAGCTGTTCAAGGCCCTGTCCGACCCAACCCGCCTGCTGGTGCTGTCGTGTCTGATCAAGTGCGGGCGGCCGTGCTCGGTCTCGGAGGTTGCCGAGTGCTGCAACGTGGACTTTTCGGTTGTGAACAAGCACATGAAGGTGCTCGCCGCGGCAGGTGTTCTCTCGGCGGAAAAAAGGGGCCGAACGGTTTGGTACGCCGCCCGATGCGGCGATCTGTGCGACCGGTTTGCGCAGCTCATCGACGCGATTGCCGAGTGGTGCCCAAATCTGCCAGAGGCCGATCACCGAACACACGGGGCGCCATGCTGCGCGGCAGAACGCGGAGGGCGTCGCTGATGGACCGTAAGGAATGGATCAAGCTTGCATCACTCACGGGGCTGTTCATCGGTGTCTATCTGCTGCCCATCGGCTCAGCGTCCGTCGAGCACGCGGTCGGAGAAGGTCTCCGGCTCACACAGTGGTACGCGCGTGAACACGTCATCCTCTGCCTGCTTCCGGCGTTCCTGATCGCGGGTGCAATTGCTGCATTTATCGACAAGGCAGCCGTGCTCAAGTATCTGGGCCCCACTGCGAGCAAGCCCGCAGCCTACAGCGTCGGCGCGACATCGGGCTGTATCCTCGCCGTCTGCTCGTGTACCGTGCTTCCGCTCTTTGCCGGGATCTATCGGATGGGCGCGGGCATCGGCCCGGCCATGGCGTTTCTGTACGCAGGCCCGGCGATCAACGTCCTTGCGATCATTCTCACCGCTCGCGTGCTGGGCGTCGAGATCGGTTTTGCAAGAGCCATCGGCGCCGTGGTCTTCAGCGTATTCATCGGGCTGCTCATGGCAGCCCTTTTTGAAAGACCCGTCCGGACCGAAGCAGAGGGACCCGCGTTCACCGCACCCGACGCCGGCGATGCTCGCCCGCTGCACCAGCTTGTCGCGCTGTTCGGACTGATGATCGCCGTGCTCGTTTTTGCAAACTGGGCCGGCTCACCGGACTCGGCCGGCATATGGCACTTCATGCACGCCCACAAGTGGATGCTGACGGTCGGCACAGCCGTCCTGCTCGCACTCGTGCTCTGGAGGTGGTTCGCGTTTCCACTGCTCGGCCTTGCACTTTCGGCTGGAGCAGCAGCAGCGCTCAGCGCATTCTTTCCGCACGAGCCGAGCATCGCGTTTGCAGGCGCCATCGTCGGGCTTTGCCTGACCATGCCGTGGGCCGGCGAGCAGGGACGCGAGTGGTGGTCCCAGAGCTGGGGATATGCCAAGCTGATCACGCCACTGCTGATCGGCGGGGTTTTCGCCGCAGGTCTGCTGCTTGGCACGCCGGAGGGCCGGGGCCTTGTCCCGCCCGAGTGGGTCGAGCGCGCCGTGGGTGGCAACGACATCGGAGCCAATCTCGGCGCATCGGTTGTCGGGGCCTTCATGTACTTTGCCACATTGACAGAAGTACCGATCCTTGAGGGGCTGATCGGGTCGGGCATGGGCAAGGGGCCGGCATTGGCGCTTCTTCTTGCCGGCCCCGCGCTGTCGCTGCCCAACATGCTTGTCATACGCAGCATCATCGGTGCCAGGAAAACCGCGGCGTATGTCACAATTGTCATCGTCGGCTCAACCATCGCGGGTCTGCTGTTCGGCTCGCTGTCTTGACGACCACAGGAGGACACCATGACTCGAAAAAAAATCGAAATCCTCGGGACCGGATGCCCCAAGTGCAAATCACTTGAAGCGGCGACGAGACAGGCCGTCGAAAGCCTTGGGATCGAGGCTGAGATCATCAAGGTCGACAAGATGGCCGACATCGTTGCCCGCGGCGTCATGGTAACGCCGGCCATCGCAATCGACGGACAGATCAAGTCCAGCGGACGCGTTCTGTCGAGCAGGGAAGTAGAAGAGCTGCTCAGGTGAGCACCGCACAC
>RFGK01000292.1 GCA_003697045.1 Planctomycetota bacterium
CTGACGCGACTGAGCGAGTCGTTCATGCGCGGGTTCTATCGACCCTTCACTGCCATTTTCACACGCTCGCAGGACTATGCGCGCTCGTTGGCCAACCTCGGCCTCGACGCGTCCCGCATCGTCAGCCTCATGCCGGGTTTCGACGCCGAGCAGTTTCATCCCGGGTTTGCCGATCGCTCGATCTGGAAGAACCTCGGCGTGCGGGCTGAATCAGTCAAGGTGCTCTATGTCGGGCGTATCAGCGTCGAGAAGAACATGCCGCAGCTGGTCGAAATCTGGAAGCGCGTCCGCGACGAGTGCCGAACCCGCCAACTCGATGCAGAGCTGATTCTCGTCGGAGACGGTCCGTACCGCGAGAAAATGGCCCGCGAACTGCGAGGACTCGGCGCACACTTCCTCGGGTTTCGCCACGGGCAGGAACTGTCAACCGTGTACGCCTCGAGCGATCTTTTTGTTTTCCCTTCCACCACGGACACACTCGGGCAGGTCGTCATGGAAAGCCAGGGATCCGGGCTGCCGGTGTTGGTGAGCAATCAGGGAGGCCCCAAGGAAGTCGTCGAGCACGGCACAACGGGATACATCCTCGACGCCGACGACGTTCACGCATGGGCAGACCACATCGTCACGCTCATCGCCGATGAGCGCCTGCGCAGACGCATGGGATCGGAAGCCCACGAGTCGACGCAGCAATACAGCCTGATCCACTCATTCGAACACTTCTGGCAGGTCCACACCCGCGCCTGGCACGAACACCTTGTGCGCCTCGGCGTCACACAAGAAACCGCCGGCATCGCCGGAACCACACGCCCGAGCGACGACACGGCCAGGCGACCATCGCCCACAGGATGATGCAGCCCCGACGGACAAAACACAACGAGGCGCAGGCCATCCACCTGCGCCTCGCGCGTCTCTCGTCAGCCTGAAGCGGGGCTCAGGCAGCACGCCGCGCCACGCGGCGCACACTCGAACGCGACTGAGTAATGCGCCCCGCAACAGCCTTGCGGACCGGACGCTTGCGCGCCACCGTCTTGGACGCGGTCGACTTGCGCACCGGGCTCTTGCGAGCAGTGGTCTTGCGAGCAGGGCTCTTCTTGGCCACACTCTTGCGGGCCGTAGTCGTCTTGCGGCCGGAGCTGCTCTTGCGAGCGGTGGTCTTGCGGGCAGGGCTCTTCTTGGCCACACTCTTGCGGGCCGTGGTCGTCTTGCGGCCGGAGCTGCTCTTGCGAGCGGTGGTCTTGCGGGCAGGGCTCTTCTTGGCCACACTCTTGCGGGCCGTAGTCGTCTTGCGGCCGGAGCTGCTCTTGCGAGCGGCCGGTTTGCTGGCGGTGGATTTCCGCGAGGTCGTCTTTCGGCCCGCCGTACGGGGTTTGCTGGACGTGGTTCGGGTACGCGTAGGCATGTCTGACACTCCATTTCCGGTGTTTGGGGAAGTCCGCAACCCGTATCCGATCGTGCAAGGGGTGCGAACTTGATCCGGCCGGACGCGTCCGTGCGTCTCGGCCCGTCCGCCGTCCCACCCAACGTGGGGTTTCTCACGGACAGACACGCCAATCGTCCGAACAGCAGCAAAAGATGAATTTCTTGGGTCAAAAAACGCTTATTTCTTCTCCATCTGCCCCATTTGCCCGCTCGTCGTGTCGAAACTTGTGCTTTGGGCCTCAACTTCAGCCCACTGATCGAGCCTTCGAGACTCCACCATGAGCAACACCTGGTCGCCGCAATCCTGGCAAGCAAAGCTGATGGCCCAGCAGATCGTCTACACCGATCGCGAGGCTGTTGAACGGGCAGTCAGAAAGCTCCGCAGCCTCCCGCCTCTGGTCACAAGCTGGGAGATCGAACGCCTGCGCAACGAAATCGCCGAGGCACAGGCCGGCCGCCGATTCATCCTGCAGGGCGGCGACTGCGCTGAGACGCTCGCAGATTGCACGCCGGAAGCAATCACCAGCAAGCTCAAGATCCTCCTCCAGATGTCGCTCGTTCTCATTCACGGGCTCAAACGCCCGGTGACGCGCATCGGCCGCATCGCCGGGCAGTACGCCAAGCCGCGCTCAAACCCCACGGAAAAAGGTGTATTTCAGGGACAGGAAACCGAGCTGCCCAGCTACTTCGGGGATCTGGTCAACGAAGCACCGTTCACACCCGAAGCACGCCAGCCCAATCCGCACCTGATGGTCCGCGGATATCAGCACGCCGCAATGACGCTCAACTTCATCCGTTCGCTCGTCGATGCCGGCTTTGCAGACTTGCACCATCCCGAATACTGGGATCTGAGCTTCTTTGAGCACGCCGATCTTTCGCCGCAGCGCAAGGCCCAGTACGAGCAGATGACACGCACGCTCGCCGACGGGCTTCGCTTCATGGAAGCGCTGGGGGAGCGCACCATCGAGGACATGACGCGCGTGGAGTTCTTCACCAGCCACGAAGGACTCAACCTTCTTTATGAAAGCGCGCAGACGCGACAGGTACCCAGGCGAGCCGGGTATTACGACTTGACAACTCACCTCCCCTGGATCGGGGAACGCACCCGCGCCATCGACGGTGCCCATGTCGAGTTCTTCCGAGGCATCGAGAACCCGGTGGGCGTCAAGATCGGCCCAAACACCACGCCCGACGAGGTGCTTGCATTGCTCGACGTGCTCAACCCCGACAATCGGCCCGGGCGCATCGTCCTGATCACCCGCATGGGTGAAACCAGCGTTGCCCGGGCGCTTCCCCCGCTTCTGGAGCGCGTGCAGGCCGAGGGGAAGAAAGTGCTGTGGATGTGCGACCCGATGCACGGCAACGGAATCAAGACGGCATCAGGCATCAAGACACGCAACTTCGATGCAATCGCGCATGAACTCGAGCTTTCAATCGAAGCCCACGAAGCGGCCGGCACCATTCTCGGCGGCGTGCACTTCGAGCTGACCGGCGAAGACGTAACCGAATGCATCGGAGGCGCAGCCGGCATCGGCGAAAGCGATTTGAGCCTCAACTACGCCTCACTGTGCGATCCGCGATTGAACTACCAGCAGGCCCTCGAGCTGGCGTTCATTCTCGCCTCCCGGCTCAGCCCGGGCTGATAAGCAACACTCAGTCCTGCATGGCAGCCCACACGCTTCGATAGCGCTTTGCCATGGCTTCAAGGGCGCTTGGGATCACACGGACCCGCGCAACGGTGGTCATGAAGTTCACATCGCCGCTCCACCGCGGCACCACGTGCACATGGAGATGCTCGGGCACGCCGGCACCCCCAGCCCGACCCTGGTTGATCCCCACATTGACCCCCTGACAACGAAGCGTCCGCTCCATCAAGTCCACCGCGACCTCGGTGAGCGACCACAACGCAGCACGCTGGGAAGGCTCATAGTCAAGCAGGCGAGGCCGACCCTCCCCCAGCGCCACGAGCAGATGCCCGTTGGCATACGGATATCGATTGAGCATGATCAGGCCCATGTCCGTGCGCACGATGACGTGGTTCTGCTCGTCGTCTGCGGGGTTCTCGAAACACACGCGGAGAAAACACGGCCGATCGGGCCCATCGCCCGGTTCGGACGCCGAGATCGGCTCCTCATCGAGTGATTCGAGGTATTCGATCCGCCAGGGAGCCCAGAGCGCATCGGGTCCGGTTGAGTCACTCATGCTCGTTGAGTCAGTCATGCTCAAACCGTAGCCGAGCCGCCGTCCCTGCGACAGGCACCAGCCCTGCGCCCGAACGTCTTGCACAAGACTCAGAACAGGTTGTATTTGAGAATGCACCAGATCGCGCGCACGCCATCTTTCCAGCCGATCTTCTTCCCCTCGGCGTAGGTGCGACCGGCATAACTGACGGGAACCTCATAAATCCGCAAGAGGCGGGCAGATCCAGCGTGCCCGGCTGGCCCTGAAGCAAGTCGCATCCTGGCAAGCTTTGCGACGATTTCAGGCTCGATGCCAAAGCGGTCCTCCTTGAGTTCGAGGCGTTCGAGCACCTGGCGCGCAAAGACTTTTGTGCCACACTCGATGTCGGTCAGATTGAGATTGCTGAACATGTTGCTCACCAGCGTGATAAAGCGGTTGGCAACCGAGTGCCAGTAGTAGAGCACGCGATGGGTCTGTCCGAGGAAGCGCGTGCCGATGACGGCGTCGGCCCTTCCGTCAAAGATCGGCTGGAGCGCCGCCTGATGATCGGCCGGGTCGTACTCAAGATCGGCATCCTGAACGAGGATGACATCGGCGCCCATGTTGAGTGCCGCTGTGAAACCCCGCCTCAGCGCCGAACCCTTGCCCCGGTTTTCGCGGGCCGACAGCGAGGTCACATCTTCGCGCATGGAATACTCGGCGATCAGCACGTCGGTGCCATCGGTCGACCCGTCATCGACGAGAATCACATGGCGCGTTGCCAGCGTGCCATCGGGCAGGCGCGGGCGCCCGGTCGCGTCGAGCCGTGCCATCAGCTTCGGCAGCAGCTCATGCTCGTTGTAAACCGGGATGACAACCGCAACGATCACCGTCAAGACGATACGGCTGCAAAGCCCTCCACGCCCGCGCACGCCATCACACGGGCATGGGCGCTCGACAAGCCCAGCTCAGAAAGCTCATTGCGATCGATCCACTTCCGCCCGGAGCCCGCCCGCGCGCCCCACGCTCGATACACCGCAAAACGCACTGCGCGATGGGTCGTCAGGAACTCGAACCGGCCCACAGGCTCGATGTGGCGCACAGCAAGGCGAGGCCTCAGCTCATCGGGGCTCGCCTGCCGATCGTCGCGCTCGACCGTCGGGCATTGCCACATCTTCGCCCACAGCCCCGTCGGGGGACGCTCTTCCAGCAGCACTCTGCCCTTGCGGTCGATCGCCACGACCGATGTTGCGTAGAGCAGGCGCCGACGGGCGCGGGGCCTGGGCGCGGGGATGGCCTCCGCAACGCCATGTGCCGAAGCACGGCAAAGCCGGGCGAGCGGGCACACATCACACCGGGGAACACCCGGTGTGCAGATGGTTGCACCCAACTCCATGAGCGCCTCGTTGAACACACCCGGGCTTTCAGCCCGCTCAACCAGCACCTCGGCCCTGCCCCACGACCATGACTCGTCGGGCGGACCTTCCACGGCGTCAAGACGTTGGAGGACGCGCACGACGTTGCCGTCGACAAGCGGCTCGCGCTTCCCGAAAACGATCGAACTGACCGCACCGGCCGTGTATCTGCCTACGCCGGGCAGCGCACGCAGGGATGCCGGATCAGACGGAATCTTCGATGCGTGCTCGTCCCGGATCACCCGGGCAGCGCGATGGAGAAGCCGGGCCCGCCGGTAATACCCCAGCCCTGACCA
>RFGK01000067.1 GCA_003697045.1 Planctomycetota bacterium
CCGTTTGGATAGTGATAGTCGATGTCGATGTGGTCATAGATCTCCGAATCGGCCGGGCGCGTCATCTGTCCGCCCGAGCCGAACGCCCGCGCCGGCGGCGAACCCATGATCCAGTTTATCGCATCGATATTGTGCACTGCCTGCTCGACGATCTGATCGCCGCAGAGCCACACGAAGTGGTACCAGTTGTACAGCTGGTATTGCATGTTCGTCATGCCTTCCTGCCTCGGGCGATACCAGATGCCGGTTGAGCAGTAATACGCGAGCCCGCCGGTCAGGCGCCCGATTGCGCCGTCGTGAATCCGCCGGACTGCTTCGGCATAGCTCGGCTGACGGCGGTACATCGTGCCGGTGACGATTGCCGTACCTTGCCGCATTGCCTGCTCGTGCGAGGCGATGCACGAGCGATAGCCCGGTGCGTCCACGCACACCGGCTTTTCGCTGAAGATGTGCTTGCCGGCGCGAACGGCCTCGGCAATGTGCAACGGTCGGAAGCCCGGCGACGTGGTCAGGATCACCAGATCGACCTGGTCGTGGTTGATCACGTGGCGGTAGGCATCAAGCCCGGCAAACAGATTCGAGTCGGACACGTCCACCTGCGAGGCAACCTGCGTGCCTTTCAGTGTGTCGCGTGCCGAGCGCGCGATGTCGAAGGTCAGATCACCGATTGCCACCAGCCGCACGCCCTCCGAGCTGCTCAGACAATCGACGCACGCGCCCTTGCCACGACCGCCCGCGCCCACCACGCCGACGCGCAGCTCATCGGACCCGGCCACGGGCGCGATCGGTTTGGCCGATGCAAGTGATGCAAGCCCCGCCGCGCCGGCCGCTCCGGCTGCTGTCTTCTTGAGAAATGCGCGTCGCGTGTGAATCGTCATGGCATAGGCTCCTCTTGGTTGGTCTCTCAAGTCTACAGCCTCGGCGAGCACGGCGAAAGCCGTACACTGCTGGCATGAACCGGCAGTATCGAGCATGACCATCACACTTTCCCCCGCCGGCGGATGGCTCAACTGCGAAGGGCAGATTCACTCAGACGGTCCGACGCTCGTGTGGTTCTTCTGCGCCAGCCACTCGGCGGCCGTTGAATCGCTCGATGATGTCCGAACGCTCCGCACACAGTTCGAGTCGCGCGGGCTGCGCATCATCGGTGTCTACAGCCCGCAATACCGGGCCGAAGCCCGGCGTCGGCACGTCGTCAATGCCGTGGATCGGCTTGAAATCGACCTGCCCGTAGCCGTCGACAGCGATCATGCAGTCTACAAGGCCCTCGGTGTACGCTCCTGGCCCGGGTTCGTCCTCTTCGATGCGTCAGGGACCAACGTCGCACGCCTCAGCGGGCCGGGCAATCTCGAACTCCTGCGTCGTCACATCGCAGAGCTCGTCGCCGGCTCACCCCGCCCGCTCGTACAGCCGACGTTGAAGGGCTATCGCTCCGCCAGCGGGCTGCGCTTCCCGACTTCCATCTTCGCCCAGACTCCCTCGGTGGGGCGCGACGGGCGCGTGTTTGTCTCCGACTCGGGCCGACACCGCATCATCGAGGCCGAATGGCCGAGTCTCGACGGACAAAGCTCCGTCCGCGCAATCTACGGCGGTGTGCCGGGACACGCCGACGGCTCCGGGGAAAAAGCCCACTTTCGTGCGCCGCGCGGACTTGCGTTTGATCCCCAGCGCGAGCGACTCTTCGTGGCCGACGCTGGCAACCACGCCATTCGCTCGATCAACACCGCCACCGGGCAAGTGAGCACCATTTTCGGCACGGGTACACGCGGCTTTGACCGCCGAGGGGGAGGCTCGGGCATCAACCAGCTGCTCAATACGCCCACCGATCTGCTGCTTGACCTTGATCGAAACCGTCTGTTCATCGTCATGAGCGGGCTCAACCAGATATGGTCGGCAGACCTCGACACCATGGTGGCACGCGCCTTTGCAGGCTCGGGCGAGCTGGCTGTGCGCGATGGCGATCTGGCAGGTGCCGCGTTCTGGCAGCCTCGCTCCATCACGGCTGCACGCGACTTTCGCTCTATCTACTGCCTCGACGCCGACGGCTCGGCGCTGCGCCACATCTGCCCACATGAGCGCACCGTACGCACACTCGTCGGCTCAGCCGAAGGATTCACCGGCGATGCCGACGGACCGTTCGACCAGGCGCGCATGTGCCATCCGGTCAGCCTGACCTGCACGGACCAGGACGCCCGGCTCGTCATCGCCGATGCGTATAACGATGCGCTGCGCATCGCCGAGCTCAACACCCGGACGATGCGCCGGCTTGCCCCGGACGCATGGCTGTTCGAGCCCGGGGGGGTGCACTATGCCGCAGCGCTCGCAAGCAGGACCGACACGCCGCGCCTGTTTGTCTGCGACACTGGCAATCATCGCGTACTTCAGTTTGATGCGGACCTTTCCAGTCCGGTCGAGCTGCGTTTCGGCGGGCTTGCGACCGATGCGGCGACCGACGAACCAGAGCGGGCGACGTTCAATGTGCCCATGCATCAGCCGTTGAGCGTCACGGTCGGCCTGCGCGACCACGTGGGCATCAGCGACGATGCTCCCGTGTGTGTGCGCGTCTGTGAAATGGAAGGCGCGCGTATCGGCCGCGCCTTGGCGCAGGTTTCGCAGCACGGCCGCCCGGGCGTGCTTCCGCTCAAGATCACGCTGCCCGCAGAAATCGTCGACGCGGCCACGGTTCTGTCCTTTGAGCTGAGCCTGGCGCTCGAGCAGATCGGGCGGTCCGTCCCGGCATACAAGGCCTGGCGCGTGCGCTTCGGAAGCGACGGGGGCGAACCGCGGCTGCTCGCCGAAGTCAAATGCTGACCCCTTGGCGCTCACAAGGCCTGCAAATGCTCTCATTCTTCAAGAATTGCCCGATACACGTCGTGATCGGCCTTGTTGAACAAGACGCACACGACCAGCGAAGGAAAGTCGGCCTTGTGCAGGTGGGCGCGAATCTCTCGCAGCGCGATCCTCGCTGCACGCTCAATCGGAAACCCGTACGCGCCGGTGCTGATCGCGGGGAAGGCAATAGATTCGAGTCGATGTTCTTCGGCAAGCTGAAGGCATGATCGATAGCACTGCGCCAAAGTTTCGTCTTCGCCGCATGTACCGCCTTTCCAGACCGGGCCCACAGTGGCGATGACATGGCGTGCCTTGAGGTTGCCCCCCGGCAGCAGCCGTGCCTGCCCGGGCGGACAACGCACGTTCGGCTCAACTTCGGGCAGGGCTCGGCACGCTTCGAGCAGCGCCGCTCCAGCCGCACGGTGAATCGCGCCGTCCACGCCGCCGCCCCCAAGCATGCGCGCGTTGGCCGCGTTGACGATTGCGTCGGTTGCCAGCTCGGTAATGTCGCCAAGATGCAGTTCAATCATCACGTCATCGCAAATGCTGAGAGTCGATCCATCAATCGACGCAGCCTGGGCGCTCGTGGGTCGTCAAGTTCGCAGAGGTTGACGGTACGGTAGCAGGCGGCAAAGTTGACCAGACCCGTACTCACATTGACCGTGTGCAGCACTGCGCCGACCACGGCTGCAAAGGCGTATTGCGTGTCGACCGCCTCGACCAGGGTCTCATGCTGATCGATAATGAACTGATCGACATGGCGTTGCATCTCGAGCGCAGCAGTCTGGTCGTTTCCCACACGGCGCAACGACGGCGCATCGGGCATCGCCGAGCCCGCGTCGAGCACAATCAGACCCGGTCGTTTCATCGCGACCAGTCCGGCGCACGCCTGTTGCGCTGCTTTGCTCAGAGCGCCCCGGCTTTCGGCGACGGCGGAACTGGCTGCCAGTTGCCACTCCTCCAGCTCCAGCTCGGCGCGGGCCTCGGGAGCCGGCCGGATCGAAATGCCCACGCTTCTGCACAAGCCGGCAAACTCGAGCATCACCAGCAGGCGCCCCGCATCAGTTTCCGTCGATCCGAGTGCGCGAACAAGCAACGCGAGCTGGTTCTTCCAGGCAGGTGGCGCCGAGTCAAACTGCTCGAACAGTCGCCCAAGTCGCGCAATCGTCAGCGCCGCTGCGTACACCTCGTCATTCGTCGGCGGGATTGTCTCGGACTTTGGGTCGGTCAACAGCTTGACCACCGAGACGAGCACACTCCGGCAGTCGCGGATTGGTTGCAGGTCCGCGTCGTCAATCTTCAGGCCCGCCGCCGTTCGCACGACCGCCTCGGCCCGATCCACCAGGCGCTGGTAGTCGTCTCTGCTGAAGCCCCGACGCAGGTATTCCTTGCGGAGCTGTTCAGCTCGAGCGCTGAGTTGCTGACGAAGCGGAGATGCATCGCGTTCAAAGCTCATGTGTTGATTGTTGTCCCGCTTCTGCCGCCTGGTCGAAAAGTAGCAGTCGGTGAGCAGACAATCCTTCCAGTGCAAGCAGCGCTTCTTTGCGCTCGAGTCCGCCAGAGTATCCATGCAAGGAGCCGCGCGAATCAATCACCCGATGGCATGGCACAAGGATCGGCACCGGATTGGCGCCACACGCTGCGCCCACCGCACGGGCCGCATGAGGCGACCCGACGCGGCAAGCGATCTGCCCATACGTTGCCGTCGTCCCCGGCCGGATCGTGCGCAGCTCACGCCATACACGTTGCTGAAACTCCGTGCCCGGAGCATACACCGGCACATCCGTGCTCAGCTCGCCGGTGGCAAAGAACGTTTCGAGCACGGCCCACACCAAATCCAGCAAGCGGCCAGCCGAGCGACACGTGCACGTGCGTTCCATGCTCAACCCATCGATACCATCGAAGAACTGCAACTGCCCGACGGCCGGGCCGTGTTCGCCTGCAACTGCCGTCAGGCGAATCGTGCCAATGGGCGGGCCAAACAAACGCGCATCGGTGCCGAGGATCATGCTCGCAGTATACATGGGTGCAGGCAATCCCGGCCGATTACGTTGACAAACAGGACGACCACCGAGTCTCCCCTTGACGAGTGCCCTTGTGCGTTCGCATCAGGACCTTGGGCGTCGTGTCCGCGGGGGTGCTCGCGGTCGATCACACCTTGGCGCCGAACCGCCGCAGTGCCGCCTCTCGCGCGCGGGCATGGTCTACGACCGGACCAGGATAATCCGTGTCAAACAGCCCGCCGGAGATCGGCACGTGCACATCCGCGGCGGAACGATCGGCCAGCTCGTGTACATATCGACGCACGTAGGCACCGTCCGGATCAAAACGCTTCCCTTGCGAAACGGGGTTGAAAATGCGGAAATAAGGCTGTGCATCGGTTCCGGTTGAAGCCGACCACTGCCATCCACCGTTGTTGTTCGCAAGATCCCCATCCACCAGATGTCGCATGAAGTGCTGTTCCCCGCGACGCCAGTCGATCCCCAGGTGTTTGGTCAGAAACGAGGCGGTAATCATGCGTGCGCGGTTGTGCATCCAGCCGGTCTCAAGAAGTTGCCGCATACCCGCATCGACGACCGGGTAACCTGTGCGACCGATCTTCCACGCCTCGAACAGCCGTTCATCTTCCACCCACTCAATGCGCTCAGTCTCCACTCGAAATGCGCGAGATTTGGAAACTCTTGGAAAGCCAGCCAGCACGTGCGTGTAAAACTCACGCCAGAGCAGTTCGTTGATCCATGTACACGCTCCCTCCGGGCCCTTGTCGATCCGCCCTTGAGCACGCTCAACCGCTCGGGCAAGGCATGTCCGAATCGAAATAGCGCCGATCGAAAGGTACGGGGACAGTTCACTGGTGCCCGGCTCGGCCAGCAAATCACGCTTGGCCTTGTACGAGTCGATTCGGTCTGATACGAACCGATCAAGTCGACGCATGGCTTCACGTTCACCCGCCGGCCACAGCCGCTCATGCGTCGGACCGTCAAAGCGGGGCACATGCGTGGGTACGGGGTCGGAGTCGCAGATCCGCCTGCCCAGCTTGCGCGGCGTGTTCACGACCTCCGGAAATCCCTCGTCCGCCCATCGAGCCAGCACCGCTCGACGAAACGGCGAATAGACCGTGTACCAACGGCCGGCCTGTGTCCGCACACTCCCCGGCGTGACAAGTGTGCGATCAGCCAGCGCACGCACCTTCAGCCCTTGCTCCTCAAATCGATTGCTGACCGCCTCGTCGCGCAGGCGCTCGTTCCACTCGTATTCGTGCCCGAAAAACAGTGCATCACACCCATGTTGTCTGGCGATTGCCAGCAGCCGATCCGGAAGTTGGGCAAACAACGGCTCATCCACCAGCAGCAGCGGAATATTCAGTGCATCCAGTGAACGCGAAAGCTCTGCAACTGAGCGCATCACCAGGCTGACCTTCGCGCTCGACCAGTCGTGCTTCTTCCATTGCTCAGCGCAGATCGCAAACACGCCCACGACGCCGTCGTCTGCGGCACGCACAGCTGCTGCCAACACTCGGTTGTCGTGCACACGCAGGTCGTTTCGAAACCAGATGAGTGCTCGAGTCACATCTCCTCCTTCGAGTGACTGTTCATTGTGGATTCCCGCCCGGCCCACTCACGCGCCACTTTTGAGCGACGGCTGCAATCCATGCTGTTTGTGATCTGATCGGTGCTCGATCAGTGATTCCAGCATACGCTGCCTGTGTATGTCTGCGCCAATGGCTCCATCATCGCGCCCGATCGCCCGCATCCCGGGTGCCGTGCGTCCGCTTGTCGGCTGGATGCGTTCTCAGGGCTGGAAGCCCTTTCCATTTCAACGCCAGGCATGGTCAGACTACGCGGACGGCCTGAGCGGGCTCATCCACGTCCCGACCGGAGCGGGCAAGACCTACGCAGCCTGCTTCGGTCCGATGGGGGATTTGCTCGAAGAGGGCGCCGACGGCCTGGCATTGCTGTACGTCACGCCCTTGCGCGCAGTCAGCCGCGACATCGAAGCAGCAATCAAACGCCCGCTTGCAGCAATCGGCGCACTTGAGCGAGTGACGGTCGAGACACGCACGGGCGATACCTCCACGAGCGTGCGCGCGCGGCAGAAGATCAGACTCCCAAACATCCTTATCACGACCCCTGAGTCTCTGACCTTGCTGTTGACTCATCCCCAATCGGGGGAGCGCTTTTCCCGGCTTCGCTGCGTCATCCTCGATGAATGGCACGAACTGCTCAGTACCAAACGGGGCACGCAGACTGAACTTGCTCTCGCGCGCCTGCGCCGTTTCAGCCCCGAACTGCGCACGTGGGCGCTCTCGGCCACGATCAGCAATCTTGACGACGCCTTGCAGGCAGCGGTCGGAACCGGCCGAAGCGGACGGCTGATCACTGCAAGGCTCGATCGCCCGATCGAGATCGACTCGATTCTCCCCGGGCCGGGGGATCGGTTTCCCTGGGCAGGACACCTCGGCATGCACCAGCTTGATCGCGTGATCGAATCGCTGGATCCTGTGCAGTCCACGCTCGTCTTTGTGAATACACGTTCGCAGGCCGAGCGGTGGTTCCATGCGATCGAACTTGCAAGGCCCGAGTGGCGGCCGATCATGGCGCTTCACCACGGGTCCATTGATCGGGCTGCACGGGAGAAGGTGGAGCGCGGCCTCAAGGACGGGTCGA
This sequence comes from Planctomycetota bacterium, assembly GCA_003697045.1. Taxonomy (GTDB): domain Bacteria; phylum Planctomycetota; class Phycisphaerae; order Phycisphaerales; family UBA1924; genus J022. The sequence continues at coordinate 7,500 of RFGK01000067.1, forward strand.
TTCGGATCGTCGTGGCAACCAGCTCGCTTGATCTGGGGGTGGACTTTGCCCCCGTCGAGCGGGTGATGCAGATCGGTTCGCCGAAGGGAGTCGCACGGCTCATGCAGCGTGCAGGACGGGCCAGCCATCGACCCGGACAACCATGCCGGATTACCTGTGTGCCAACGCACGGGCTGGAGATGATCGAGGTGGCCGCCGTGCGCCGGGCCATCCGGGCTGGGCACATCGAGCCCCGTGTCAGTGAGACCAAGCCCCTCGACGTGCTCACCCAGCACATGGTGACCTGTGCGCTGGGCGGAGGATTCACGGACGGGCAGTTGTATGAAGAAGTGCGCACGGCACATGCGTATCGCAACTTGACGCGCGACGAGTTTGATTGGGCGCTTCGGCTCGTACGTGATGGGGGGGAGGTGCTGGGTGCCTATCCGGAGTACAAGCGGATCGTCGCAGACGCTGAGGGCGTCTATCGCGTCGGCGATGCCAGACTGGCCGCCCTGCATCGGTTCAACGTGGGGACCATCACCGGCGATGCGACGATGGACCTGCGTTTCACCAACGGCAAACGCATTGGCAGTATCGAGGAAAACTTCATCAGCAAGCTCTCACGCGGGCAGAGATTCTACTTTGCGGGAAGGACACTTGAGCTGGTCACTGTGCGCGATCTGACGGCATATGTGCGCACAGCACGGGCAAAGACCAATCTGACACCCATCTGGTCAGGGACAAGGCTTCCAATCTCCGAGTCGCTCTCGCAGGCGGTGCGCGACACGCTCGCAGCAGCCCCGGACGGAGGAGAGGCTGAGCTGGTCGCGGCTGATCGACTTGTGCGCGCACAACTGTCAGAATCCATTCTGCCTCGCCCGGACGAGCTGTTGTGCGAGCTGTGCACAACGCGCGACGGAACGCACCTGTTTGTCTTCCCGTTCGAAGGTCGTCTGGTACACGGGGGACTTGCCGCGTTGACAGCCCTTCGACTCGGGCGCCGGCGCGAGGGGACCTTTGCGATCTCGGCCAATGATTATGGATTCGAACTCCTGTGCGATGAGCCCTATCCATTCGCCGATGTGCTCGATCGCGAGGTATTCTCACTGGAGAATCTGGCCGAGGACGCGATCGAGAGCGTGAACCTCTCGGCACTGGCTCGCAGTCAGTTTCGTGAAGTGGCGCGGGTCTCGGGGCTTGTGTTCCAGAACTATCCTGGCGCTCAGCGCAGCGTGCGGCAACTGCAAGCGCGGGCTGGTTTGCTGTACGATGTATTCGAACAGTTCGATCCGGACAATCTGCTGATGCATCAGGCGCGGCGGGAAGTGCTGGAACGACAGTTCGAGCAGTCTCGGATGGGGCGGGTCATGCAGCGCCTGGGGCAAAGCCGGCTGCAGGTCATCCAGACACGTCGACCCACGCCGCTGAGCCTGCCGCTGGTTGTGGAGCGCATTCGCGGGCGTGTGAGCCTCGAGAGCGTGGACAGGCAAATCGCCCGCATCGAGGCGAGTTGGGGAGCAGCGGAGGGATCGTGCGCGTCGAACTAGATGGCATCGAGATTGAGCTGCTGGCAGAGCGTGCCGCGGCGTGTGGGCGCACCGTGTTCGTCGCCGATCTTCATTTCGGCAAGTCCGAGGCATATCGCGCGGTGGGTGCCGCTGTGCCTGGCGGAGATGTGGACGAGCAACTGGCGCGACTGGCATCGATCACGTCGCGCGTCGGGGCGCATCGAGTCGTCGTGCTGGGCGATCTGTTGCACGTGACGAGCGGCGTGACGGAGAGTCTGGTCGAGCGCGTCGCCACGTGGCGGGCCGAGCAGCCGTGGTCGATGACGCTTGTGCGCGGCAATCACGATGTTGCAGCCGAGGCATTGAGCGCTCGCTGGCAGTTTGAGCTAATCGAATCGGGTACGGTGCAGGAAGGGATCGAGCTGGTGCATGATCCCGACCAGGCTTCCGGTCGCGGGGTGTGGATGGCAGGGCACATCCACCCGGCCGTGTGGATCGGGAGAAGGGCCGGGGGTATGCGCGTGCCCTGTTTTTGCGTCAGGCAGGGTGTGGGGCTTGTGCTGCCGGCATTCAGCGTGTTTACTTCCGGCGTACGCATGCGCCCGGATGGGCGCCAACGTGTTTTCGCGATCGCTGGGGGGCGCGTGCTTGAAGTGGGGCGACCGGGCGCGAATGGGACGGAAGGGTCCCTATCGTTGGGTCATGTGGCGACGTCGTAGCAGACTGTCAAAGCCGAACCCGGATGGCTCGGTGGCCCTTCGCGTGTGCAAGGATGGGCCGCGGACTCCGAAGCCCCCGCGTCGATCGCGCATGGGCTACTACCGCGCGGGCGTGCTGATCGGCGTGCATGTGTTGATGATCGCTCACGTGATCTGGTGGCTTGCGAGCGGGCAGACGATTTCACCGGTCGAGCCGAGCGAGTCGATGCAGACACTCGAACAGGGGGTTATCAACGCCGGGTTTGTGTTTTTTGCAGGCGCGATTCTCATCACGCTGATTGCCGGACGTTTTGTGTGCGGGTGGTCGTGTCACATCATCGCGATGCAGGACTTGTGCCGGTGGTTGATGTTGAAGATGGGGATACGCCCCAAGCCGTTTCGCTCGCGGTTGTTGATGCTGGTGCCGCTCGGCCTGGCGCTGTACATGTTTGTATGGCCGAACTTCAAGCGTTTTGCGCTTTTCCCAGCCCTGGACGCATTGGGAGTGGATCGGCCGATCTGGCTCAAGCCCGTCGCGGCGTTTCACGGTTTTGAGACTGAGTTTCTTGTGGAAGACTACTGGGCGACTTTTCCACCATGGTTCATGGTGGCGCCGTTTATCTTCGTGGTCGGCTTTGCAATCGTGTATTTTCTGGGGGCGAAGGGATTCTGTACGTATGGGTGTCCCTACGGCGGGTTTTTTTCGCTCGCTGACAGGTTCAGCCCGCTTCGAGTTCGCGTGACAGATGCGTGCGAAGGATGTGGGCAGTGCACAGCGCACTGCACTTCGAATGTACGGGTGCACGAGGAAGTGCGCGACTTCGGCATGGTCGTCAATCCCGGATGCATGAAGTGTCTTGATTGCGTGAGTGTGTGTCCCACAGAAGCGTTGTATGTGGGCTTGGGGCGGCCGGCGGTATTGGCGCGGCGACGTGTCTTTGATGCAAAGCGCATGAGGCCGAGCGATCTGGATCTGGTCGAGGAGATCGTCGTCGCGGCCGCGTTTCTCGTGCTTTTTCTGTGCTATCGCCAGATGATGGGACAGGTGCCGATGCTCATGGCGGTGGGCATGGCCGGGATCGGCGCGTTTTGCACCTGGCTGCTGATCCGAATGGTGCGCGATCAGAATGCGCGCGTGCAAAACGTGCAGCTCAAGTACAAGGGAAAGATTCGACCCGCAGGTGTGGTTTTCGCGGTCTTGTGTGGCCTGGCATTTGTGGCAGCCGGCTGGAGCGGGACGGTGCGTTACAACCGCTGGCAGGCCGACATGCTTCACGCGGGGGTGGTGGTGCCGTCGTCTCTGGCCCTGCAGCCGGAGTTTGCCGCAACGCCCGGTGATCGGAAGCGAGCAATGGCTGCGCTTGAGCGCTATGCACGGGCCGATTCTTTTTCACGAGGCGGTTTCGGCTGGGCGCTCAATGCCGACGAGCTCGTGCGGGTGGCGTATCTGCGGGTGGTTCTGGGACAGCTGGAACAAGCCGAAGCGGCGCTTCGAGAGGTCATTGAAAAGGGCAAGCCGACCGATTCTCTTGTGTTTGAGCTGGGTGCGGTCATGCGGGCTCGCGGAGTCGATGAGGGGGCGATCTCGCAGATGATGTCGGACGCGCTTGCTCGGCATGACATGCTGCATGCGGTGCGGCGTGAGCTTGCAGTTCGTGCGGCAGCGAGCGCAGGGATCGGCCAAGCCGAGAAGATCTGGGATGCGGCACCTGCACGTGCGAAGGAAAGGGCGTGGTACTGGATTGAACGAGCCCGGTATTGGGGTGCTCTGGGATCGATCGAACGGGCAACGGACGCGCTCGAAGCGGCACGCGATGTGCTGGACAATGAGCGCTCTGGTGGTGCGTTGGCAGCTGTGGAGATGGCCGAGCTTGCCGGTGCTCTCGGCGAATCGTCGCTGATGAGCATGATGATTGAAGAGGCTCAGGCGCGCGAACCGCGCGATCCGGAGACGAGGCTGCGTCTGGCGGCGCTGCTCTTTCAGATCGGCCGCAATGAGGATGGTCTGGCCTGGCTGGAGCGTGCCGAATCATCCAGGCATGCCAGCGTCGGGGCGCTGGTGACGGCGTCGCAGATTCGCCAGCGGCTTGGCGATCAAGAACGGTCGCTCGAACTGCTCGATCGTGCGAGGGAACGCGCGGGCGGGCGTGCATGGGAGATGCTCCAGGTCGGGGGCGCATACATCGCGCAGGGGCGAGGGAGGAACGAAGAGGCGCTCGTCGAGACCGGGCTTGCGATCATCGACGAGGCCATCGCGCTCAAGCCCGACTCGGCGCAGTTGCACGGGCAGAAGGCAATTGCTCTGGCCAATCTCGAACGCCTGGAGGAGGCGTCAGAAGCGATGGCACTGGCGGCTGAGCTGGGGGCGGACAACGTCGTTCTGGCGCAACGAGCGGCCGAGCTGTTTGAGCATGCGGGCAACGCTGAGCGCGCAGCGCACTGGCGCGCCGAGGCCGAACGACGTCGTACAGCCGCGACAGGATCTGCTCCGGGTTGAGGCGCGAGGGCACGCTTGCCCTCAGTGATTGCGATAGCGCGCGTGGCAGTCGGTACAGGTCTGTGCGAGCAGCTTCATGATCTTGTCGCTGTCGCTGGTCGCGCGGGCCGTCAGGTGCTGTTCAAGCTGCAACGAAAGCGAAAGCGCCCTTTGCATCCATAGGTCGAAATCATCGGCAGCCAGATCGTCGGTTGAATCGGCACGCGCAGCCCGCAGTGCATCGTGCAAAATGCCGGCCTCCACGGAAGCAACAAGATCGGGATGCTCGGGCGGAGCTTCCCAGCCGTGCTTCTGGATCAGCACGAGATTGCCAAAGGCCACGTCCGCAGCAGCCATGGCGCTCACGAAATCGGGTACGGGCGCGACCGCAGGGAGTGCATCGGCCAGCCCATCAAGGCTTGTACGAGCGCACGGCTGGGCCTGCGCGACGA
>RFGK01000011.1 GCA_003697045.1 Planctomycetota bacterium
ATCCACACCGTTGCCACGACCTGTCCGGCGACGAGCAGGGGTGCGGCCCATGCGCTTACGCGCAACCAGGGCAGCTGCGCACAGGCAATCCCCACCAGCGGGGCACCCGTCAACAGGCAAGGCAGCAAGAATCGGCTTTGAATGTGCGTCAGGAACATCCACGCAAGCAGTTGGGCGATCAACCCACCCAAGAGCACAGCAACGATCGTGGGTTGTCGGTCTTTGCGCATCCAGCCACGAAGCTGGACAAGCACGAGCGACGCGCCGGCGATCACGACGGCGGGAAAGAACAGCCCCCACTGTGGGTTGGTCGTGCCACGAAAGCGCTCGACAGCACGCGCGGCCGGATCGGCATGGGGATTGGTCCACACCGCCAGACGCAGTCGGTCAAAGAGCGTGCCGTCGAAATGATGGGCGCGTGCGTAGCGCTCGACCTGTTCGGCTGTCCAGTGTGCCGAGCCGAGGACGTCCGTGGCGAACGGAAAGATGGGATTGCCCCCGTGCAGCGTGTTTCGAATCAGCCACGGGGACAGAGCGACCAGGCCGGCGATGGCGGCGGCTGCCAGCGCCGACACCCACGCGCGTCTTGGGATGACTGCCCCAAGTAGCAAGCCCGCGACGGGTGTGACCATGAACATGGCGGTGGGCTTGGCGCCACATGCCACACCCACAAGCGCCCCGCAGACGGCAGCACGCAGAGGGGCTTTCGTCCCGGTGGACAGGAGAGTGGACAGCGCCCCGGCGCCGAGTGCCAGCAGAGCCATTTCGTTGTAGGCCAGTGAACCGACGACCACGACCCAGGGTGTCGCCAGCGTCAGCCCGGCCGCGACCGATCCGGCAAGCCTCTCACGTTGAGGCTCGATCCCCGCGCCGCGTGCCAACTGGCGGGTGAGCCCGCCGATGATCCAGGCAGCCATGAGCGTCATGCCCGCGTGCAGCCACTGGCAGCTCAGCACGCGCCAGCCGTCACCGGCCATGAGTCCATAGCCTTCGCCCGGGCTTGCCGATGTCGGTGCAGCCGTCAAGGCGGCGATGTGCAGGTACGCGGACTCCATGTAGCCGGGGAGAAACGAGTACACGTTGTGTTCGAGCGGTGCGAGCTGTCCGGCGATGAGCCATTCCTGGGGAAGCTGCAGGTGATAGCTCAGCGCGTCATAGCCGCCGAACTCCGAGTCCCAGAGGCTTCCCGGCGGATTCGAGGCGGCGATGAGCAGTATGCACGCAGCCGGGATGGCCACCCACCCCGGCGCAGGCCGCAACCTCGCCAGGCCGCTCGCACGCAACGACTGCACGCAGAGCGCCAGTCCAGCGGCGCACACCGTGATGGCAGTGATCGGATTGAGCCAGCCCAGGACGCCGAGCGCGTGGGAGAGCGTCAGCATCAGTGCCAGCCCGATCGCAGGCCCGACTGTTGCCTGCGATTGGGCATCGAACAGTCGCGCGGCAATGAATCGACCGTACCCGAGAGCGGCCAGCAGGTATACGCCCGCGGGAATGCCTGCATACGCTGCCGAAGTCAGCACCCATGCCAAGCCCACGATCGGGTCGACGCCACCTCCGATGCCCACCAGCGTCAGCGTGCACAGGGCTGCTGCCAGCACCGCGGCCAGCGCGATCGACATGGGGGAGGGGTGTCTTTGCACGCGGGCAGTGTACGAGCCTGCCGGGCACTCGTGTCGGCGGTACAGTAGTATCATGAGCTTGGACGAACCGATGGAGATCGTCGAGCCGCTGTGCGCGGTGTTTCGCCGGCGCCTCAAGGCTGCGGGTGCGAAGTACACGCCCGAGCGCGCGCAGATTCTCGATGCCATCATCGAGCACGACGGCATCTTCGATGCAGACTCTCTGCTTGAAAAACTCCACCGCGACGGGCGCGATGTTTCCAAGGCAACCGTCTACCGGACGCTCAAACTGCTCGAAGAGGCCAACATCATCCAGGCCGTGCTGTTCGACCGGGATCAGTCACACTATCAGCTCGTCTACGGCCGGGCGCCTCAGACGCTGATCGTCCGTGTGGACACCGGTGAGATCGAGGCGGTGGAAGTGCCCGAGATCATCGCCCTGCGTGACCGCATCTGTCGAGAGCGAGGGCTCGAGCCTGAAGGGCATCGTTTGCAGATATTTGCCCGTGCGTCGCGGAAGGACGCGTAAGCTCGTGTCCGGTCGGGTGGTCATCGTGACCGAGCCGTTGCCTGACGAGCCGATGCAGTGGCTTGCGGAGCGCTGCCGTGTGATCCGCGCGGGTGTCGGCGAACCTGAGTTTGAGCGCGCCATCGTGCATGCCGAGGCGCTGGTGGTGCGCACGTACACGCGCGTCGATGAAACGCTGCTGGCTCGTGCACCAAACGTGCGCGTCGTGGGCCGCGCAGGCGTCGGACTTGACAACATCGACCAGACCGCATGTCAGAAAAGAAGCATCGCGGTCGTGCACACGCCCGATGCCAATACCTCGGCCGTGGCCGAATATGTCTTTGCGCTCATTTTTCGGCGCTTGCGTCCGGTTGAGCCGCTCGAGTGTCCGATTGATCTGGCCGAGTGGGAAGCTCGACGGACGACGCGCGGCGCACCGCGTGAGTTCAACGAGTTGACGCTCGGCATCATCGGCTTTGGTCGCATCGGCTCTCGCGTGGGCCGTATTGCGCGCGCATTCGGCGCACGAGTGCTCTACAACGACATTCGCTCCATCGAGCAGGAGTTTGGCTGCGGGCGTGCAGACCTTGATGAGGTGCTCGCGCGAGCCGATGTGGTTTCGGTGCACGTCGACGGCCGTAGCTCCAACCGTCACTTTTTCAACGCCTCGCGGCTCGCGCACCTCCGCGGCGATGCGTGGTTTGTCAACACCAGCCGTGGCTTTGTGGTCGATGAGCGTGCGCTGGCCGCGTGGCTGGGCGATCATCCCGCCGCCTTTGCGATGCTGGACGTGCATGAGACCGAGCCGATCGATGCGCAGCATCCACTTCTCGGTCTTGCCAACGCGGAGCTGTATCCTCACGCTGCTGCCGCGACGAGAAGCGCAAGACTGCGCATGGGATGGGTCGTCAAGCAGGTGTGGAGCGTGCTGGCAAGTGAGTAGCTTTCATCGACCGGCTGGACGCGTTGGATCGCCAAAGACCATGAACCAAATCGCCTTGACAAAGCTCCCGCCGGGTACGAGTGCTTCATCGGTCCAGTTCATGGATGCGTCCGTCCCGCTCACGGCTGTGCCGACGGATCGTCTGGCGATTGGTCGGAGGATTTGAGATAGGTCTGTCTGACCGACTCGGCTCGATCGTGTTTTCCGGCGGCGTCGAGCAAGTCTGCGAGGATCGCTGCCGTGCTGGCAACCGGGCTGTCCGGTGCACCGGAGGCGAGCAGCGTGTCGAGACATGCCTGGGCCTCGGCGATCGCTTCGTCGTGTTTTTCAAGTGCAGACAGACACCTGGCCAGTTCGGCGCGTGTGCCGATGAGGCGCAAGTCGCCCGGTTCCATGGAGTCGGCCTGAATCTGTGCGACTTCTCGAAGCAACGGCTCGGCGCCTGCCTCGTCTCCCGTGGCGCGGTGAAGCAGGGCATACGCGTACAGAACGCTGGCAAGGTCCGGGTGCTTGTTGCCGAGCGTGGC
>RFGK01000068.1 GCA_003697045.1 Planctomycetota bacterium
CAGCTGATCGGTGCGCACGCTCAATGCGTCGGGGCCGAGCCTGGCCCATCGCACTTGTCTGAGCTGATCGAAACTTTCGTGCCCTGCAACAAGCCCGAAACGCCGTGCATCGTGAAAGCACAGTCTGGTGCCGTCATCGAGCAGCCACTCCACGTGCGTGTGGGGGTGTTTGCCTGTTCCGATTCTCACTCCGCCGGTCATGCCGAGATGGATGCATGCTGCCGGGCCTTCGGCGGTTGCAATTGCAAGCTGCTTGCCATGGCGTACAAGACGCGACAGCGTGCAGCCCCGGAGTAACAGCCGCGACTGAAGCGGTTTGGGCTTGCTTGGCGTGCGTGCTCGCAAGAACCCGGCAGCCGGGTCGGTGGGCATGACAACCACAGCTCGCGTTCTCACCCGCACGCGTTCGACACGGCGGGCAATGAGTGTCGGCTCGAGTGCGCGTCGGAGCGATTCGACTTCGGGAAGTTCAGGCATGGGCTGCCCGGATTTTCCTGAAAAAGGCCGTCAGCAGGTTCGCACACTCTCGATCGAGCACGCCGACAACGACTTCAGCCTGGTGATTGAGCCTTGTGTCTTCGAGAAGGCGGTACAGCGTGCGCACAGCGCCGGCCTTGGGGTCGGCTGTTCCAAAGACCACGCGCCCAACGCGGGCGTTGACGATCAGTCCGGCGCACATTGCGCAGGGTTCGAGCGTGACGGCGAGTGAGTAGTCGTTGAGCCGCCAGTCGCCGAGAGCCCGGCAGGCGCGCCGAATGGCTTCAAACTCGGCGTGCCCGGCCGGATCGCGATCGCGTTCGCGCCGGTTGGATGCTTCGGCGAGTATCTCCCCGGAGTTGGTGTGGTAGACCACCGCCCCGACGGGCACCTCACCCAGGCTTGCTGCCCGGTTGGCAAACGCCAGCGCCCGGGTCATCATCTGGATATCAGTCGGCGTGCACGTCATCGGGTTTCGCGGGGGTGCCTGCCACGCGCGAAGCAGGCAAGAGTACCAGCAGAATCATTCCAAGCTCAAACAACAGATAGAGTGGCCCGGCCAACAGAATCATGGACAGCGGGTCGGCAGGCGTGAGCATGGCGCCGAGGACAGCGCATATCGCCAGCACGTGTCTGCGGTATCGGGCGAGCCACTCTCGCTCGACGATACCCGCCCAGCCAAGCAGGAGCACCACCAGCGGCATCTGAAACGCCACGCCAAATGCCAGCGCAAAGTTCAGCAGCATCTTGACATACTCGGCGATGCGATACTGCTGAAGAATGCCGGCGGTGGATGAGAGTTCCGCGCCCACGACGATCGGCGCGTTCTCATCGTTCAACCCGATGCAAAACCGAAGTTGACGCAGAGAGGTATTGATCCACTCCTGGCCCACAGCAGGCGATTCGGGATCGGCCTGGAGAACCGCAATGGAAGTCAGTTGCACACCCTGGGGAAGGGGGGCCGTCTCGATGTCGAGTCGGCCGATCGTGGTACCGAACCCGACCAGAAAGGTCAGGACCACAGGCAGAATGACGTAGTACAGGAACAACAGCCCGATCGCGGTCAGCACCGCGCTCATGGGAATGAGCAGGTAGGCAAAGCGTTTTTCGGAGTGATAGAGCCCGGGCGCGACAAACCGCCAAAGCTGATAGATGACCCACGGGGAGCTCCCGACGATGGTGACGACCAGGACCACCCGGAAGTAGGTGCCGAAGGCTTCGAACGGGCCGGTGGAAAGCAGGGCAGTTGGCTGGTCGGCTGCTCGCAGGGCCGAGCGGATGGGGACCATGAGCATTCCCAGCAGGGGACGCCCGATGGCCATCCCGACAAAAAAGACGGGAATGATCCCTGCGATTGCGAGGAGGAGCCTTCGGCGAAGCTCTTCGAGATGATCGCCGAAGGACATGACAGCGAGCGGATTATCGGGCGACTGGGACACGGTATTGGCTCGTATGTGGTGGATGAGCATAGAACGCGCCAGGCGTGATGCGTCGTATGACGGGAGAGAAGCGCGGGCGCATCCATGTTCACGAAGGACTGAAAGGGTCTCGGTGCCTGACAAGCTGCGAGCAGAGCGAGAGACGGAAGTATGCGCCGCGATCAGGGGCGACAGGGAGGCTTTGTGCTCGCTTTGGCGGAAAAACCGGGGCTGGGTGGCAGCGATTCTCCTGGCCCACAAGCCACGCGAGGTCGAACTCGAGGACCTGTTGCAAACGGTCGCATTGACCCTGGTGCAGCGGATTGGGGATGTGCGCGAGGCGGGCGCTTTTCGCCCCTGGCTTCGCACGGTGGCAGTCAACACGGCCCGGGCGGCCGGGCGGCGCGCGACGACCGAGCGCCGCGCCAGGCTCCGGCCGGTATGCGACGGGGAGCAGGAATGGACAGGCAGGGACGCAGACAGCGAAGGACAGGAGCTGCTCGCGATGGCTCAGACGCTCGCGGAGGGCTATCGCGAGCCGCTCCTGCTGCGGTGTGTCAAGGGGATGAGTTATCGTGAGATTTCGCAGGTGCTCGGGATTCCGGAAACGACTGTCGAGACGCGGATCGCACGCGGGAGGCGCATGCTCCGCGATTTGGCGCGTCAGCGGGATGGTGAGCCGATCGTGGGCTCGTCGGTCGAGGGGGTGGTCGATGTCTGAACAAGTTGCACAGCGCGAAGTGCTGATCGGCCGAGTCATCGATGGTGAGGCAAGCAGTGCCGACTGGGAGCAGTTTCGCATGCTCGCCGAGCGTGAGCCGGAGGTCTGGGAGCAACTCCGACAGACACAGCAGATGCATGCTCAGCTGTGCGGTCAGGTTGCTTGTGCGTGTGCGGTTGCCGAGGAGGTGGACCTGCCGGTCGATCATGCGCAGCACGAGATTTCTCATCGACTTCGGCTTGCAGGATCGTGGGGAGGATGGTTGGCAGCAGCCGGGGTGGCGCTTGCCTGGGCAGTGGGGATGCCGGCTGGGGGCAATGGCCTGACCGGCTCGCTGGGTCCGGCGATTGGGCCTGACTATGTCCAGATCCGTTCTCCCGAGGATGCCCTGCGGACGTATGTTGATCGGGGGCGCGACGCCGGAGTGGTTGTCGGACTCGTGCCCCAGCCTCGCGTGATCGAGACGAGGACGCTCCCTGACGGCTCGGGCGTGGAAGTCGTTCTGGTCCGGGAGATCGTGGAACGCCGGCTGATCGACCAGGTCTACCGACTCAGCCAGGATGAAGCCGGAAACATGATTCCCGTTCAGGTGAAACTTGCGCCGACGAGCGATTCGCCTTTTTAGTCAGACTGCCCGACAGGATCGGCGTGGGCGCGCATCTCGAACGAGAAGGGCACGAGCCCGGCCAAACAGGAGGTATACATCAATGACCATGAGAACAAGAACGTGTTGCGGACTTTCCCTGATCGCCCTTGGCGGTGTCGCAGCAGCCTGTCCGCCGGAGACATGTTGCAACGCACAGCGCGATCAGGCCGAGTGCATCAATGTCGACACAGACCACGAGCAGGCTCAAGTCTTCCTCGGCAGCTTCAGCTCGTCGCTGCTCAGCGAGGAGCCGGCGGCTTTGTACCTCGTTCGGATGCCGTCTGCGGCTCCCCCGACCGAAGAGAGCCATTCGGTGGAGGTGTTCGTCTCGGACGACGGCACGGTCAAGGTGATCAGGGACGGCAAGGAAGTTTCAGCCGATCGATTCGAGCGCGACGGAGACATGCTGCGCATCGTCGATGAGGATGGCAACGTCACTGAGGAGTTTCAGCTGGCAATCGACTTTCAGGATGGTGACGACGAGAACCACGCGATTGCCTGGACGGGTAAGGCTGCTGAACATCCGCCGGTGATGCTGGGCATTACGATGGGTGAGCCGGATGAAGCGTTGCGGGCGCACCTGGGGCTGGGGGATCGCCCGGCGATCATGGTTGAGCGGGTGATCGAAGGGCTCCCGGCCTCCAAGGCCGGGCTGAAGCCGTACGACATCATCATCGGTATCGACGGAACGGACGACGAAATCAGCCCCGAGCTTTTGCAAGATGTGTTGATGGGCAAGACGCCGGGCGATGAGCTGCGCCTGCACATCGTGCGCGGGGGCAAGCGCGGGACGGTCAGCGTGAAACTCACGGCATACGACGCCAAGGCACTGGGCGTTGCTTCGGCTCCCCAGGCAGAAGTTCACGAGTTCGTGAAAGAGCTCTC
>RFGK01000012.1 GCA_003697045.1 Planctomycetota bacterium
GGGTTGAGCTTTCAGTCCGGAGGCACGCCACTTGCGCAGATGCACGAACCGGACGATCTGCGTTTGCGCGAAGCGCGTGCACAGGTGATCGAGCAGCTGCCCGCAGACCTTGCCTCCTCTCTCTCGCCCGATGCACCTGTGATCATCCCGGAAGTTCAACTCAACACGCTGGACGAGGCAGTCCGGGAGCGCATTGAAGCCCTTGAAGCGCACGAACACCAGGTTGAGCAATACACCAATGCGTCCATGCGCGTGATTGCGGAAGAGTCGGCCGCCCACCTGCTCGGACCGCGCGCGGGAACGATCTTTGGCACGATCGCCGGGATTACGTTTGGGCTCCTGCTTCTCAGCGCGACGAATACCGCCGTCATGGCCATGGTCTCTGTGCTGTTTTCGATGGCACAGGACGAGGAGCTTCCGCGTCCACTCACCAAGCTCAACTACTCGGGAGTGCCCTGGATCGGGCTGCTTGTCAGCGTCGGTGTCTCGATCGCCATTATTGCCGTCGAGCGCGACGTGACTGTCCTGGCAAAGCTCTACGTGCTCGGCGTGTGCGGGGCGATCACCGTCAGCGTGCTTTCCTGCGCGTTCAACAAGTCTCTTGAGATCGGTTCTGCAAGCCGCATGGGCATGTGGGCGCTTGGGTTGTTTCTGCTTGCCATCACGGTCACGATCGGAGTGACGCAGCTTGAATCCACTGCCTTCAGTGGTTCGCTCGTCACGCTGGTCCTTGCGATGCGCTTTCTCCTTCAGCGTGCCAAGCGTATGGCACCTGAGCCGATTCCAGAGCCCATCACCGGCTGGCTTGCCGAGGTCAAGGCTCAGGAAGGCAAGTTGCAGATCGATCCGAACAAGCCGAAGATCATGCTTGCCGCGAGGGGGAGATATCAGGCAGAGTTTGCCGTGGATCTTGCCAAGCGCCGCGGCGCGACGCTCTTTGCAATCTTCGTCCGCCGCATCCGCGTGCTGGACCTGCGTCCCGGCGCTGTTCCGCGCATCGAGTTCGATGCAGACGCACAGGAGGCGCTGGGCTCGACGGGGCTGCTGGCAAAGGCAAACGGCGTCGACTTTGTCCCCATCTATGTCGTCTCGACGGACATTGCCGACGAGATTCTCGATCACACCGTCACCTACGGCTGCGACACGCTCATTCTCGGCAAGTCGCGGCGCAGCCTTTTCAGCCGGAAACTGCAAGGCGACGTCGTGTCACAGATCGTCGAATCCCTGCCTGACGAAGTGGTGCTGATCACGCGGTCGGCCGACACCCCGCACGACAGTCGGCTCAAGATGCCCGAGGTAGCCTCTTCGGTGGAAGAAGCGACCCGCTCCGATTCCGATGCTCCACCTGATACCGGTGCAGATCGTGTCTGAGCTGCTTGAACACCTGACCGATGCGCAGCGTGAGGCGGTCACGACCACCGAAGGCCCGGTGCTCGTGCTTGCTGCAGCCGGTTCGGGCAAGACCCGCGTCATTACCCATCGCATCGCGTATCTCATCGAGTTGGGCGTTGCACCGTGGTCGATTTGTGCGCTCACCTTCACCAACAAGGCTGCTGGCGAAATGCGAGAGCGTGTCCACCAGCTCATTCTCGGGCGCAGCGTCGGCGGGCCCGATGAACGCCGCATCCGTGGCCTCACGGTGATGACATTTCACGCCCTGTGCGCCCGCCTGTTGCGTCGGTTTGCAGAGATCTCGGGTTTGCCATCGCTCAAACCCGACTTTGCCATCTATGACGCCAGCGATCAGACCGCCACGATCAAGAGCGTGATCGCAGAACTCAATCTTTCCACAAAGAACTGGCCGGTCGCATCGGTCCGTGCAGCGATATCAAGTGCCAAGAACGAGCTCAAGGACGCCGCGGCATTCGCGGCCGATGCCGGTGATTTTGCATCCAGACAGGTGGCACGGATCTACGCCGGTTACGAGCAGGCCCTCCGCCGGGCCAACGCGATCGATTTTGACGATCTGCTCTTGCTGACCGCCCGCATGCTCCGGGACAACGCCGAGGTGCGCACGCTCTGCCGGGATCGATGGTCCTACCTCATGATTGATGAGTATCAGGACACCAACCACGCTCAGTTTGTCATCGCGAGTCTCCTGGCCGGCGACCCTTCAGACAAGCCGAACATCTGCGTCGTGGGGGATCCCGATCAATCGATATACTCGTGGCGGGGAGCAGACATCAGCAACATCCTCGAGTTTGAAGAGCGGTTCCCTGATGCGAAAGTCATCGCGCTGGGCGAGAACTTTCGATCCACGGCTCCCATCCTGGCGGCTGCCGACACACTCATCAAGCACAACGTTCGCCGCAAGGACAAGCCGCTGTTTACCAGTCGCAAGGGAGGCCAGCGCCCGCGCGTCATTCTCTGCACCGATGAACGTCACGAATCCGATCTCATCTGCGACTGCTTCAAGCAGCTCAACGAGGACGGGCTGCCGTGGCGCGACATGGCCGTGCTTTACCGGACCAACGCCCTTTCCCGCGTCATGGAAGACGCCCTGCGCACGGGTGGCGTGCCCTATATCATTGCGCGGGGCACTGCCTTCTACGAGCGCGAGGAAGTCCGACACGCGCTGGCCTATCTGCGCGTGGTTGCCAATCCGGCTGACGATGTGGCGCTGGCGCGCATCGTCAACACGCCGGCGCGCGGCATCGGCAAGACCTCGCTGGCGCGTCTCGCGGACATCGCCTCGGCGCGGCGTATGCCGCTCTTTGAAGTCATGCGCGACGTTGGCGCGGTTGGGGGTTTGACGCCGCGGGCCGTCAATGCGATTGCGAAGTTTGTCGCGATGATTGACACGTGGACGGGCGCGGGCACTTTTCTGGGTGCCGATGTCGCGTCAACATTGCATGAACTCGTCGAGCGAGTGATCATCGAATCGGGACTGGAAAAGCACTACGAATCGCGAGCGGCGACCAGCGGACAAGCGTCCGACGCCGAGCGCCTCGACAACCTCGACGAGCTGGTTTCGAGTGCCAAGGCCTTCGAGGATGAGTTCGATCCGACTGCCGATCCTGCTGCCGAGCTGACGCTTTCCGAAACTGACCAAGACCCCGACGCGCCGCCGCTGCTGGCGATGCTTCGCGCCTATCTCGAATCGGTCGCTCTGGTTGCGGACGCTGACACGATTGATCCCGACCAGGGTGCGGTGACGCTCATGACGTTGCACGCAGCCAAGGGCCTTGAGTTTCCCGCGGTTGCCATCATCGGGCTCGAGCAGGGCTTGCTCCCCCACTCCCGCGCCAACGAGTCTCCCGACGATCTTGAAGAGGAGCGTCGGCTCTGCTTTGTGGGCATGACCCGTGCCATGCACCAACTCACCATGACTTCCGTCCGCTATCGCACGATTCGCGGCATCTCCGAACGGATGATTCCCAGCATCTTCATCGAAGAGTTCGGGCCTCACACAGTTGACATCTCCGACCAGGCCGATGACTCACGCGACCATGAAGAACGATGGCAGCGAGGCGCCGGCCGGGCCGGGAGGCCACAGTCTCGTAACGGCCCGCGACCGCCTTCACTGGCACAGGGCAAGCCCGTACCGGAGTTTCCCGTCGGCTGCACGGTTCGCCACCCCCAGTTCGGGCTCGGTGAGGTCCTCAGTGTTCAGGGGGGCGCCAATGCCCGCGCGCAGGTTCGATTTCGACAGGCCGGCGTCAAGACGCTTGTCCTCGAGTTCGCCCGGCTCCAGCGTGTGCAGTAGGCCCGTCTGACGCTGCTGGGAGATCAGGACGAACCCAGGCATCACAGCAGAACCCGCCCGCTATCCCCGGCCAAAGCCGTCGGTATTCACATCCCCGAATCACAGTTGCCTGGCACCCTCGCCCCTCCGATAACCATGTGCCGGGTGCTGTGAACATTCCGGTCTGACGCGCCTGCTCGGCTGGACGTGCGGAATGTTGGCTTGCGAGATTGCTTGCCCGATATGCTGTTCGACTCGTCAATGCCCTGGCACCGTGGACCACTCAATGACCACGCCGATCGCTGCAACCTGCTCTCCGTCGCCACCTGTGCGCGCCTTTGTGCCGTTCCTGCTTTGGCTGGTCGCGTTTTATGGCGTGTGGCTGACGATCGTGATCGTGGGGAACCACTGGGTGGCAATCTCCGAGTACTGGCCGATCGCTGTGGCGATGGCAGCCGGCTCGTACTTTGCGGGATCGACGCCGATGGGAGGCGGCACGGTCGGGTTTCCCGTGCTCGTTCTTCTGTTCGATCAGCCGGTTTCACTGGGACGGAACTTCGGGCTTGCCATTCAGTCCATCGGCATGGTTTCGGCGAGCATCTATATCTTCTGCGCCCGTCGGCCGCTTGATTGGCATCTTCTTCGTCCCGCGCTGCTTGGCGCCCTGATTTCAACGCCTGTGAGTTGCGCTCTGATCGCACCGTGGGCCTCTGACCTTTGGGTCAAGCTGGTCTTTGCAGTGACCTGGGCAAGCTTCGGGCTGATGCACTTTGTCAAGCTGCGGTCGTTTGTCTCCTCTCACGGCAGGGCCGACCAGTGGCCGGGCGTAGACACGCCTGTTGGCCTGCTCATTGGAATCGCTGGAGGGCTGGTCTCATCTCTCACCGGCGTCGGCATCGACATGATGATCTACGCCGTTCTTGTCCTCATCTATCGCGCTGACCTCAAGGTGGCCATACCGACTTCGGTCATCCTCATGGCTTTCACGTCTGTCGTCGGCATCCTGTCCAACCTCTTGCTCGCAGCTCTCAACCCCGTTCGCTATGGCATCTCCCCCGAGCTCTTTCACAACTGGCTGGCAGCCGCGCCCGTTGTTGCCCTGGGAGCTCCGTTCGGCGCCATTGTCGTCGCACGCATCCCGCGGGCACCAACTTTGCTCATCGTCTCTACCCTCTGCATCGGGCAGTTCATATGGACGATTGAGCAGGCCGGCGTCCGCGGATGGGCCTTGCTCTTTGCGGTCCTTGCGGTCCTGGCTGTCAATCTCGTCTTTCATTTCATGTATCGCTTTGGAGAAGCACGCAAGAACAACAACGCGAGCACGTTCAAGGGCACATCATCCGAAACCATGACCGCCGATCGTGCGAATCAAAGCCCAACGCGCCGTTGAGTGGCCGCGGCTTCCAATGCCCCCTCGATTCTGGTATGATCGCCCTCGGAAGGGGAATCCATGCTCAAGTTCACGTTGTCGACCGCTGCTGTATTTGCCTGCACCGCGCTTGCCCAGAGCGAAGCTGCGCTCTCTGAAGCCGGACCCGGCCAGGTTGATCTCCAACCCCCGGCGCAGTCCTATCCCGAAGGTGCAGCGATTCCGCGCTCGCTGACCGAAGCCGAGGCTGCCTTCATCGACCGGTTTCCCATCGTCGCCCAGCAATCCCGCGCAGCACCGCCCGGGCTCGTGCGCACACCGGCTGAGTATGACCCCTGCGAAGGCATCATGATTGCCTGGGAAGGTATCTCGGGCTGGCGCACCATCCTCGCACAAATGGCACGTGACATCACGACCATCGGCGATGCGGAAGTCTGGGTCTATGTTGATTCAACATCCGAACGCTCCAGCGCCAGCACAACCATTCAGAATGCCGGCGCGGACATGTCGCGCGTTCACTTTCTCGTCAAGACGACCGACACGATCTGGATCCGGGACTACGGCCCGCGACATATCTACATGGGTGTCCAGCCCGACGGCACCGGCGGCGTCCGCGCGATGGTCGATCACACCTACAACCGACCTCGACCCAATGACAACACCGTCCCCGCACACTTTGCAGCCGAACGCAATCAACCGATCTATCTCATCCCGCTCGTCCACGGCGGAGGCAACTTTCACCTGGAATCGGGCAACCCGATGGGTTTCGGCCACTCCACACGCCTGATCGTCAACGAAAACCCTTCGCTCACAGAAGACCAGATCATCGGGTACTGGCGCGACTATCAGAACCTGGAAACGACGCTCTACACGCCCTACCCGACATATGTCGACGCGACCCAACACATCGACATGTGGATGATCATGCTTGACGACGACAAGGTCATGATCTCGGAGTGGGTCAACGAGCCGAACTCTTCGTGGAACATCACATCCAACAACGCCGCAGCCGACTTTGCCGCACGGGGCTTTACCGTCTACCGCATCCCGGCTGTCCGTTCGGGTGGCACGCACTACACCTTCACCAACGCCGTCATCTGCAATGATCTCGTGCTTGTGCCCAGCTACACCAACTCCACCGCTGCAGCACACAACTCCACCGCATTGTCAGTCTGGCAGGCAGCCTACCCGAACAAGACCATCCGTCAGATCAACGCACAGTCCATCGTCACCTACGCCGGCGTGCTCCATTGCATCATGATGCACGTGCCCCGTTGTGCCGGTGGAACGGCTCCGACCGCCTATATCACAAGCCTCAATGCGGGCGGTGCCTACGAGCCGGGCACATCGCTCCCGATTGAATGGCTGACCGATGATGACGTCGGCGCCACAACCGTTGACCTCCTGCTTTCGACCGACGGCGGGTTGTCGTTTCCAACGACTATTGCAGCAGCCTTGAACGCAGGTTCAGGTTCCTATGACTGGGTCGTCCCTGATATCGCAACGACTCAGGCCAAGGTGCGGCTGGTGGTCCATGACGCCGATGGAAACACCGGCTTCGACGACACCGACCAGCTGTTCACGATCAACGGAACCTTGTGCACAGCCGACTGGAACGACGACGGCGAACTCAACTTCTTCGACGTGGTCGGCTTCCTCGATGCGTTCAGTGCACAGGATCCCGCGGCCGATTTGACCGGTGACGGCGTGTTTGACTTCTTCGATGCCGTCGCGTTTCTGGGATTGTTCGCATCGGGCTGCCCGTAACCTGCCCGCAGCAGCCGCATCCTCATCGAGCCAGCCGCCATGACTGCTATCTGAGCGGGTTCTTTTTGATCTCCGCAGCAGTCCGTGGCAGCTTGCCGGGCGTCGGACGTCGCTTTTCCAGAATGACAATCCGCCCCGTGGGCGTTGTGACGGTGCCAACATGTGCCGCATGCAACTGGCGCAGCGCTCCCTGCGCCTCGGAGAGTTCTGCGTCTGCGCGTTGACCCTTGACCATCAATACCAGGCCACCGACTTTTGCCAGAGGCACGGTCAACTCGGCCAAAACGGCGATGCGACCCACGGCGCGCGACACCACGGCGTCATAGGCTGCGCGATGTCCCAGTTTGCCGGATGCACCGATGACCTCGGCCCGATGCCGAAGTGCGTGCGCATTGCGCAGCCCAATCTCGGCGATCGCGTGCTCGACAAAGGCAATCTTTTTCCCGGTCGCGTCGAGCAGCGTGAAATCGAGGTGTGGCATGGTGATCGCCAGGGGCACTCCCGGAAGTCCTCCGCCGGTTCCGACGTCAATGACCCGAGCACCGGGCGGCAAGTCGCTGAGCACCGCAATCAACGTGAGTGCATCGAAAATGAGCGTTTCCCACGCGGCCTCCGGCTCACGCACCGCGGTCAGATTCACACGCTTATTGCTCGCGAGCAGCAGCCCAAGAAACCGCCCGAGTTGGTCCAGATCGCCGCTGTCGAACTCGAGGCCGAGCTCTCCAGCAAGCGAAAGAAACCGCGGCGTCGGCGCGAGCGGTGCCACGCCCGATGGAAAGACCAGCTCAGCGCGTGAGGGCCCGGCCTCCAAATCCGACTGGTCGCCCGTACGGCCGGGTGGCGTAGAAGAGTTCTTCATCATCATCAGCGTATTCAAATGATTCCCGATAGGGCGGACGCGGGCGATGAAGCGCCACATTCGCGATCAGCCCCGTCATCAGCCAGACAGTCAACATGCTCGACCCGCCGTAGCTGAGGAACGGCAGCGTGATACCGACGATGGGCAGCAGACCCACGTTCATGCCGATGTTGACAAGCACTTGGGCGACGATGAAGCCGCAAAGCCCCACTGCAAGCAATCTCCCGAACGGCTCGCGACACGAGGCTGCAACCAGCAGCGCGCCGGCAATCCATACGAGATAAAGCAGCAATACGACCAGCGCTCCGACGAGCCCGAAGCGGGCCACGACAACGGAGAAGATCATGTCGTTGTGTCGTTCGGGAAGACGGTTGTAGTGCACGAGTGCACGCGCGGCATCGGCAGATACTCCGTCCCACTGCCCTGCGCCAATGAGCGTCTGCGCGGTGTAGCTCTGGAAGTTGATGTCCTGAGCCGACGAACGATCACCCTGAATCTGCTTGATCATCGCAACGATGCGTGTCTTCTGGTGAGGCTTGAGCAGCGGATAGGCTGCGGGCGCCGCCAGCGAAGCCGCGAGAACGATAATCGCAAGGTGCCGTAGCCTTGCCCCGGCCGCGACGAGAATTGCAAACAGAGAAGGAACAAACAGCGACGCCGTGCCCAGGTCGGGCTGCAACGTGATCAACGCGACCGGAGGAATCGTCAGCAATCCGGGAACGATGAGTCCCCGGAAGCGACGGTGCTGCGTGCGAAACCTCAGGTACCGCGCGACAACGAAAACGTAGGCGATTTTCGCGATTTCGGAAGGCTGAAAATCGACCGGGCCGAGATCGATCCAGCCGCGCGTGCCGTTGCGTGGTGCCACGATTGATTCGGGCACAAAGGGCAGCAGCAGAAAAACAAGCAGCGCCAAAGTGACGATCATACCCGGCCAGGCAAGCAGGCTCAGCAGGCGGTAGTGCGGCAGCGCAATGATCGTGGCACCGAGCATGCCGACCGTGGCAAAGACGACTTGCTTCCATGCTTCGCTTGCCAAATCACCCGAGCCCTGGACGTTCTGAGCGATGTCGATCGAGTAGATCCCGATGATCGTCAGGAAAAGCCCGGAGATGACACACAGCCATGAGGCGTTGAGCAGGCGCAGGCTCGCGCGGACACTGTCACGCGAAGATGCAGACCCGCGGACAAGTCGGGAAACGGTTTCCATGCTCTGGTGCGCATCGAGAAGCATTTAGAGGTATCCCTCGTGGCGCAGCGCCCAGATGATCTGGTTGACAATCGGGCCGGAGACACGCCCACCAGACCCCGCGTACTCCATGATCACGGCAATGGCATAGCGCGGTCCTTCGCCCGCCGGGCCAACCAGGACGACAAACCAGGAATGATCGCCCGAGAGCACAACCTGCTCTGGAAGTGGGCCGTTTCCGTCAGGATCGAGGCGCAGGTCCGGGGCGGTGGCAGTGCCCGTCTTACCCCATATCTCGACGCCGGGGACATTGAAAATCGGCTCGCGGCGCGTCACGCCTTCATCGGTGTACGTGAGATGATGCCCCGTCCCGTTCTGGTGGTTGACCGACAGGCTGAGCCCTTCCATGGCTTCGTTGACCGCGCGACGGTCGAGTCCGAGATCGACAGCCTCGCTCGCATCATCGGCGATCAGCCGCGGCCGGATGCGGTAGCCCGCGCGGGCAAGCGTGGCATACGCATCGGCTGCGTGGAGCGGAGTCCAGGTCACCGGCCCCTGTCCGATACCCATGAGAATGGCATCGGAAGTTCCGAGATCAGAGCCATCGGAATCGTTCGAACCGATTCGCCCAACCTTTCCCGGCCACTCCGGTCCGATTCCAAGATCAAATGCCTTTCCAACGCCGAAGCTGTGGTAGACCTGCGCGATGCCCCGGGCGCCGAGCCGCTGGCCGAGCGTGTAAAAGTAGATATTGCACGAACGCTGCAGTGCTTCGGGCGCAAAGAGAGGTTCGCCTGTCGGGCTGTGCGTCAACCCGTTGTAGTGCTTGTAAATCCAGCAGCGAAACATCGCCGGCTGATCCGGCAATAAGTGCCCGGTGCACACAATGCCCGTGTCAAGATTGTGCACGCCCTGCGTAACGGCCCCGCAGAGAACCAGCGCCTTGGCGATCGAACCAGGCGGATAAGGCTTGGAAATCGCCCGATTGACGTATGGCGCATGGATTGCCATGAAGCGATCCGTCTCGGGCCCTTGCGGAAAACCCTCACGCGGGACGTGCGGCGTTGACACCAGGGCCAAAATCTCGGCACGATCAATATCGAGCACAACCGCCGCACCATGGAGCGGCGTGCCAATCGGCAGGGACTCGTTGGCATGCCAAGGCTGGACCTGCGCCAAGCCGACCTCTGGGTCCATCGCGGCTCGAACCCGGGCCTGAAGCATCGCGTCAAGCGTCAGAAAAACATCATCCCCCGGCACCGGGTCGAGCTGCTCGACCAGCCCCGTATCGAGATGAATGGTGCGCAGCCCCCGCAGGCCCCGCAGCTTTGCCTCACGAGCACCTTCCACACCCCCCACGCCGACAAGGTCCTTGTCGAAGTAACGCCCGCGGTCAGTGCCGGCTTCGGTCAAAACCCGGCGCGCAAACTCGGGGTCGGAGTCGATCAACGCTTTCCGGGCCTGTTCGTCCTCACGCGTGGGCCCAACCCGGACTCGCCCCAGCACATGCCATGCGATTCCGTCGATCGCAAGATTGCTTGTCTCTTCCTTGCGGATGAGCCTCGGCAGCGTGCGCCGATCCACTTCAACGCTGACCGAATCAAGCGGATAGGCCCGATCCGTCGCGTCGATCACTTCGAGCCCCGGAAAGCGCGGCACATACTGCGGCTCATCGGCCAAACGCGATGGAACGGGCACACGCTGTTCCATGAGTCGAAGAAAGCGAAACGCGATCTCGTCGGTCGTGTCGGTGATGAGGACATGTGCAGCCGACAGCTCAGCAATGGGCGCACTGACGCGGCGCTCAATCTCTTCGAGCGCCTGGTCATCGAGCACACGCCCGGAATCCATCAGTTCGCGAATCTCACGCTGCCGACGCACATCCGTGATGTGCTCCTGCATGCGCGAGATGCGCGCCACGACCGCATCAATACGCGCCTGCAACTCGGCCCGGTCGACCTGACACTGGGCGCTCATTTCCTGCCACATGGCCTCGACGTGTCGATCAAAGTACCTCCGGCGTCGCTCGATCGCCTCTGTGCGCTCATCGGCCGACATCTCCTCCCAGCGATCGGCATAGTCGATCCTGGCCTGTCGCTCGGCCTGACGCTGTGCCCATTGTCCCGTCAGTACCGGATACTCGACCGCCAGGTCATACCCGGGCCGGTCGATCGCGAGAATGCGCCCGTGACGATCGAAGATGCGCCCCCGGGTCGTGGGGATCCAGGAGTGTCGCACCATCCGCGATTCGGCTTCGCTGCGCAGACGCTCACCCTGAACCAGTGTCAACCGTGCGGTCTGCCCCGCAAGCACCAATGCCGCCCCCGTGCAGCCGGCAAAGAGCAGCAGCAGCCGGCGGTGAAACATGCTCGGGATGAATCGTCCGGGTCTCACGCGGGTTTCCTTCTCGCCAACTCTAGAACCATCCATCGGATGCACCCGACCTGGGCCCCCAGCAACCGACGGATTGCAAACTGCCGCCTTTGAAGGGCGTACACTCTCGCACGGCTCGTGCCGCCTCGATACCTCCCATGAATATCGCTCAACTTTTCGATCACTGGCGCATTACGGAAAACCCCTTCCGCGGAGAGGAAGCCACGCACGATTCGGTCTTTGCCCGGATCGGGCTCGGTCCAGATGCGGAATCCGCGGCCACGCACTCCGACTTCGACAAAATCCTCGGCGAGCTGACCCGCCCCAGCACGTCGATTGTTTTTGGAGAAAAAGGCAGCGGCAAGACGGCAATCCGCCTCCAGCTCGCCCAGCGTGTGCGCGAGCAAAACGCACGCACGCCCGACGCGCGCACATTTCTCATCTCGTACGACGATCTCAACGAGTTCCTGGAGTGCTTGCACACCAGAATCGGGGGAAAGGATGCCGGGGCGTCACTTCGCGCCATCCGGCTTGTCGATCACATCGACGCCCTCCTGGCGTTGGCGGTCACCGATCTGGTGGACAGCCTGCTGGGAAAGCACCAGGACCAGCACGTCAATGACCTCGGCCCCCAGCGGGCAAAGATTGCCCGTTCGCTTTCGCTCGAACAGAAACAGCAATGCCGCATGCTTCAGGCCCTCTACGACCTCCACGACACGGATGGGCACCGAGCGTGCGCACTGCGCCGGGCTCTGCGCATCCGTCCGTCACGCGAGTCAATCCTGTGGTACGCCGTGCTCCTGCTGGGGTGGGTGCCTTCGGCGGGTCTGATTGCCTGGGCACTGCTCACGCCACTCGAAGGACTGATGCGGACGGGCGCCGCGTACCTGTCGCTGGGACTGGGTGTGGGCTATCTGGCCCTTGCGCTCAAGCGGCTGGCGTGGGACCGATTCACGCTTGCACGCCTTGCCCGGCGGATGTACAAGCAACGCCGAATGATTCCAAGGCGAGAGTCGGCGTACATCCGCTCCATCGAGCATCTCCCGACGGCGCTGCGCCAGATGATCGACCTTGAGGACACGGACGCCACCCGGTACACGTTTCTGAACGCTTTTCAAAACATCATCAGCGCTTTCGGGTACACGGGCGTGCTCGTGCTGGTGGACCGGGTCGATGAGCCGACGATGGTCAATGGCGCGACCGACCGGATGCAGGCGATCATCTGGCCGATGCTGAACAACAAGTTCTTGCAGCAGTCGAGACTTGGGCTCAAGCTGCTGCTCCCGATCGAACTGCGGTATGCCCTGTTCAAGGAATCAAGCTCGTTTTTCCAGGAGGCCAGGCTGGACAAGCAAAGCCTGATCGAACGACTCACCTGGACCGGGGCGATGCTCTACGACCTGTGCAATGCGCGTCTGCGGGCGTGTCTGGACCCCGAAGCCGAGCCGATCAGTCTGCTGGACTTGTTTGCCGACGATGTGACCCGCCAGGACCTGGTCGATGCGCTGGACCAGATGCATCAGCCCCGCGACGCGCTAAAGTTTCTGTACCGATGCCTCAACGAACACTGCTCGAACGTGACGGCAGAAGAAGGGCTGTGGAAGGTGCCCCGGCTGGTGCTTGAGAGTGTCCGAAAGCAGGAAGTGGACCGCGTCCAGCAGCTTTATCGGGGGATCCGCCCGGCCTGACGGTATCCGGAAATGCATGCAAAGATTGCCGAACACTTGCTTTCGGGCCAATTCAGGGGTAGATTGCGCGTTGTCGGGAACATCTCGACGATGAAGACCGTCCCGTGCCGAGGTGATTGACCTGCTGTGACTGCCCAAAGCTCCAACCAGCCCGTCTGCTGTATCGCGATGCGATCAGTCGGCGTGCCTGCGCATTCATGAGGCCGGGACCCCCTTCAATCAGGATCGCATTCCACGACCCGCGTATTGTCGCGGGCGACATCAAGTCGTCGGGCGTGCCGACGACGCGGACTTGTTCGTAATCAGGAGATTTCATCATCGCCAGGCGTTTCTTTCGACCGACCGGACCCGTCCAGAGGACGCGGCTCAATCACATGATCCGTATCAGTCCGATTCGCTTGATCGGACCTGACAACGAGCAGATCGGCGTCATCGAGACGGCGGAAGCTCTGAAGATGGCGCAGGAGCACGGGCTTGATCTTGTCGAGATCTCGCCTGACGTGCGGCCACCGGTCTGCAAGATCATGGACTACGGAAAGTACAAGTACGATCAGTCCAAGAAACAGCAGAAGAACCGGGCCAGCTCCAAGGCAACCGAGCTCAAGGAAATCCGGCTTGGCCGATCTGTGAAGATTGACCCTCACGATGTACAGATCCGGGTCGACCAGGCCCGGCGATTTCTCATGGCCGGCCACAAGGTACAGATCACCCAGCGTTTCCGCGGACGTGAAATGGCGCACAAGGAACTGGGGCTTGAACGACTGGCAAGCATCTGCGAAGAGCTTTCGGACATTGCCAAGATCGAGGTCCCGCCGCGATGGATGGGACGTCAGGCAAGCATCATTGTCGCCCCGGACAAGCAGAAGGTCGATGCGGCCAAGCGCAAGATGACCCGGGAGCAGCTCCAGAAGGAAGAGGAAGAGTTGCGCCGGCTGGAAGAGCAACACGCCGCCGAGCTTGAGGCCGACGATGCCATCGACGACGATGACGATTGCGAAAGCGATGATGGCAAGAAGAAGAAGCGCGGAGGCCCGGCCGACGAACGCGCGGTCAACCCCGTTGATGCCGAGATCGCAGACCTGCTCGGCGAGTGAGACCGATCACACCTGCCAGGTCTCCTCAACTTCGTGATCGATCACGAAGTCAGGTGTCGCTCAACGAGCCGACACGACGAACCCGCTGCCTCGGAGCGGGCTTGGCGCCAAGGATCTGCGACCCTCGTCCAGATGGCTATCCTCTGCTCTCATGGACATCACCCACGAACCCATTGCTGAAGAGCTGCGCCCGCGCAAAAGGGCTTCGGCGCTGATCTTCCTGATCGTCTTTCTCGATCTGCTCGGCGTAGGGCTGATCGTGCCGCTCACGCCGTTCATCGTCGAGCGATTCAGCACCACCGGCTCGGCGGTTGCTGCGCTGACGCTGTGCTACTCGGCAGCCCAGTTTCTTGCCACGCCCGTGCTCGGGGCGTTGTCTGACCGGTTTGGACGCCGACCCGTGCTGCTTGCAAGCCTCTTTGGCTCGGCAGTCGGCTACGTGCTTTTTGCGACCGCGGGGATGCTGCCGCTGCTGTACCTGGCTCGCATCATCGACGGCATCACCGGGGGCAACATCTCCACAGCCCAGGCCTACATCGCCGACGTCACCCCGCCGAAAGATCGAGCCAAGGCATACGGGCTGATCGGTGCAGCCTTCGGGCTTGGGTTCCTGCTCGGACCTGCTTTCAGCGCCATGCTTGTCACAATCCCGGCGCCCGCATGGCTTCCGGGGCAGAGCACCATGATCCCCGTATGGACGGCGGCCGGGCTGTCACTGGTGACATTTGCCCTGGCCGCGATATGGCTTCCCGAGACACTTCCACCAAAGGCAAGGCGCGCCGAGCGCATCGGACTGTCGGATCTCAACCCGCTGCGTGTGCTCATCGAGACCATGCGCATTCCGCAGGTCGCGGGCATGCTGGCAGCGGTGTTTGCCGCCGCGTTTGCGCACGCCGAGCTGCGCGCCAGCCTGGGCGTGCTCTTGCGCGACAAGTTTGGCTACGAAGAAGTCCACACCGGGCGCGTCTTTGCGTACATCGGATTTGTTGCCATCATGGTGCAGGGCGGTCTGGTGCGCCGTGTCTCACCGATCATCGGCGATCGGCGTGCGGTGCTGTTCGGGCTGCCCCTCGCGGTGATCGGGTATGTGCTGATTCCATTTGCACCGGCGGACAACTGGATGGCGCTGATCGGAGCGCTGACTTTGATGGGGCTGGGTGCGGGCATCGCCGGCCCGAGCCTGACGGGAATCCTCTCCCGGGCAGCGCCTCGGGGAGCCGAAGGCAAGGTCATGGGCGCTTCGCAGTCGGTCAGTGCGCTGGCTCTGGTCTTTGGACCAATGCTCGCCGGCCCGCTGTATGACTATGCGGGATGGGGCTGGCCGTTCTGGAGTGCCGGGCTTGTCGTGCTGGTGTCGCTCGGGATCGTGGCGTTCATGAAGATCGGCAGGGACGGAGGCGGGCCCGAGCCGCTCATGCCCGCCGAGGCCGAGGCGCTGTGAGCACAAAACCAAACGGGCCGGAGCAATCAGCCCCGGCCCGATTCTGTGCAGCCTCCGCTCATCAATGGAACAGGATGACGCGCGGCATCGTGAGCAACACGGGTTCTTCCCGAAGCTGAATGGATGCGTTCATGGCGTCCCGCACCACCTCGAAACGCTGCGGGCCGAGGATCTCGCGCAGTGCCGCCGCGGCTGCGGACAACTGAGCCTGACCCATCGCAAGCGACGGCGAGGAGACAACGCCCCCGAACATTTCTTCAATCATCTCGGCAAAGCTCTTGGGTCCGGGAAAGTCCATGACCTCAAAGTCGTCCAGGCCGATCTCCGCAGCCAGGTCGTGCAGTGCATCGTCGAGCCCGCCAATCTCATCGACCATGTTGAGCTCGCGCGCCCGTGGTCCTACGAACAAACGCCCTTCGGCAGTCTTTGAAATGTCGATGCCCTCTCGCCCGTCCACGACACGGCCCACGAACTGGTCATAGGTCTCGGTCATGCGCTGACGAATCAGCTCCCGCTCACTGTCCGTCCAGGGCTTCTTTGAACCCATCAGCCCGGCCATGGGGCCGCGCGTACGCTCGACCACGTTGAGATGGACCTTGTCATAGAGTCCGCCCATCGCGATCTT
Organism: Planctomycetota bacterium; assembly: GCA_003697045.1. Classification (GTDB taxonomy): domain Bacteria; phylum Planctomycetota; class Phycisphaerae; order Phycisphaerales; family UBA1924; genus J022. The sequence goes on from RFGK01000012.1 coordinate 16,091, forward strand.
TCCGCCAACGACGCCGATCGAGCCGACGATGCTCGACGGATTCGCGTAGATCTTCGACCCTCCGACCGCGATGTAGTATCCGCCCGAGGCGGCCATCGACCCGACGCTCACCCAGACGGGCTTTTCTTCCTTCAGTCGCTGAAGCCCCTGCCAGATGATCTCACTTGCGATCGCCGAGCCACCCGGTGAATCGATGCGCACGACCACACCCTTGATCATGTCCTGATCGATGATGTCCTCGATCGCGTTGCGGATGGTGCGGCTGCCGACCTGCGCGCCCCCCAGGATTCCCGCAGGCGTGGAGTCGCCGTCGATGATGGCGCCATCAATATGCAACACAGCAATGGTCGGCCGACGCGCCACATGCTTGGGCTCGGCACTGAGCATTGAGAAGATCGCAAACGGATTGGCTGCGTCGAACGAAAACCCGGACGATGTTTCGTTGAGGTCGTAGGCAATCTCAACTTCGCCGCCGTAGCTCTCCTCCAGATGATCCATGAGCACCGGCAGATCGACCGCACCATCGATCAGCCCCAACTCGATCGCGTCAGTGTCGGACGCCCACCAGGCGCGTTCCATGGCCCGATCAAGCTCGGCATCGTTGAGCCCACGGCCCTGCTTGATCATGTCGCGCATGTTCTCATAGAGCGAATCAAGCAGACCGGAGATATTCTCCTCCCAGGGGCCGCTCGGTTCGGAGTTCATCATCGCCTCACTGGCGCCCTTGTAATCGCCGATCTGCACGAAGTCGGGGCGCAGGCCGATCCACTCCAATGTATCCCGGAGGAACATCTCCTCCATGTACATGCCGGGCAGGGAGACAGCACCTCCGGACTGAATCAGGACTTCGTCGGCAAATGAACCGAGCAGCAGCTCCGCTGTGCCGTAGTTCTCGGCAAAGACATGCACCTTCTTCCCGGACGCGCGGACCCGGTTGAGCGCCTCTCCAAGCTCCTGGATGTGCGTGGTGCCAAGCCCGGCATCCTTGAGGCGGATGACCAGCCCTTCCACCCCATCCTGATAGGTCACCTCGTCGATTCGCTCGACCAGGCTGCGAAGAGTGTCTCCTTCTTCAAGCCCCAGCCATGCGAATGGACTGGGTTGCTCGATGGGCGTGCCGGAAATCTCCAGCCACGCAAGCCCGGTCGGACCGGATGCCCCGAACGCCAGAGACGAGAGCAAGCCGGCCAGACATGGGACCACCGCTCGGTTCAACTTCATGAATCAACTCCCTTCGACAAGTGAAAAACGCTCTGCACGGAAGGGCATTGTTCGATCCGACATGCCCACAGTCATCTCCGCTGCGTCAGTCGTACCCAAGGTTCTCGAGATCATCCTCGTCAAGACCCATTTCGTGACCGAGTTCGTGCAGGAGTGTGATTCGGATTTGCTCTCGCAGTCTTTCCTCGGCCGATGCAACTTCAAGCGCTCCCACCATGGACATGATGCCCACCCGAAACAGGTGGATCTGTGAAGGGAGTCGCCACGCTTCCTCGATGCTGCGCTCGGTCACCATGGAGCCGGTGTGCAGCCCGCAGAGCTCGTCGGCTTCATCTGGCTGCATGCCCAAATCTTCAAGCATCTTGTCCGTGGGCCGATCGAGCACGATGACCGGGATCTCCTCGAGCAAAGCCGACACGTGCGCCGGCAGGCTTTCGATGACCTGTTCCAACAACGCATCAAATCGGTCACGTTCGGCCGGGGTCATCGCTCGGTCTCGTCGAAGATGTCAGTCAAGCCGATGCCGGGTGCGGCGATGAGCTGCCGAAGCCGCCACACGTCCATCAGCAGCGAAAACACACCGACGGTCAGCAGGAAGGACCCGACGGCGATGAGTGCGGCTGCAATCAGGTAGATCAGATCCGACAGCGCGCTTCCAGCGTAAGGCATGACGAGGTGAAGCACATCACCACCCATCGCAACGCCGGACGCTGCTGCAAGCGCTGTCATCGGCTGACGATCCACACGACCGGAACGCACGAGAACGCTGCGATGAGCAAGGTGCAGCGCATTTGGACGAAGCCAAAGCGCCGCACCAATGATCGACACATCCAGGATGATGCGGAAAACCGCGCGTTCAAGCGGCACGAGCGTGGGATTCCCATAGACACTCGGATGACCAGGGTCGACCCGGTAGAGAATGAGCCAACTGACCACGATGATCGGAAAATAACACGCAACGCCGGCCATGGCGCGAAGCCGATCGGGCAGGCGAACATCGCGATGTGGACGAACCAGCGTCAGCGCGCCGAGCATGGAGACAATCATCGCGCCGATCGCAACTGCGGGCAGGTGCCACTGAAGCGGCGGGATGCCGAGCATGTCCGACGCCAGCGCCGACCCGCGCACGGCCCACACGGCCAGACACGCGACAAACGCGCCGGCCATCCACGCGAGCAACCCCGCCTGAACCAGGCGAGGATGGTCGATGGCCTTGAGTTCGTCGGCCTGTGGATCGACCAGGGCGAGAATCGTGGCCTTGATCGGAAGCCCACACTCAGCGCACACATCAAGAATCGACAGCCCGCGCAGGTTGTAGCCACACCGGGCACATGGCAAATCCCCGGTCAACTCACGGGCGATTTCGGCCGAACCCCGGTCCGTCGGCGCCTCGGCGTCCCGGCTCGTCACCCCGCCTTCGCTCACATGCACCCCCTTGACAAGCCCGACTCACTCGGGATTGTTGAGCATAGCGAAATCCATACCGACCCGATTGCGACCGAGCCCGCAGAGCAACGAAGAAAGAGAACCCATGCACACTCCCATCGGCGCACTCCGCGAGAACATTGCCAAAGCCTATCTCGGGCGATCCGAGCCGATCGATCGGCTCATCACCTGCCTGCTCGCCCGGGGGCACGCGCTGATCGAGGATGTACCGGGTGTTGGGAAAACGGTGCTCGCGTCGGCACTGGCAAAGAGCATCGACTGCGCATTTTCGCGCGTGCAGCTCACGCCCGATCTTCTGCCGGCTGACATCATCGGCGTATCCATCTACGACCGCGAGAGCGGGAGCTTTCGTTTCAATCACGGGCCTCTGTTCACGAACATTCTGCTTGCCGACGAGATCAACCGCACGACGCCGCGCACGCAGACCGCCCTGCTTGAAGCCATGAACGAAGCAAGCGTCTCCGTCGACGGCGTTGCCCACCCGCTCCCGCTGCCATTCATGGTGCTTGCCACGCAAAACCCGTACGACTTCGAGGGAACCTATCCGCTGCCGGAAAATCAGCTCGACCGATTCTTGATGCGCATCAGTCTGGGCTATCCCGAGCCTGAGGTCGAATCGCGTCTGCTCGACTTGCGCCCGGCCCAGCATGTGCTCGCGAAGCTCGAACCTGTGATCCATCGCGAGCAGATCCTCGAACTTCAGAACTCGGTCGATCAGGTCCGCCTCGATGAATCGCTGCGTCGATACATCGTTGAGCTGGCCCGCGCAACGCGCCGACACGAGGACCTTCTCGTCGGCATCTCGCCGCGCGGCACGCTCGCACTGGCTCATGCGGCTCGAGCCACCGCCCTGATGCACGATCGGGACTACTGCATCCCCGAAGATATCCTCGACAATCTCGTCGAAGTGTGCGCTCATCGCGTCATCACACGCTCATTTGGTGCCGGGCGCAACTGGCAACTTGCAGCCGAGATCCTGCGCCAGGTCACCGAGTCGGTGGCAAGCCCGATGTAGACCTTCCCTCGGCACTCCCGCCGCGCGGCAGGCTGTGCCGCATCAACGCAGCGAGGGACTGACTCGACGATGAGTGGCCGCCGCGAGCCTTATCGCACCTGCCATTTCTCGCCGGGCCGCATTTCCTTCACTTCCACGCCCTGGGGCTTGAACGCCGAAATGTCTTGCGCCAGAATCGGGAAGGTGCCCCAGTGAATGGGGATGGCAATGCGCGGCTTGATCAACTCAGCAGCCACCTTGCCCTGCTCGGGTCCCATGGTAAACCGATCGCCCACGGGAATCGCAGCCACGTCAGGTTTGTACAGTTCGCCGATCAGCTTGAGATCGCTGAAAAGGGCCGTATCGCCGAGGTGGTGGAAGGTGAAGTTCTCAGCCTCGAAGCGGACGATCACGCCACAGGGCATACCCATGTAGCGTCCCTGAAAGCTCGACGAGTGAAACGCCTGCGTAAATGCGACCCATCCGAACGGGGTGGAGATCCGCCCACCCGTATTTCCCGGGTCGGTCTTGACGCCCTCTGCTCCGAGGTATTCGCAGATCTCGAAGGCGGCCAGCACTGTGGCGTTGTTTGCCTTGGCCAATGCCTGGGCGTCGCTCATGTGATCGGCGTGTCCGTGCGTGAGCACGATCCAGTCGCAGCTCACCTCTGCTCGCTTCTTCGTTGCGACCGGGTTTCCTTCGAGCCATGGATCAATCGCAACGCACCCGGCGCTGCTGGTCAGAAGAAAGCCTGCGTGTCCGAGAAACTCAATCTCCACGCTCACAGCCGACTCCTTTCCGGGGCCTTTCCGAGGACTTGCGCCCACCGGTGACAGTGTACCCTGCTGAACTGCAGGCTTCATTCCAGAAAAAGCCCCGGCGCAGGGCCGGGGCGTGGACGAAGGCCGGGACAACATGCCCTGAGCAACTTGTGACTAACGCACGTTCAGGTTCCGCAGATATGCGTTGAACTCGTCCTGTCGTTTCTGGCGCTCGGTCCGCAGTGCGTCAAGTTCCTCGACGATCTGCTCGAGCCGCGTCTCCTGTTCACCGAGCTTCTGGATATAGCGAGCATACAGGTCCGTATTGCGATCAATGCGGGCCATATTCTCACGGACGCGTGCCTGGTCATTGGCAATCTCACTGCGTTCCTGCTCGATGCGGTGGATCTGTTCATCGACCTCGTTGACACGCTGCTGGAGGCGAATCGCCTCGCGGACGGCTGCGACAACCTGCTCAGACGCCTTGCCCTCACGCGAGTAGCGCAACAGGTTCTGCAGGTTGTACGATGTGATCCCGATGGTCTGACGATCAGTCCGCTCGAGCACGACCTCGAGCACGCCTGAAGAATCCTTGTTCACGTTGACCTGAAAGCGGTAGGCCGTGTTGGTTTCTTTCGCAGGCTTCTCGGGGGCGACCAGCTCCCACCCGCCCTGCTTGGCATGCTCGACGATGATCGTGCGCCCCTCGTCCTTGTCGTTGTTCTTGAAAACGTACCTGGTCTGCTGGCGGCTCCGGCGCGTCTCCTCGATCAGCCCGTTGACGATCCGCAGCGAAACCATGTTTGTTTCGTTTCGCTGCTCGGTATTGACAAGCACCTCAAGATCAACCGCATAAGCGAGCAAGCGCTCTTCACCAGCCGAGATGTGCCCGATCTGCGCATCACCGGCGTAGGCTGCACCGTCGAAAACGCTGATCGGCCCGGGCATGAGTTGCAGCCCGGAAGTGTTCGTCATGTCCACGCCACGCATCGGATGCTCAAGACCGTCCGCGAGATTGAAGATGCTGACACGTTCTCCCTCGATGGCGGCCGAGAGGATCGGCAGCATCGCCGAACGCCGGCGTTCAATGGTCACGGGCTGATCGAGCTTGTACTGAAAAACCTCGCCGACTTCCGCAGCCGACGCCTGGGCGCGGGCCGCGTACATCGCCATGTCGTCGGCCGTGATCGTCTTGGTTTCCAGTGCCGCGCCCACACCCCGTCCTGCAGAACGCCGAGACCGACTTTCAATCCCACGATCCCGAGCAGCGTCTTCCATTGGTGCCCCCGGCGCCAATCTCGCCAGCGCCTCCTCCCTTGACCAATCCACAGCTTCACCCTCGTACGCTCGCGGCGACACACCCGCCGTCACCGGCACAGGCACCTGCGGCCGAGTCAGAAACAGCGGTTGGTACAGATCCATCTGAAACCCCACCGGCTGGCCGGCGACGAGCGAAAGGGCCACATCGTTCCAATCTTCATCAGTCGTGTTCTCCACGATGGCCCATCCCTGCAGCGTCGGCTCGCCGCCGGAATCATCAGGGAGGACAAGCCGATAGCTGGTCTTCCACACGGGCATTTCGTGGACGTAGGCGACCACGATCCGCCTTGCCCCTTCGCCGCGGAAGGAAAGATCGACACTCTTGGTGTTGTCTGCACGATGCTCGGCAAGGGCTGCAAGCGCCTTGGAAAGTTCCGAGGCCAGCTGCTCATCGAGTATGCGCATGCCGGTGATGCCGGCCAGATCGATGCTCTGAATGCCCGCATCGGTCAGCAGATTGACAAACGGGCGCGTGACGACCACATCGCCGGTCGGCACCGGGCGCTGTTCCACTCCGACCACTACTCCGGCTGATTCCCCTTCTATCGTGCGCACCCCGACACGTGCTCCTCGCAGGCGATTGAGCAACTCGCCCATGTCGGGGTTGTCGGAAATATCGACGGCAAAGCTGGCCAGCCGCCGCGCCAGCGGTTCCTTGCTGCCGTAACTGGCTGCTTCGATCATGCCCCCGTCCAGATCAAGCAACACCATCGACTTGAGGATGTCGTTGATCTGATCGGTGTTGAAGCGGATCTGTACGTCGGCGTTGTCTTCAATGAGCCCGCGACGCTCAAAATACCCCACGCCGGAGCGATAGAGCGTGATGTTGCTGATGGGCAGTGCCCCGTCCCGCTCTGCTGCGATTGTCAGACCGCTGCATGCGATCATCACGCCCACCATCGAAACCGCTCCCGCGTGCATCCTCTTCCTTCGGGTCATCGTGCCACTCCTTGTGTCAAAGGCCCTCTGCCCACTCCCCTAATCTATCGGCTCCCGGTGCGAGCCGGCTCCTCTTCGTCATCACTTGTGACACGGGCGTGACGCCGGGTATAGTCCGCCCGGATGTCCGCACCCCCATTGGAATCGGCTGATCTCGCGCGAGCGCTGACCTGCCACGTCGAGGGCGAGGTGCGGCTTGGACGACATGACCGCATGCTTTATGCGACTGATGCGTCGATCTACCAGGTCGAGCCGCTGGCGGTGGTCATCCCGGCTTCGACCGACGATGCCGTGCGCGCGGTGCGTTTTTGCGCTCGCCATGGCTTACCCATCCTCCCTCGCGGCGGCGGCACCAGTCTGGCAGGACAATGCACCAACCGGGCCGTTGTGATCGATTTCTCTGCCTGCTGCACTGCGCTGCTGCAACTGGACGTGCCCGGGCATCGCTGCCGCGTCGAAGCGGGCTTGACCATTGACGACCTCAATGACCTGCTTCGGCCTTCCGGTCTGTTCTTTGCACCCGACCCAGCCACCGCACGCCAGGCCAACGTCGGCGGATGCATCGGCAACAACGCCGCCGGCGCCCGATCCATCCTCTACGGGCGGACATCGGAGAACCTGCTCGGGGTCGACGTATGCACAGCCGACGGACAGACCCTGCGCCTGGACGAGGGGGCTGCCACGCGGGACGAGCGCGTCCATGCGCTGACTCGCCGCGTCGTAGAAGTTGTCCGCCGCAGCGAACGGCTCATTCGTGAACGCTTTCCAAAGACTTTGCGACGAAACGCGGGCTACGCGCTGGACCTGATCCTCGACCAGCTCGAACAAGACCCCGGCGATCTGAGCAGGATCAATCTGGCAAAGCTCCTGTGTGGCTCAGAGGGAACCCTGGCAGTCACACTCGGGGCCGAGCTGTTGCTTCGCTCGATCCCCCTTGCGCGCGGGCTTGCGATCGTGAGCTTTGAGTCGCTCGACGCTGCGATTGACGCAGTTGTACCGATTCTCAAACTCAACCCCTCAGCGGTGGAGCTGCTCGACGACATGGTCATCTCGCTCGCTTCAGCACAATCGGAATACCGGCATTACGTCACGTTGCTGCCGCACATCGAGGGACACCCCCCGCCGGCGGTGCTCTATGTAGAGTTTTCCGCAGAGCACAGTTGCGACGAACTTGCGGATCGCTTCGACGCATTGCGCACCACCGTCGGCCGCGCTTCTGTGTCCTGTCTGACCGAACCGAACGCACAGCTCCGCGCGTGGAAGCTGCGCAAGGCCGGAGAGCCCCTGCTGCACGGCATCCCGGGACGACGCAAACCCATCTCCTTCGTCGAGGACAACGCCGTGCCCCCCGAGCGGCTTGCCGAGTTTGTCCGTCGCTTCCGCGCCATCGTCGATGCCCACGGTACCCGGGCGGCATACTGGGCCCATGCTTCCGTCGGCGTGCTGCACATCCGTCCCCTGCTCGATATCGCCGACGAAGCCGACCGTGTGCACATGCAGCAGATTGCGATCGAAGCAGCCGACCTTGCCCGCGAGCTCGGCGGCGTCATGTCGGGCGAACACGGCGACGGACGCGTGCGAGGCCCGCTCCTTGAACGTTTCTTCGGCCCCGAATTGATGCAGGCCTTCCGCGAGATCAAGGCGATCTTCGATCCTCGCAATCTCCTCAATCCCGGCAACATTGTCGAGCCCGGCCCCCCCGCGAGCATTGCGACCCGGCTGCGTGTGTGCCCCGAAGGTCGGCCGGTTCGTGTTCCCAGCCTCGATACGTTCTTTCGCTATGACGACCAGCACGGATTCGACGCCGCTGTCGAAACCTGTAACGGTGCAGGCGTGTGTCGAAAGAAGAGCGGCGGGGTGATGTGCCCCTCCTACCAGGCCACGCTTGACGAACGACACTCGACGCGCGGCCGGGGCAATGCCCTGCGCCTTGCCATCACGGGGCAGTTCGATCGGGGCACGCCCGCATGGGACGATCAAGAGACGCTCGCAACGCTCGACCTCTGTCTGAGTTGCAAGGCCTGCAAAAGCGAGTGCCCCAGCAACGTGGATATCGCCCGGCTCAAGGCCGAGTTTCTTGCGCAGCACGATCGCGCAAGCAACGGCCCGTCGCTCCGACGCCGAGTCTTTGGCAATATCCATACGTTGAATCGTCTTGCCGCGATGGCGCCGCACCTGGCCAACACCATGAGCAACTCGGCGCTCGGAAAACTCGCGCTTTCGCGCGCGCTTGGGGTCGATCCGCGACGATCCCTGCCACTGTTCACCCGCCCGCTGCACAAGTGCTGGCGCAAGACGGCTGCTGACTGTGACTCGACCCGCCCGCTCGTGACACTGCTGGCCGACACGTTTACTTCGCACAACGAGCCGCAGATTGCGCTGGATGCCCGGCGCGTCCTCGAGGCGTTCGGATACCGTGTCTCGCTGTATCTCGGAAGTGATTTCGGGCGTGCATCCATCTCTCAAGGTCTCCTGCCCGAAGCCATTGCCGATGCAGAACGCCACGTTGACCGGCTCAGCACGCTGCTGGAAAACGCCCCGCCGCGGGCGCTGCTCACCCTCGAACCATCCTGTCACAGCGCCATCGTGGATGACTGGCCGGCCCTGCGACTCAATCGACCTCGCCCGCTCGTACAGAAAATTGCCGAGCACACCCACGATATCTGTGCGTTTCTTGAGGCCAACTGGAACTCGCATCCGATCCGACCGGAGCTGAAACCGCTCCATCGCGACATCGCCCTTCATGCGCACTGCCACCAGAAGGCCCTGGACGGCACGGCTGCCACGCTGGCGCTGCTCTCTCGCTTGACCTCGGGCAGCGCATTTGAACTTGACACCGGGTGCTGCGGCATGGCCGGTGCCTTTGGGTTCACCCGCGATCACTTTGAGCTTTCACGTCGCATTGCAGAGCTTTCGCTGCTCCCACAGGTGGACAGGCTGCCGCCCGAGGCAGTCCTCGTCGCACCGGGAACCTCGTGCCGACACCAGTTGACCGACTTCTCGACCCGAAGGGCAGTGCACCCTGCAAGCCTGCTCGGCTCGCTGGTCTGATAACGCCCAAAGCCGCAGCTGCTCCCTTCGCAGGGCGCACGGCTTTGTCAATCCGGGTTTTTGCAGAATCTCAATCTCGTGTATACTTGAAGATCGGGAGGGATAGCCATGCGTAC
>RFGK01000069.1 GCA_003697045.1 Planctomycetota bacterium
CGTTATCGCCGGCGATGCAGTGCGATCAGGCTTCCCGCGCCGAGGAGCACGATCGAGCCAGGTGAAGGCAGAAGTTGGCCGTCAAACTGGACCGAGACGTTTTCGAAATCGCGATTGAAGAACCCGCCTCCGCTGAGGATGAACAGCGACACCGAAGCGCCGTCATAAGGCTGGCGGCCGGGAAGATCGGCCACGAATGAGCCTCCGTCAGGCCCGTCGAAGGAGTCGCCGGTGATCGAAACTTCACTCAAGAGCCCGGCAAAGAAGGTAATCCCTGCGCCGGGAGTGTTGAAGGTCCCGGTGATTTGTCCGGAGAGCACGTCGCCGTCGTCGTCTGTGATTGAGAATGCCCCGGTGCCGGTGGCGGTCATCGGGTCGAGAATGCTGACCACCATCTCGAGGACGACGTTGGCGTTTGCCGATCGGCTGAGGAACCCGACATCGTAGTTGGCAGTGGCCTGAGTGGGAGCCAGGCGTGTGACGTCGCCTGATGTTCCGAGCTCTTCGGTGTCGGACGCGACCGCGCGGAACACGGCCGATCCGGTGTCGAACGAACCGGCCAGGTCGGTAAACCCGAAACTCAGCACCGGCCCAGCACAAGCCCATCCTGTCAGAACGCTGACAGCTCCCAATCCCGCGAGACCTCTGATCCCACAATCAGCCATGGCTACCTCTCCACTTTCGCTGCCCACCCCCGACAACCGACCGCCTGAAGTGGGTGGCTCTCTCTCTCATTTGCCGATTGGACGGTTCCGGACCGTCCTCCGGTCTGAATGTGCCTCAGATTCCGGCAGGGGCAACCAAATGTGGGAGGTTCAAAGGCAAATCTCGAAGTTGGGTTGCTTCAAACTGGGTCCGAAAACACCCGTGCTTCCAACGATGAGGAAGATTCCCCAAGAAGTCTTGCCTGCGCTCCTTCAATGTTGGCAAAGCGCATCCGGCGGACCCCGATGGCAACGAGGGTCTCGAAGAACAGGAGCCCAGTGAAAAACCCGAGCCACGGCAGCAATGTCGGAGCGAGAAGGATCAGCTCCCACCGCGCCCAGGCGTGTTCACGGGCAATCCAGGCGATCAGGGACCCCGTCGGCCAGGCAAGCCAGATCAGCAAGGATGAGATCATCCACCCGACGCAGGCATGGGCGACAATCGTCTCGGCGATGGCGGCAGTGATGCGGCGACGGCGCATGCGCCCGAAAAACCGGATGCCTCGGCGCTCGATGGACGTGAGCATCAGCAACACGAGGGCGTAGATCAGAAATGAGAGCACCGGCACGACCAGGAAAATCAACGCCATCGTCCGTGCACCCCCTGGATCGTCGATCGCTTCAATCGTCACGCGCACGCTGATGAACAGCGCAAAGAGCAGGCTGGCCCAGGCGATCGAGTCGGCTTCGAGCCGGCGGGCGCCATTCTCATCCACCCGGACGCGGTCAAATGTCGTGAGGGGATGTCGAAGCAGTGCACAGAGGTTGCGCCACACGCCGAATCGCGCGCCCTGCTGCCACGGGCTGCCGATCCTCCTCTCCGGGCAGCTTTGCTCGATGGGCCTTCCGCATTCGGGGCAGGGGTCATACCGTCGCAGCCCCTCGAGCGCATATCCACAGCGTTCGCAGAGCAAATCGCCTTCGTCTACGCGCTGTCGACCCATGGGCACGACGATACGCCGGTTGACCGTACGCGGGGTCTGTTTCGATGATCTCGGCTCGTTGGTTCGATGGTTGCGGAATTGACTACACTTGTTCGCCTCAGAGAGGTTCCATCGGGTTCAGAATCGGGGAATCACCAGTGGTTCGGATCGAACAGATCAATCTCGACCACCCGCTTTATCCGCAGGAGTGCGCTCTGCGCGAGCAGGTATTGCTCAATCCGATCGGGTACGACATGGAGCGATTCCGGCGGGAGTTTCGAGGCATGGAGGAGGCGTTCGTCCACTTCGTCGCCGTGGTCGATCACCCCACGGGGCCGAGGGTCATCGGCTGTGCGCTGCTTCATCCGGGGTATCCGGAGCCGGGTGTCGGGAAGGTGATGCAGGTGGCAGTTGATCCCCAGCGTCAGGGCGAGGGCATCGGGCGCAAGTTGATCATCGCGGTCGAGAGTTACGGGTTCGGTCGGCTGGGGCTGCGCGAAATCTTCTGTCATGCCCAGCTCCCCGCGGTGGGGTTTTATGAACGACTGGGTTGGACCGCGGGTGACGGCGTGTTTCTCGAAGCGGGGATCGAGCATCGTCGGCTCTCAATCCGCGATTCCGACATCGAGCCAAACCGATAGCCGAGGAGCCTGGCGATGTTCTTCGAGATTGACAAGGTCCTGATCAGCCGGGAGGAGATCGCAAGGCGTGTGCGCGAACTGGCCGGGGAGCTGGCCCACGAGCTGGCGGTCGAGCTGCGCAAGGAGGGGGAGAATCTCTCCGGCGAGGGGCGTGTCGTGCTCGTCCCAATCATGACTGGCGCGATGATTTTCACCGCCGATCTGATCCGGGAGATGCCGATCAAGCTGAGCCTCGGACTGGTTGCGGTCTCGAGCTATCCGGGCGAGAGCGTGTCCTCGCGTGGTGCACGGCTCAAGAGCGAGCTGCCCGACAACCTGGCGGGCAAACACGTGGTCATCATCGACGACATACTCGATTCAGGACAGACGCTTGACCTTGCCTATCGCGCGATCCGCGAGCAGGGGGCTGCAAGCGTGCGCGTCTGCGTGCTGCTCAGCAAGCAGGTCGAGCGTGTCGTTGATTTCAAGCCCGACTATGTGGGATTCGAGATCCCGGACGAGTTCGTTGTCGGCTATGGGCTCGATTACAACGGGTATTACCGCAACTATCCGGAGATCGCCTCGCTCAAGCCGACGGCCATTGCGGATCGATAGCGCCTCTGGCATGCACGCACCGACCTCCGACAAGCCGAGCGCGAAGCGCCGGTCGCGACGTGTGATCGGGCGAAGTGTCGTGCCCGACAGCGAGGAGATCATCTTCGACTGTCGCCCAAGTCTGTGGCTGGTGGTGCTTCGTGCCGTACCCGCCGTTGTGCCTGTTCTCGCTGGTGCGTTTCTGCTGGACCGTGCGTTTGGCTCTGTCCGCAGGCTTTTTGGCCCCGGCGGGGTGCACCAAGACGGGATGGCTGTGGACGTTGGAACGTGGATCATCTTTGCTGCGGGTTGCATCTCCGTGGGGATTGTCGTCTGGGCCGTGCTTGATTGGCTGTGTCGCCGGTATGTGCTGACAGACAGGCGGGCGATTGTCATTTTCGGCGTGCTGCATCAGCGTGTGGCCGAGCTTGCGCTGGAGCGGGTGCAGAACGTAGCGGTGTCCAAGCCCTTGATTGCCCGCCTGCTGGGGCTCGGGCATGTGGGGCTGGCTTCTGCGGGCACGGACGGGTTCGAGATCGTTTGGCGCGGCCTGAGCAAGCCGGACCGGCGTGCTGGCCAGGTCCGAGCTGCCGTGGTGGGGAGGGGGACATGACCGGGTCCGGATCGCAGAAGAAGAAGTTTGTCATTTTCGGCGTGGCCGGGGGTATCGGCTCGGGCAAGAGCACCGTTGCCCGGATGCTCGGAGAACTCGGCTGCGTCGTGATCGATTCAGATGCGCAAGCCAAGGCGGCGCTCGCACGTCCGGATGTCAAGGCAACGCTGGTTCGCTGGTGGGGCACCGGCGTGCTCGATGCGCACGGCAACGTGGATCACAAGGCATTGGCCGAGCTTGTCTTCAGCAACGAACGCGAACGCCGACGTCTTGAAGGACTGATTCACCCGCTGATTGCTGCCAGTCGTGATGAGCAGATCGAGCGAGCCCGACGGGAGGGGCGGGCCGGTGCGGTCATCGACGCTCCGCTGTTGTTTGAAACCGGGCTGGATGCCCAGTGCGATGCGGTGATTTTTGTCGATTGTCCCCTGCATGTGCGTCTGGAACGGGTTCGGGCGTCGCGGGGCTGGGATGAGCACGAGCTCAAGCGTCGAGAAAAAGCGCAGATCCCACTTGAAGAAAAGCGTCGGCGGGCCGATTATGAAGTAGTGAACACGGGTGACCTGGATCGGCTTGGCCGGCAGATCATCCAGATCTTCACGTCGATCACCGAGGCAAGTGACCCGTCCGATGCCCCGACGCGGTAAAGATCCGCCTCTCGGTGCTGATGGACCTGCCAAATCGGCTTCGGCCCCGGTCGCAGTGACTACGGGCTGTACAGGGGGAATCAGAGGGACCCCACACGCTTGTGCGGAGCATCAGGATCTACGCATTGCATCAGGGTTGGTGACACCATCGCACCCGGCTGACTCCACCCGGATCAGGGCTCACGAGGATCAACCGCGCCACTCCAGTCTCCAGGCAGCAAAGTGAGTGGCACAAAAGGATGACCAAGGTATGACAAAGACCAGCGAGGTCGCCGACAAGGACACCGGCGTCAAGAAGAAGCGCACCCGAACCCGCAAGACTGACGCCGAAGCGTCCGACGCCAAGAAAAGCGAGGCGTCCGACGCCGGGAAGAGCGCAGGCTCTGCCGCGTCGGAATCCAAGCCGAAGTCGAAGTCGGAATCGAAGTCTGAATCGAAACCAGAATCGGAATCGGCGTCGAAGCCCAAGTCAACGTCGAGCGACCAGCCGGCCGGCACTTCAGCACCGGACCGATCCGGCGGAAGCAGCGAGTCGGGGTCCGAGCCGCGCGAACCGGCGGAAGGATCTCAGCGCAAGGGACGGCGCAAGCGCAAGAAAAAGCGTGGCGGCGGTGGAAACAACCAGCAATATCGACCGAACCATGACCATCTGCCCAGCGATGAGGAACTGGAACGCGAAGCGGCCGAGCTTGAGGCAATCGCGGCCAAGGTCGGCCCGATCAAGGACGAAGACCAGCTCACCATCTCCGAGCTGCAACGCATGGAGCTGGATGAGATCTTCGAGGTGGCCGAACAGGAAGGGCTGGAAGACTGTCACCAGATTCCCAAGCAGGATCTGATTTTCAAGATTCTCAAGGCCCGCGCCACGCGCCTGGGCATCATGTTCGGCGAGGGGACGCTCGAGATCATGCCCGATGGGTTCGGTTTCCTGCGAAGCCCCGAGCAGAGCTACCTGCCGGGACCTGACGATATCTACGTAAGCCCGAGTCAGATCCGTCGTTTCGGGCTTCGCCGCGGCATGACGGTGCGTGGGGCCATCCGTCCGCCCAAGGAGTCGGAGCGCTACTTTGCACTGTTGCGCGTGGAGTCCGTCAATGGGCGCGATCCTTCAAAGATTCATGAGCTGGTCAACTTTGAGGACCTGACCCCGCACCACCCGGAGGAGC
>RFGK01000070.1 GCA_003697045.1 Planctomycetota bacterium
GCAGGCAAGGGTGCGGCTGTGCCGGACTGCCCGGCGATACCGCTCATACACCTCCGGGCGCACGATCAGGTTTGCGATTCCTGTTTCGTCCTCGATGGTTACAAACACCACGCCCGACGCGGTGCTCGGCCGCTGCCGCACCAGAACCACGCCCGCCACCGTCACCACGCGCCCGGACGGGCACAACTGCTCGTCGCTCAGATCACGATTTGCCGTCACACCTGCCGCTGTCAGCCGTTCGCGGATGAACGACACCGGATGGGCCTTGAGTGACAATCCGACGCTTTGATAGTCCTCAGCCACATCCAGCGCAAGCGGAATCGTCGGAAGTGTCGGCTCAGGCTCGGGTCTTGCCTGACGCGGGGCTGGAAACAACGGCGTCGGCTCGTCACGCAGCGCATGCGCTTCCCACAGCGCCCGCTGCCGGGAAAGTCCCATCGAGCCAAAGGCATCGGCATCGGCCAGGCAGACCAGCGTCGATGCCCGCACGCCCGTCCGCAGCCGAAGCTCTTCCATCGACCGGAACGGGCCGTGCTCCTGCACGCAGCGCACGATCCGCTCGGCCTCTTCCCGGTTGAGCCCTCTCACAAGCCGCATCCCGAGCCGCAGCGCCGGCCCGCCCGCACCCCACCGCGCTCGGGGGTCATTTCGACCTGGCGCAGCATCGGCCTGGTGCGGGTTGTGTGTCGGTCCGGTCTGTGCTGGTTCGAGCGAACAATCCCACGCGCTGTGGTTCACGTCGACGCTGCGCACCTCGACGCCGTGCTCGCGTGCATCCCGCACGATCTGGGCCGGCTGATAAAACCCCATCGGCTGGCTGTTGATCAGCGCGGCTGCGAACACCGCGGGATGATGCCGCTTCAGCCAGGCCGACACATAGACGATGATGGCAAAGCTGGCTGCATGCGACTCGGGAAAGCCATAGCCGGAAAAACCCGTGATCTGCTGGAACACCTGCTCGGCAAAGGTGCGGCTGTATCCGCGGGCGACCATCCCCTCGACCAGCATGGTTTCAAACTTGAGGATCGCTCGTCCGCTGCGTTTCCATGCCGCCATGGCTCGGCGCAACTGATCGGCCTGGCCGGGCGTAAACCCGGCTGCGACCACCGCCAGCGCCATCGCCTGCTCCTGGAACAGGGGAACACCCAGCGTCCGCCCCAGCACGCGCTCGATGTCGGGTGAAGCAAACGTCACCGGCTCTGCCCCGCTGCGCCGGCGAAGGTACGGATGAACCATCTTCCCCTGAATCGGTCCCGGGCGCACGATCGCAACTTCAATCACCAGATCGTAATAACTCCGGGGCTTCAGACGTGGAAGCATCGACATCTGCGCACGGCTTTCGATCTGAAAGACCCCGACCGTATCGGCCTGACAAATCATGTCGTACACAGCCGGATCCGTCGGAGAGCGGGCGATGGCGCTGAACAGTTCATGGCACGCGGAGCGCACCTCTGTGTCCTTGTTTTCTTCACGCCTTGACAGCAGCTCAAGTCCCTTCCTCACGCACGTGAGCATGCCCAGGCCGAGACAATCCACCTTGAGCATGCCCATCGCGTCGATGTCGTCCTTGTCCCACTCGATCACGGTGCGATTTTCCATCGCCGCGTTCTCGATGGGCACCAGCTCACACAGCGGGGTGTGCGTGATGACAAACCCGCCCACGTGCTGGGAGCGATGACGGGGAAAGCCCATCAACGCGGTTGCCAGCTCAACCACTCGCCTCATGTGCGCATCGCCCGGATTCAGCCCGATTTCACGCAGCCGCCTCGGATCGCCCGGTGCCTCGCCCCACCAGTCCAGTTCCCGGGCCATCCGGTCGACCAGGTCGAGCGAGAGCCCCATCGCCTTTCCCACTTCGCGCACTGCGCTGCGTCCGCGATAGCAGATCACTTCGGCCGTCAACGCTGCACGGTCGCGGCCGTACTTGCGATAGACGTACTGAATCACCTCCTCGCGCCGCTCGTGCTCGAAGTCGATGTCGATATCCGGGGGCTCATCACGCTCCCGGCTGATGAACCGCTCGAAGAGCAGATTCACGCACGTCGGGTCCACAGCCGTCACACCCAGGCAGTAGCACACCGCCGAGTTGGCTGCGGCACCGCGCCCCTGACAGAGAATCCCCCGCGAGCGCGCGAACTCAACCAGGTCGTGCACAGTCAGGAAGTAGTGCTCATAACGCAGTTCCTCGATCAGCGACAGCTCATGTTCGATCTGCGCGCGCACGGCGTCGGGCACACCGGCCGGATAGCGCCGCGCCGCACCGCCCCATGTCAGATCGCGCAGATGCGCCGAGGCGGTCGTCCCGCGGGGAACAACCTCGGCGGGATACTCATAACGCAGCTGGTCCAGATGGAACCCCCGCGTTTGCTCAACAATTTCCATCGTCTGTGCGATGGCGTCCGGGTAGTCTGCAAACAGGCGCGTCATCTCATCGGCCGGCTTGAGATATCGCTCGGCGTTGGGCGCAAGCCTCAGCCCTGCGCGCTGGATCGTACACCCGTGCCGAATGCACGTGAGCACGTCCTGGAGTCTGCAGCGGTCGCGGACGTGATAATGAACATCGTTGATCGCCACCATCGGCACGCCGAGGCAGTCGCACAGGTTGGCTGTCATTCGCACGCGCTGGGCGTCGTCCTGGGCATACCGACGGGCAGCAGCGACCCAGAGTCGGTCGGACCCGAAAACATCACGCAGCGCGCGCACACGCATGACCAGCCGATCGTCCATCGACGGCGTTGGGATCACCACGCCGAGCATCCCCTCCGCGTGTTCGATCACGTCGTGGAAGAACAGATCGCACCCCCCCTTGGCAGCCCGGCGCTTGCCGAGGGTGAGCAGCCGGCACAGGCGTCCGTATGCAGCGCGATCCGTCGGAAACAAAAGCAGGTCGGGTTCTTCCTCTCCCGGCGTGCTCTGCATCCTCACCCGGCTGCCCACCACCAGAGGAAGCCCGGCCTCCTTCGCTGCCACGTGCGCGCGCACGACTCCGCCCAGCGTGTTGCAGTCCGCGATCGCGATGCCTGCATGCCCAAGTGACTGAGCCTGTTCGACCATCTCCTCGGGATGGCTTGCGCCGGTGAGGAAAGAGAAGTTGGTTGTGACCGCAAGTTCTGCGTATTGCGCCTGCATCACCACACCACACCGAAACGATGGAAGGAACTTCCGTCTCAGCCCCATTGCCCGTGGGTGAACCACTGTGCGGTCTGCACTTGGCGAAAGATCCACACCCAGCGTCCGTCCTCAGCCTGCACCTTGAAGTAATCACGTCCGGGCATACTGGCGCGCCACCATTCGCCCTCGATGCGTTCCGGGCCGATGCACCGGACGACGCGAACCATGCGCCCTTCGAGGCGCACCTGCGCGATCGGGCCGTCGGGCAGCAGCAGCGATACATCCGTCGGTATCGGCCGGCGCAGGAGGATCGAGGGGCGGTCGCCGGCTGGAAGCGGCGCTTCGGCACGACCGCGTGTATCGAGCCGATCGACACGTTCGTAGACCTGGGCGCGTTCGGGTATGTGTGAGCCTCGCAGGGCTGGGCGTCGCACGCATCCGTAGCCCAACCGCGCCTTCATCGTGTCGATGAGTGTGCCGATGCGCGCCTGCTTGACGTGCTCGCGTTCCCAGGCCGACTGCTGCTCGTCGCGGGTGCGTGCCGTGATGCGTACGCGCCCGCGCACACCCTCGACGCCGAATCCAAGCGGGAGCCTGTCGAGCCGATGCCGGAACAGGGCGCACACGTGCGCCGCATCGCGGCTGGGCCGGGAGGTGTGGATCATCAGCACGAGGGGGTCCAGGTCTGATCGCACGAGTGTGATCTCCCACCAGCGCCCGCCGAGGCTGCGTCTGTGCAGTTGTGCTGTCAGCGTTTCGAGAACGTCGCGCACCACCAGCATGATGTCATCCAGTCGATCGGTGGGGCCTTCGAGCATGCGTTCAGCTTCGATCGGCTCGTGTGCGTGCACCGGCTCGATGGTTTCGATTGCATCGCCGAGCGCCTGGTCCAGCCGCAGCAATACGTCAGGGCCGTAGCGGGCGCCCAGCGATGTGCGCGGCAGCGCCATCAACTGCCCGATGTTTACGACGCCCACGCGCGCAAGCCTTCGGACGATGTCAGGATCGACCCCAAGTGCCTCGACGGGAAGCGTGCTCAGCGTCCGGCGCAGCACCGGGGCGGTCGTCACGCTCTCATCACAGGGGCCGAAGCGGGCAAGGGCGCGGGCTGCTGCCCAGGTCGGCGCTGCAGCGATCCGTGCGCGCAGCCCCATCGCTTGCAGGTGTGTGCGCACAGACGAGATCAGCTGTCCGATTGACCCGTAGATTCCCTCGCATCCGCGTGCATCGAGCAGCAGCCCGTCGGGTGCGTCCATCGCGACGATCGGGACAAGCCGGTGCATGCGCCGGGCCAGTCGGCGCAGCAGGCGATCGTGAAGGGCGCGATCGATCGGCTCGATGTGAGCCTCTGGCACGAGCGCGCGCGCATGGGCGACGGTCATGCCGCGATGCACGCCGGCGCCGTCTGCAAGATCACAGCACGCGGCAACGACGTCGCGCTGACGCTCAGCCTGCGCAAGCACGATCGCCCGCGTCGGGCTGATTTGACGTTGCCGCCGCACCAGGTCGGCATCCCACCTGGTCAGATACACATACAACAGTCCCGTCATGTCCACACTCCACCAGCACCTGCGGACACGGAGCGGTTCCCCCGCGGATGCGCAGTGCACACAGCTTCCACCTGGCCCGTTCATTGGGTGACGCTGCCGGCAAGACCTCCCAGCGCGTCTCAGCGATCGAGATTCGGCTGCGCTCATTTGAGGGACGGGCGATCAGCCCGAGCGATCCGCCTGCCTCGGCAGCCAGTTGCAGCCGGCGCGTCGCAGCCGTGTCGAGCCCCGAGCCGTCGGCAATGACCACCAGTCTCTCGCATCGCAGCGCTGCATCGATTGCCCAGATGCGTTCGCGTGCATCGGAAGCGTCGATCATGAGCCAGCGGTTCAGGCCGATCCGGGGCAAGGAGCATGCGAGCCTGAGCACGCTCGGCCAGACGCGGCGGCCGATGCAGACGACCCATGCTTCCGGCAACGCCCGCAGCGCCTGCAAAGACAGATAAGTCAACACCAATAATGGGGGAGTCCATGAGCCGCAAATACCCTTGGAATGGGGGGTTGGAGTGAACCATTCATGGGTTGCGCCGCAGCGGAGTCCGCCGATGGCCTGGTCGACTGATGCCCAGCCGGTGGGGATGAGCGCAGCTTCTTCAATCCGACGCCCTTCTTTTGCTGCGATCTGCTCCCGTAGCCAGTGCAGAGACGGGGATGTTTCGGTTGGTTTTTGTGCGGTATTTTGATTCACGTCTCCAGCTTATCCAGAACCCGAACAAAATCAAGACCTTCTTGTTGTGGAGGGGCTGCACGCTTTCGGGGCTGGAGAGGTATCCTGTGGGCATGAACCTTTCTCAAGCTCGCGAGTTGATGCACGAGTGGGTGCAGAGCCCGGCCTTGCGGGTGCACATGGAGGCGGTGGCTGCCTGTATGAAAGCCGCAGCCCTTCGGCACGACCCGAACATGTCAGCAGAGGACATCGAGCGTTGGCAGATCGCCGGGCTGTTGCACGATTTCGATTACGAGCGGCTGCCCGACGAGCACCCTCTGCCGGGGGTTGCCCATCTTGAAACCCTGGGGGTTGATGAGGAAATCCGCGATGCGATTCTGGGGCACTACTTCGAGAAGACGAAAGTGGCGCGCACCACACCGATGGCCAGGGCGCTGTTCGCAGTCGATGAGCTTGCCGGGTTTATCGTGGCGTGTGCGAAGGTGCGTCCCGACGGGCTTGAGGGCATGGAGCCGAAGAGCGTGGTCAAGAAGCTCAGGCAGGCGAGCTTTGCCGCTGCGGTCAATCGCGAGGACATCGCACTCGGAGTCGAGGAGCTCGGAGTCGAGCGCAACGAGCATATTGCCATGTGCATCGAGGCGATGCGCGGGTGCGAGCACGTCGTGGTCTGATCGGGCGATCCGGGGGTATCGGCAGGGAAGATATGCCAGTGTGTAGTTTGCTCGATGGTTGGGTCGATTTGCACACAATCGGCAATAAATCTCTTGTTTCAAGGCTGGGTTGGACGACAATATGTGGTGATCGCCGAGCGGGGCGTATCTGAGGCTGCGGAGAACCCGAGAGCCAGGAGCGTTCAGCGAAGCGACGACCGGAAGACCGGGTGTTGCCCGGATTCCGGGCGGTGAGCCTCGGGCGACGGCTCGAGGGGAAGGAGCCCGGCGGCGACTTGGTACAGGTCGTGACGGCTGGGGTCGGTTCTTTCAGAAGGAGGTGATCCAGTGAACAAATGTGACTGTACGAGAGGGCTGTGCCGCTGAGCGGCAGCCGACGGGTGTGCCGTTGGTGCAGCCCGATTCACCGGTCAACTCCTACGGAGTCTGACACAACACCCCCGTCCGGAGACTCCGGGCGGGGGTATTTATTTGGCCAGCGTGCGAAGTGGGTCGTTCGCGCCTGGGGGTTCTCATGCACGATCTGTTGTTGCGCCCGTGCGTTCTTGTGCGAGTTCGGCGCATCATCAAGCCGAAAGTGGCTCTACGTATTGCTGCATACCCTCTTCGAGATTCCAGGACGCGAGGATTGCGATGAGAAAGTCGGAAGCAGGAGCGGCACAGTTCAAGGCCGCGGTGGTTGGAGGGACGGGATATGGCGGGGCCGAGCTGATTCGGCTGCTGCTTGCGCATCCCTCCGTCGCGCTGACGCGTGTGAGCAGCATCGATCAGGTGGGCAAGCGGCTGGAGGACGTGCACCTGAGTCTGCACGACACCGAGCTGACCTTCGAGGAGATACCGCTCGAGGAAGTGGCGCGTGGCGTGGATGTTGTGTTTCTGGGCCTGCCGCACAAGGTTCCGGCGAAGATGGCTCCGCAGCTCGACGCGCTGGCGTGCCGCGTGATTGATCTGTCCGGTGACTTTCGCCTGCGCGATCGAGCAGCCTATGCCACGTACTACGGAGGCGAGCACCCACATCCCGAGCATCTCGATGGACGCTGGGTTTTCGGTCTTCCCGAGTTCAATCGCGAGCAGATTCGCACTGCCCGGCGTGTGGCTTCGCCCGGGTGCTTTGCAACGACGATCATGCTCGGACTGTTGCCGCTCGCCCGCGCCGGTCTGTTGCAGGGTCCGGTTCAGACGGTGGCCTCGACGGGCTCGTCGGGCAGTGGGGCGTATCCGAAGGATGGGACGCATCACCCGATACGTGCGAACAACTTGAAGAGTTACAAGCAGCTGACGCACCAGCACACGCCGGAGATTTCGCGGATACTCAACGAGGCGGCCGAACGAGCCGGAAAGGCGCAGGAGTTCACACTGCATTTCATGCCGCGTTCGGCGCCGCTTGCGCGGGGTATTCTTGCGACGAGCTTCGTGCGTCTGCCCGAGTCGATGAGCGATGCGGAAGTTGAGGCGTTGTATCGCGATTTTTATGAAGATGCTGCGTTTGTGCGCGTGCTGGGTACGAAGCGAACCGCCGAGGTGGTGGCGATCAAGGGCAGCATGTGGGTGGACCTGTCTTGGGCGATTTCCGAGCCTGACGGGATGGGCAGGCAGCTTGCCGTGGATACCGCACTGGACAATCTGGTCAAGGGCGGTGCGGGCCAGGCGGTGCAGTCGATGAATCTGATGCTCGGGCTTCCCGAACGCGCGGGGATCGATGCACCGGCACTTTGGCCATGAGCGCAAATCATCCAACAGCGGTGCTCAAGTTCGGAGGCGAGGTCGTTGCCGACACCCCGCGGCTCGTGCGCGTGATGAGCGAAGTCAAAGCGCTGAGCGATCGCGGCTGGCACTTCGTGCTCTGCCACGGCGGCAACCCCCAGGCCAATGCGCTGACCGAACGGCTCGGGCTCGAGCGCAAGCAGGTTGGCGGGCGTCGTATCACCGATGCCGAGACCTTGCGCGTGATGAAGCAGGTGCTTGCCGGCGAATGCAACATCGATGTCGTCGCGGCCGCCCTGGGGCAGGGGCTGCGGGCGGTGGGAATCAGCGGCGTCAGCGCTCACCTGGTCACGGCCGAGCGGCGCCCGCCGAAAGTCATGTCCGGCTGCGGGCCCGACCCGATCGACTTTGGGTATGTGGGGGACATCGCCGAGATTCGCACGGACCTGATCGATCTGCTCTGGGATCACGGCTACACGCCCGTGCTCAATACGCTCGGTGTGAGCAGCAGACCCGACGAGGCGTCGGGCGTGTGCGAGGTCTACAACATCAACGCCGACACGGTCTCGTCGGCAATCGCAGCGGCACTGCGGGCAGACCATCTGTTTCTCATCACCGGCGTGCCCGGAGTGCTGCGCGACAAGGACGATCCGTCCACACGCATCGAGTGTCTGTCCGAGCGCGAGGCACGGCGTGCGATCGATGAAGGTGTGATCGTGGGCGGGATGATTCCCAAGGTCGAAGAAGCACTGAAGATTCTGCAACAAGGTGTCAAGGCGATTCACATCGTCGGCGCAGAAGCCGGGTCTATCCGCGCCGAGGCCGAGCGGCCGGGCAGCTGCGGAACGGTGCTCGTGCATGATGCGCGGTGACGGTGCACGCACGGACGGCTGAGTCGTCTCCAGGCAGAGCCCCGGGTTGGAGTCGCTCGCGAAGAAGAATACCTGTGAGATCGCGCCGGGCCCCAAGTTCGCGGGCCTGTCGATGCCCGGCGTTTGACAGGCGCCGGACGTCCGGCATGCGGCAGTTCTACTTTCCGATACAGAATGTTGCAAAGATGCGGCCGATGACATCATCGGTGCTGACCTGCCCGGACAGTTGCCCCAGCAAATCCAGCGCGGCGCGCAATCGCCCGGCGATCAGTTCGCTTTCGCTCAGCGCCGCACCCGTCTGTGTCCGGGCCAGAGAAAGAGCCTGATTGATCTCGTCAAGAGCACCGGCAACAACGGCGCGGTGGCGTGGGATGAGCGATGAATCGTCGTCGCGGCGGATCGTGGCACATTGTTCGGCGATGACCCGTCGTAATGCGGGGATATGCCAGCCGTCCAAAGCACAGACGCACACGCCCGGGCCGGGCGTGCTCAGGTGTCGATCGGCCTTGGTGCGCACGCGAATCACGGGCGCGCCCGTCGGCACATGCTCAAATCGCCCCGCAGGGTCACAGGCAATGAGGACATCGGCCCGGCTGATCACGTCATGGGCACGCATCTGCGCAGCCCGGTCAATCGCACCGGTTGCGTTTGCATCAAGCCCGGGCAGATCGGCAAGGTCCACTTCAACGCCGCCCGCGTCGGACAGGTCGAGCGGCTCGATGATCGCATCCCGCGTTGTGCCGGCCTGCGCAGATGCAACCGCACGCGTGCGCCCCAGCAAGGCGTTGAACAGCGTTGACTTTCCAGCATTGGGCGGGCCCACAAGCACCACCAGCGCCCGGTCGCCTGTCCCTGCGCCGGCGTATGACGTGCCCAGCGCGGCGTGCAGCTCGGCGCTCAGCTCCTCGAGCGTCCTTGCCAGCTCCGCAGCCGCGATCGGAATGACATCTTCCTGATCCACAAAGTCGATGCCCGCTTCGACCAGCGCCAGGGTCGAGGCGAGCCGATCCGTCCACGCGGCGTACAGGGTGCCGATTTGTCCGGAAAGAACGCGGTCGGCCGCTTCGAGTTGCCGGGCCGACTCGGCGCTGATCTTGGCGGCGACTCCCTCAGCCTCGGCAAGGGTCAACCGTCCGGCGAGGTAGGCTCTTGCCGTGAACTCGCCGGGTTCGGCGCGTCGAACCTCCGGCACGCTGCACATGCACTCGATCATCGAATCGACCAGCGTGCGATTGTTGGGCACGATGAGCTCAGCCGCGTCTTCTCCGGTGTACGAGCTGGGAGATCGAAAGCTCAGCAAGAGCAGCGGAAGTTCGCCCGTGTCGAGGTGCGCCCGTATCACCGCAGCGCTGCGCACGAGCGGCCGGTCGATGCCGAGTGTTGCAAGAACAGATGCAGTCGCGGGCCCGCTGATGCGAATGATGGCGCGCCTCGCCTGACCCGGCGCGCTGGCCCGCGCGACGATGGTATCGCCGACGGGCATGGCTCACTTTCGCTTCTTGTATTTCGGGTCGCGTCGGTCCGGGGCAACGTTCTTCACGCGGCGCATCATGCGTTTGCTCGTCTGTTGGCGTTCCTGCTGCTGGGCTGCCAGTTGTTGCAGGCGGGCGAGGTAGCCTGACTGCCGCCTGGCCTTTGCCTGTTCGCGGATCTTGTCCGGGTCGAGCAGCCCGTGCTTGTTCATGTGGGCTCTGATCCACTTGTTCTCCACGATCGCAAGCGTCGAGTTGGTAATGAAGTAGAGAGACAGCCCGGATGGCGCCGCGTACATGATCAGCGGGAACATGACGACGGTCATGACCTTGACCATCTTCTGCGTCGATTCCTGTTCGGGAGTCATCGTTGCGGTCGAGGGGGGCGTGAGGAACTTCTGGTGAAAGTAGAAGACCAGTCCCAGCAGAATGGGCAGGAGGTTGATTGAGTCGATGTGCGCCAGGCCGAAGACGCTGAACCCCGTACCCAGCGGAATGGCATTGTCTGACTGGGAAAGATCGGCAAGGAACGGCCAGCCTCCGAACTTCTGAAAGACTCCATAGAAGGCCGGCTGATGACGCAGCTCGACGGCAAAGTACAGCGTGGCGTACAGCGCAATCCATACCGGGCTTTGCAGGAACATGGGCAGGCACCCGAGCGCGCCGGCCGGGTTGACGCCTTCTTCCTTCCACAGCTTGGTGGTTTCCTGCTGCAGCTTCTGCTTGTCGTCGCCGTACTTTTCCTTGAGCTTCTGCATCTTCGGCGCGATGGCCTGCATCTGGGCGCCGAACCGCTGCAGGCGGATCTGGCTCCAGCGGGTGATCGGATGCAGACACGTGCGGACAATGATGACCAGAATGATGATCGCGATGCCCCAGTCTCCGGTGAGCGCATCGAGGAACTTGAGAATCGCAAGCAGCAGGTGCGCCAGCGGCTGGAAGGTGCACCAGGCGCACATACCCCCGAAGTTGTACAGCACCAGCCCGTCGAGGCCCATTGACTTGGCAATGGGCTCCTCATTGATCGCGCTGCGTGAGAGCGGGCCGGTGTAGGCGCCGAGATTGAATGACGCTGAAGCACCCGCCGGAACGTCCATCAGTTTGCTTTCGAGCAGCGCGATGACGACAGCGTTTTTGAGCAGGTCGCGTCGGCTGGTACCTGCGGGCGTGTCGGGGGTGACGCCGGCAAAGCGCGAGATCGACTCGACGGGCATGACCTTGTTCGTCGAGTTGGGGTCCGCCAGCGGATGCACGGCGACGCCGAAGTACCGCCCGGTGATGCCGAACCAGACCGGACGCAGGCCCTTCTTCTCGCTGAGACGATTCGGCCAGATCTGCTTGGACACGGGGATGAAGGGCACGCCCGCGCTGTTCTTTTCGACGCCGACGAGCGTCTGCATCGGCATGACCAGCTCATTGCTCGAGACGGCCGGATCGGATGCCTGAGCCTTGGGGTCGAGCCAGTATCCAAAGCGGGCGCGTCGCTTGTCGCCGCCGTAGCCTCCGGTGTCGGATTGGAAGCTCATCGGGCCCGAGTGGATCCAGCGGATCTGCAAGTCTCGATCCGTCAGATTGACCGCCCGCTGGGTGATGGCAATATCGTGTGAGCCGGGCTCGAGGGCAATGGTCCGCTCGATGCGCAGCACGGGTGTGTCATGTTCGTCGACGATGACGGCTTCCAGCTCGCCGACCCGCCCACCTTTGCGCAGGCCCCAGACCTGTTCACCGTTCGGCCCGCTGGTCAGATCGACGCGCTCGCCATTGACGATGACCGCGGTCAAAGCAAAGGGCACAGCCGTCGCAACGCTTGCGCCGATGCGAACTTCCTGCTCCTCCTGAATCGTGACGTGTTCGGTGCGTTCGAGGGTCGTGTAGTGATTGGTCAACGACAGCGAGGCAAGCCCGGCACCAAGCGGGGAGATGTTTGCTTCCAGTTCATACCCTGAATCGGGGTCCAGGCTGCCGATGAAGCCAAGGTCGACGGGTGTGTCGAGCGGGCGAGCGTGCAGGCCTGGAAGTGGCTCGGCCGGTGTGTCAGCCGGAGTCGGTACCGAAGCGGGTTCGTCTGGTTCGCCCTGTTCGGGTGGTGACAGCGTGGCAGCATCGGCCGGCTCAGGGGCCGTTTGGGCAATCGAATCGGGCGAGGCAGGGCCGGGCGATGGTTTCTTGCTGCCGCTCTGAGCGATCAGGATCGCGATTCCCACGCCGACGAGCAGGACGGCGAGGGGGATCAGCGTACGGGCGGGGCTGTTCTTCTTTCTGGGCATGGGAATCCTGACCCCGAGTCCAAGAGCCGGGGACAACCATAGACCTCGATTGGCCGTGTCGCCGCGTTGATTGCAGCGTTGATGATGCGCTCAGCGCCCCTCAAACAGGCGATCGCCAAGCCAGTCGTGCAGATCCGGAATGGATTTGATCTTGTCTGCGGTCACGCGAATGTTGTACTCAACCCTGCGAAACTCGACGCGATCGGGGTAGAGCACGGCGTAGCTGGCCCGCGGATCAAGATCGCGTGGCTGACCCACCGAGCCAACGTTGATCACGACTTTTTCGTCGGGCAAAAACCTGTACGTCCGTGACTCACCCAGCTCGTCAGGGGGGTAGAAGTCGGGTTCGTCCGTAAAAACCCCGGGCACGTGTGTGTGCCCGACCAGCGCGATCCGATCCACGCGCTCGAAGATGGACTCGAGCTTGTCGGGCGCGTCGTTGGCGTCGTCCGGAAAGATGTATTCATTGATGGGGCGTCTGGGGGACGCATGGACGGCCAGGAGCGGGATATCTGAATCGGGAAGCGTCTCGACCACACGCACGCGGAGGCGACCGAGAAAGTCATAGCGGGCGGCACGCAGGTCGTGGTCCTGTTCAGCGTCGAACTGTCGCCTGGTCCAGAAGGCGCTGGATTCGGCAACAGCGTTGAAGTTCGTGGGCTCGTAGAGGACACCGAAGTCATGGTTTCCCATGAGGGTCCATTCGCAGTGCTCACGGACGAGATCGACCACTTCGAGCGGATCGGGACCATACCCCACGACATCGCCGAGATTGATGATTCGGTCGATGCCGGAGTTGTGGATATCGTCGAGCACCCGCTTGAGCGCCTCGGCGTTGCCGTGAATGTCGCTGATGACGGCGGTGGGCAAGACTGCGGACTCCCTTCAGAGGTTGAAACCGGGCAGCCGAACAACCGTCTGCCCGTCCGAAAACACCCATGCTAGTGCGCCGGGGAGAAGTGGGCAATGAGTTCGCCCTGACCGGGCAAGCGAGAGCTGCGCGACAGGCTCACGCGCGAGCGGGCTATCATGCCCCACCCGGCGTTGAGCCGATGGGTTCGGAACCGGGATGGTCCCGGCACATCTTGACGAGTCTTCACCCCTGTGGCGCTTTGATCGCGGCCAGGGGTCAGCGAGGGAGCCATGCCAGCCGCCAACGTCAGCTACCAGCGGACCCGCGAAATGACGATCGACGAGCTGTTGCTCGAAAACCGCATCGTCTTTCTTGTGGGGGAGATCAACTATGCCTCGGCCGCCCGCGTCATGATGCAGATGCTCTATCTGGAGAATCAGCGTCGGGCTCAGGAGATCAGCCTGTACATCAACTCGCCGGGAGGCGTAGTCGACGACACGCTGGCAATCTACGACACGATGCGATTCCTCTCATCGGACGTGGCGACGTACTGCATCGGGCGGGCCTATTCGGGTGCTGCCCTGCTGTTGACCGCGGGCACCAAGGGGCGCCGATTCATCCTCCCGCATGCCAAGGTGATGATTCATCAGCCTTACGGCGGAGTGACCGGGCAGGCTGAGGACATTCGCCTGCAGGCCGAGCAGATCCTCAAGAGCAAGAAGATTCTCAACGAGATCATCTCCGAGCACACCGGCCAGTCTGTCGAACAGGTGCAAAAGGATTCAGAGCGCGACAAGTACTTCACGGCAAGCGAAGCCAAGGAGTATGGGCTTGTCGATGAAGTGCTCTCGCAGCCTCCCAAGAGTGCGGGGGGGACGCCGTGAGCTCGTCAACGGAGACTTCCATGAGTTCCGACAAGAACAACACGCCCAGCGCAAACACGCTCGTTCCGATCGTGGTCGAGCAGACCGGTCGCGGGGAACGCTCGTACGACATCTTCAGCCGATTGCTCAAGGACCGGATCGTCTTCGTCACCGGCCCGGTGATGGACGAAATGGCCAACCTCGTGGTGGCCCAGCTTCTCTTTCTGCAGAACGAGGACGCTGAATCCGAGATCCATCTCTACGTGAACAGTCCCGGGGGGGCGGTCACGGCCGGGCTTGCGATCGTCGACACGATGCAGTACGTGATGCCGGATGTGTGCACGTACATCATCGGGCAGGCGGCGAGCATGGGCTCTGTGATCGCCGCAGCGGGCACCAAGGGCAAGCGCTACGCGCTTCGGAACAGCCGCAACCTGATGCACCAGCCCTTGATCTCCGGCGTGATGGAAGGGCAGGCGACCGATATCGAAATCGAGGCCAGGGAGATGCTGCGTCTGCGCGACCGGCTGTACGCGATCTACTCGGAGGCGACAGAACAACCCAAGGAGAAGATCGAGGCCGACTGCGACCGCAACCTCTGGCTCGATGAGAAGGAGATGCTCGAGTACGGACTCGTTGACAAGATCCTGGCCAGTCCGCCGAAGCGCTCGACGGAAAAGTGATCAGGACCGCGTGGTATCGCGGGTTTTCTGTGATTTTCGATCAGCGCGCCTGGCAGCGCGGGTCTTCTGCCTTGCGGCGTGCGCGGTTTGGCATGCCGGGCCGGAACGCGGTGGCAAGCTGCACGCCGGGCGTATGCTCGCAGGCTCGCAAGGTTCAGACGTTCACGGAAAGCGGGTCCTGCCCCGGCAACGCATGGCACGAGATGCGGGCAGTTGGACTCAAGCCGTGGGCGCCGTGCTTATGCTTTGAGTCGAACGACGCCCATTTCTCGCACCTTCGAGTTGGAGGAATCCATGTCCGAAAGCCTGTACGACGCTCGCAAGACGCTGCGCACCTCGGCCGGTGAGTTTGATTACTTCGATCTCAAGGCGCTCGATCAGGCCGGTGTGGGCGTGGGGATCGGCAAGCTGCCCTATTCGATTCGCGTGTTGCTGGAGGGGATGCTGCGCAACTTCGATGGTTTCACGGTGACGCGCGACGATATTGTTGGGCTTGCCAACTACAACGCGAAGAAGGTCGATGCGATCGAGATGCCTTTCGTGCCGGGGCGTGTGGTCCTGCAGGATTTTACAGGCGTGCCCTGTGTGGTCGATCTTGCCGCGATGCGCGACGCGATGAGGAAGCTGGGAGGTGATGCAAGCCAGATCAACCCGGCGGTGCCGTGCGACCTGGTGATCGACCACTCGGTGCAGGTCGATGACTTTGCGACGCGGGTGGCGCTGACGATCAATGCGCAAAAGGAGTTTGAGCGCAACAACGAGCGTTATGTCTTCCTCAAGTGGGGGCAGGAGAGTCTCGACAACTTCCGGGTGGTTCCGCCTGCGACGGGAATCGTTCACCAGGTCAACCTTGAGTATCTTGCGCGAGGCTGCCTGACGCGCACGCTGGGGCAGGACGCGCGTCCGACCGTCTTCCCGGACAGCCTGGTGGGAACGGACAGTCATACGACGATGATCAATGGTGTGGGCGTGCTGGGCTGGGGTGTGGGAGGCATCGAGGCCGAGGCCGTCATGCTCGGCCAGCCCGTCTACATGCTCACGCCTGAAGTCGTTGGGTTCAAGCTCGTGGGCAGGCTTCCAGAAGGGGCCACCGCCACCGATCTTGTGCTCACAGTCACGCAGATGCTGCGTGCACACGGCGTGGTTGAGAAGTTCGTCGAGTTTTTCGGGCCGGGCATGGCCGAGCTTTCCGTGCCCGATCGCGCGACGATCGCGAACATGGCGCCCGAGTATGGCGCGACGTGCGGTTTCTTCCCGATCGATGCCAAGACGATCGAGTATTTCCGCTTTACGGGCAAGACCGAACATGAGGTCGAGTTGACCGAGGCGTGGGCGAAGGCAGCCGGGTTTTTCTGGACACCCGATGCGCCCGAGCCGGAGTTTGGCGCGGTGTTGGAACTTGACCTCTCGACGGTCAAGCCGTGCGTCGCGGGGCCGAAGCGTCCGCAGGACAGGATCGAGCTGGCCGGGCTCAAGAAGGCGTGGCAGCAGATGCTGACTGCCCCGATGGGGCCCCAGGGGCTCGGAGTTCCGGCCGACAAGGTGGGCGCCAAGGCAACCGTCACGCACACCACCGAACGGACAGGCGAAAGACCCGGGATGGTCAGTGAGCTGACGCACGGCTCCATCGTCATCGCAGCCATTACGAGCTGCACGAATACAAGCAATCCCGATGTGCTCGTGGCAGCGGGCCTCGTGGCCCGCAAGGCCAACGCGCTGGGGCTGACGCGCAAGCCCTGGGTCAAGACAAGTCTGGCGCCCGGAAGCAAGGTGGTGACCGAGTATCTGAACAAGGCCGGGCTGAGCGATGATCTTGATGCGTTGGGATTCCAGACGGTCGGGTATGGATGTACGACGTGCATCGGCAACTCCGGCCCGCTGCCCCCGGAGATTGAAAGCGCCATCAAAGAGGGTGATCTGGCGGTGGCATCGGTCTTGTCCGGCAATCGCAACTTCGAGGGCCGTGTCCATCCGGCAGTCAAGGCAAACTTCCTTGCAAGCCCGCCTCTGGTGGTGGCATATGCCCTTGCCGGGCGTATTGATATCGATCCCTACAACGAGCCGCTCACGCAGACGTCGGACGGAAAGGACGTGTATCTCAAGGACATCTGGCCGACGCAGGCGGAGGTGCAGGCCACGGTTGCCGAATGCGTGACGACCGAGCAGTTCCGCGAAAAGTACGCGAGGGTGTACGACGAGAA
>RFGK01000003.1 GCA_003697045.1 Planctomycetota bacterium
AATCTTCGCACGAGCAGACGCCCAGCGGTTCGACCTGCTACGGTGATTCGGTCTGGAACGTCTTGCCGGTGATCCAGCCGCCCGGCCGGAGCAGACCGACCTGAGGAGCCCCCATGCCTTACGCCATCGATGAAACGCACGATCCGAACCTCGCCTCATGGGTCGAAAGCGCCAACGACCCCGAGACGGACTTTCCCATCCAGAACCTGCCGTTCGTCATGTGCGACCCGGACAACGGCGATGGCCCGCAAATTGGGGTGGTCATCGGCGATATGGTGGTCCCGCTCCGCAGCCTGTGGAAACGTGGGCTGCTTCGGTCAGTTCTCGAGGCCGATTGCGCTCTGGCAGCACCGGCAGCCTGCCCCTGCGATACACAACCCCAATGCGCCTGTGCACTCTCATGCGAACAGCGACGCGGACTCCGAAGCGAGCTGAGTCGTGTCCTCAGCACGGATGCCGATGTCGAGCAGCGCAAGCACGTTGAAGAGGTCATGATCGAGCTGCATCCGGAGCAGTTGCTGCTTCCGATGCAGGCGCGCGACTACACCGATTTTTACGCGTCGGTGTATCACGCCACAAACGTGGGTTCGATGTTTCGTCCGGACAACCCGCTGCTTCCCAACTACAAGTGGATTCCGGTCGGCTACCACGGGCGTGCATCTTCCGTCGTGCGCTCCGGCACGCCGATCACGCGTCCGCACGGCCAGCAGGCACCCTCAGAAGAAGGCGGCACGCCCGTATTCGGTCCATGCAAGTTGCTGGATTACGAGCTGGAGATGGGCGTCGTCATCGGGCACGGCAACGCGCTGGGCCAGCCGATCTCCATGGCCGAGGCCGAGGACCATGTTCTCGGGCTTTGTCTGCTCAACGACTGGTCGGCAAGGGACATCCAGAAGTGGGAGTATCAGCCGCTCGGACCGTTCCTTGCCAAGAACTTTGCCACGACTGTCAGCCCGTACATCGTCACGATGGAGGCTCTTGCTCCGTTCCGCTGCGCCGCGATGGACCGACCGGCCGGCGACCCCAAGCCTCTGCCCCACCTTGACAGCCCGGCCAACCGCGAATCAGGTGGGTTTGATATCACGCTCGAAGTCTTCCTTGCCAGCGAAGAGATGCGCCGCCGCGGCCTCGCCCCGGCACGCATCAGTCGCGGCAACTTCAAGGACATGTACTGGACCGCTGCCCAGATGGTTGCCCATCACACCTCCAACGGATGCAATCTTCAGCCGGGAGATTTGATCGGCAGCGGCACCGTCAGCGGGCCCCGACGTGAGAGCCGGGGCTGCCTGCTCGAACTGACCTGGGACGGAGACCCCTGGGCCAATCCCCCCGTGATCAAGCCGGGCACCGCCCGCACGCCCATCGAGCTTCCGACCGGCGAGACGCGCAAGTTCCTCGAAGACGGCGACGAAGTCATCATCCGGGGATACTGCCAGCGTGAAGGGTTCCGACGGATCGGTTTCGGCGAGTGCCGGGGCGTGATCCAGGCGGCACGATGACCCCGAAGATCCAAACCCTCTCAAGAACTCTTCTGAAGACACTGGATAGGGGAAACTACCTAATGTTTTCCATCGCTCAATAGGTCTCTCAGGAGCCGATCCGTGGCCTCCGATAGGTATCCATTGGGGTGTATCAATGGAGCGCCATCGCCATGGATTGTGAAGACCTTCTGCGAATCGACAACGAGACCTATGAGCGGATTGTTGCGAAGATTCAAAGCACGTCCGCCACGCACGACGGCAGCAGCAAACGCCGAAGCGAGCGGCTGTTGTTCCAGCTTCCCCACAACCAGATCGTTGTATTCGATTACAAGATCCGTGCGCAGCGCAAAGCATACCAGGTACGTCCAATTGACCTCTCAGAACTGGGCATGGGATTCCTGCACGGCAGGTTCGTCCATCCGGGCACGCCCACGCTGGCGCTGATCAAGAATCTCGACGGTGAGTTTGAGCAGATTGCGGGGCGAGTGGCACATTGTCGGCTCATCGAGGGACGCATCCATGCCGTGGGCATGGAGTTCGACCGGATCATCGACCCCGTTTTCATCATCTCGCCGGCCAACCTGCGCACTGCTGAAAACAGGGCGGCCGCATTCGAAATGCGAATGGACTGACCTTGTGCAGGTATCGGCACGCGAGGTCGACCAGATCATCGATGAGATCAGGGAGCGGAATGAAGGCTCGAAGGAAGCGGGAAGACGGACAAGCGAGCGCCATGAGTATCGAGAAGGTGCGATGCTCGTGATCCTCCACCCCGGCGACCCGGACCGGCGTTCACCGTTTCGGGTCGTGCCAGCCAATCTCTCAAGCGGTGGCGTGGGATTTCTGCATGGAGCGTTCGTCCATCCGGGCACGCCGTGCGACATCATGCTGTCGAAGTTGACGGGCGAGCCGGAGCTCATTCATGGCGTTGTGGCGCGGTGCGAGCTGGCAAGCGGTCGAGTCCACCTCGTCGGGGTCAAGTTCAACGCTCCAATCGACACAAGGCGCTTCATCGCCGGGGAGGCCTCGGACGCCGCGTGACGCCCGCCAGCCATCTGCTACAATCCCGCTCGCCGGGACCAGAGCCGATGGGCCGATTGACGCTGCACCCGAATCCAGTGCTTGTGACCCGCGCCACAGGGCGCGAGTGGGTCCGTGCGCTCATGGAGACCACCAAGCCTGGTATCACAAAACTGGTCACGATCACCTCGATGGTGGGGTTCGTGCTTGCCTGGCTCGGGCAGCGCGACGCCTCGCTCGGGTCGTTCCTCTGGCTCGGGTTCATCGCGAGTGTGGGAACGTATCTCTCCGCCGGGGGGGCCAATGCCCTGAACCAGTGGTGGGAATCGGAGCGTGACGCCCGCATGCGGCGTACGCTGGGACGCCCGCTCCCGGCCGAACGACTGGCGCAGACCACCGTGCTCAAGCTCGGGCTGGTCTTGGCGCTGGGGGGAACCGCGGTGCTGCTGCTTGCCGGCCCCATACCGGCGCTGATCGCGCTGACCTGCACGATTGTGTACGTGTTCGTCTATACGCCGCTCAAGCCCAAGAGCGCGTGGTGCACGCTGGTCGGTGCGATCCCGGGGGCGCTGCCGCCGATGATCGGCTGGGCAGCCGCCTCGACTAAGCCCGGCTTTGACTCCATGCTCGAACCCGGGGCCCAGTCGTTGTTCTGGCTGATGATGGTCTGGCAGATTCCGCACTTCATGGCCATCGCATGGATGTTCCGCGACGACTACGCCCGTGGAGGCATGCGCATGCTTCCCGTGATCGATCGCACGGGCAAGGGCACGTCATTTGTCATCTGTCTGACCGCGGCTCTGCTCATCCCCGCGACGATGGCTCCGGCGTTTGCCATGTGGGGCGTGCTGGGATGGGCCTCCCTTCTCGTCGCGCTCGCTTCCGGGCTTGTCTTCCTGGCGATGTCGGTCCGGCTGTCGCGGGAGCGCACCGAGCAAATGGC
>RFGK01000071.1 GCA_003697045.1 Planctomycetota bacterium
ACCTTGCCCCAGCTGCACGCTTCGCGGAGGGTGGAGCCGGAGAGTGCTCCGTCGCGTGCGTCTGCGGCGGTGATCTGGATGGCGTACTTGTGCATGGGGGTCTGGCCGCCCGTTGCGAGCTGTTTTTCGATGAGCAGTTCGGCGGAGACGACGATGTCCTGGACGAAGTTCTTGGGAACGCCGCCGGCGAGCATGAACAGTCCGGTGTCGCCGCCCTGCTCCATGGTGTGGAGTTTGATTCTGGTCAGCTCCCAGAAGTCGCGCCCGCTGTCGATGGTGACGCAGGGTTTGCCATCGCGGGCCCGCTCGGCTTGGTGCATGACGATGCCGAACCCGGCGGAGCAGTCGGAAAAGGCGGGGCAGAACACTGGCACGCCGCGGCGCCAGGCTGTGAGAAGGATTGATTCGTTGTCGGGGTGGTGGTTGTCGAGGTAGCGTCCGAACTCGGCGAGCAACTGCCTGCTGGAATAGGCGCCGGGTTCCAGCGCATCGAAGATGGCTTTGCCGGTATCGTCGCAGATGCGCAGCTGATCTTCGTCGATGTAGGTGTCGTAGATTCGGTCGATGGCCATGTCGCGCAGGGTGGGGTCGTCGACCGGGGGGCTCTCGGGGCTTCCCGGGGCGATGTAGTGTTTGTATCCGAGTCCTTCGAAGAAGTCCTGGTCGATCATGTTGGCGCCGCTGGAGACGATGGCGTCGACCATGTTGTGCTCGAGCAGGGTGATGATTGCTTTTTTCATTCCTGCACTGATGAGTGATCCGGCGAGGGTCATGATGACGACGCAGCCGGTGTCTTTGAGCATCTGGGAGTAGATGCGGGCTGCCCGGGCGGTGTTGCGGGCCTGGAATGCGGTTTTTTCGAAGGCGTCGATGATGGCGCGTGCATCGAATCGGGTGATATCCACGTGCTCGACGGGGTTGGAGAGCAGTTCGGCCTTGGTGAATGTCGGCATGATCTTCTCGCTTTTGCCTGTTGGGTGCGGGGGTGTCCGCGTGTGGCCGCCTGGCCCCCCGAGGCGGCGGTGGTCAAGGACGGCCCGGGGGTGGCGGGCCGATGACGGGAAACTGTAGGGGCGTGGCGGAGGGCGCGGTTATTCCAGGTATGTGTAGCCTTCCAGGCCGCTCTCATAGAACGAGAGCAGGGCGCGGCTTTCTTCGACGCTCA
The DNA here is from genome assembly GCA_003697045.1 of Planctomycetota bacterium. Lineage (GTDB taxonomy): Bacteria > Planctomycetota > Phycisphaerae > Phycisphaerales > UBA1924 > J022. Next base: position 1,166 of record RFGK01000071.1, read on the forward strand.
TGCGACCTTCGCGGACGGCACGTTCGGCGTCTCGTCGCATGGCGCGTTTGAGGTCGGCGGGCTGGAACTGGAGATAGCTGAGCACTTCGCGGACGGTGTCGCCTTCGACGACTTCGCCGATGGACCATGAGCCGTCGGGTTCGAGGGACACGTGCACGGCGTGCGTGTCGCCGAAGAGATTGTGCAGATCGCCGAGCACTTCCTGATAGGCGCCGACGAGGAAGAAGCCGAGGTAGTATGGTTCGTCTTTGCGCAACTCGTGCAGCTCGATGGTTGTGCGGCTTGTTTGCCCTTCGACCGAACAGAATTTGGAGATTTGTCCGTCGGAATCGCAGGTGATGTCGGCGAGGATGGCCCGTCGCGTGGGCTTTTCGTCGAGGCGATGGATCGGGCAGATCGGAAAGAGCTGGTCGATGGCCCATGAGTCGGGCAGGGACTGGAAGAGGCTGAAGTTGCAGAAGTAGATGTCGCTGAGTGTTTCGGGGAGGTCGCCGATTTGATCGGAGAGCGCGCTGTCGGGTTCTGCTGCGGCAAACTCGATGACGCGGCGTCCGATTGCCCAGAAGAGTCGTTCGGTGACGGCACGGAGGGGAAGAGACATGTAGCCCATGCCGAAGAGCGTGATTGCCTCTTCGCGGGCGGCGCTGGCATCGTGGAAGATTTCGAGTGGTTCGTGTCCGTTGAAGCTTTCGTATGCGTTGAGCAGGTCGATGACGGGCTGTGCAACCTCCTGCCCGTTGGTTTCTTCAGCGGCGATGGTCTGTCGGATCCACGCCAGGTCGGGATCGGAAGGGAAGTGGGTTTTTCCGAGCACATCGACGACAAGGACGCTGGAATATGCCGCCAGGGCGCGTCCGGATTCGCTGATGATGGTCGGGTGCGGCTGTTGGGCGTCGTCACAGGCGGTTTTGATGCGATAGACGATGTCCGAGGCGTATTCGCGCATGGAGTAGTTGACACTGGAGGCCCAGCTGGACTGACTTCCGTCGTAGTCGACGCCGAGTCCGCCGCCGATGTCGATCATGTCGAGGGATTCGGCGCCGAGGCGGCGCAGCTCGGCGTAGGTATGGGCAAGCTCGCTGACGGCATTCTTGAGTGTGCGGATGTCGCAGATCTGACTTCCGATATGAAAGTGGACGAGGCGGAGACAGTCGAGCATGTTGCGTGTGCGGAGTTTTTCGACGGCGGCGAGCACTTCGGAGATCTGGAGTCCGAACTTGGAGCGCATGCCGGCGGAGGATTGCCATCGCCCGGAGCCGCGGGTTGAGGGCTTGATGCGCACGCCGATTTTGGGATGGATCTGGTAACGCTCGGCTTGAGTGATGATGCGATCCAGTTCGACGGCCTGTTCGACGACGGGGATGATGCGTCTGCCGAGCTTGGTTGCGAGGACGACGGTTTCGACGTATTCGGTGTCCTTGAAGCCGTTGCAGATGATGGGCATGTCGGGGCGTCCTTCGGTCAGGCCGAGGACAGCGAGCAGTTCGGGCTTGGATCCGGCTTCGAGTCCGAAGCCGAGCGGGCCTCCGAAATCGCGGATCTCTTCGCAGAAGGAACACTGCTGGTTGACCTTGATCGGATAGACGCAGGCATATCCCCCGGTGTATTCGTTTTCGTCGATTGCGGCCTGGAAGGCGTCTTTGAGTTCCTTGATTCGGCTGTTGAGCAGGTCGCTGAAACGCAGGAGGACGGGGGTGTGGATTCCGCGGAGCCTGAGGCCTTCGACGAGTTCGAACAAGTCGAGCTGGTGGGCAGAGTCTCGATCGGGGCAGACAGCGATGGTCCCGCGATTGCTGGTGGTGAAGTAGCCGTGGCCCCATTCGTCGATGCCGTAGAGCTGGGACGATGCTTGGGCGCTCCAAGGCTCGGCTGTGCCTGGCTGGTGCGGGATGGTGGTCATGGGGAGATCCTACGCTTGATGGACTCGTCTGCACTTTCGGCGCGGGCGAGCGGGAGTTGCAAGATGCCCAGGTACGAGTATCGGTGTGCGGAGAACGATCGAGTGGTGGAGGTCGAACACGGGATGAGCGAAGAGCTCAAGACGTGGGGGCAGGTGTGTGAGCGTGCGGGGATTGATCCGGGCGGCACGCCTCGATCAGCTGGGGTCGAGAAGATCATCAGCCTGAGCTTCGTGGGCAGGTCGTCGTCGTCGGAGGTGTGTGAGCGAGGCGAGATGTGCTGCCGGGGCGCGTGCCGGGCGGGCTAGAGCGGCGCCGTTGACTGGGCCTGTCTGTGGCGGAGAGTGGCGCGCCGGCTGCGCATGTGGGAGGATCAGTTGTGTTCTTGGTCGTCGATGAGCAGTATCCAGCCGAGGCGGAGCTGGACGCGGTCCTGCACGGGGCCGTAATCGCCGGCGAGGACCCGAAGCGAGACTTGCGGTTCTGACCCGAGCTCAACGACGAATGAGGATTCCGGTGCGTGCGTGTTGAGGCGTTGTTGCCAGAGGATGCGGCCGTTTTGTTCGACGCGGACGATGCAGTCGGCCCAGGGGCCGGGGTGGTTGCCGAGCGTGACGGTGCCGGAGCAGCGGGCTGCCTGGCGTGGGAGGCGCCAGGTGACGAGCATGGGGCCGGGGAGCTGTATATCGCTCAGGCCGAGCCGAACGGGCGTAGGCGGAACGTCCGGGGGCGGTGTCCATCGGCGTTCGCCCTCCGGCTCGAACGATTCGATTTCCAGCGATGCCCATGGGATGAGTCTTCGAGGTGCGAACTCGATTGCTTCGATCGCCCAGCCCGAGGATGGGTCCCACACTGTGACGTCGGCCATGGGGGTCCACGAGTCGAGCCCGGGGGCGACGGCGGCAGCGCGGAGGTTGCCTTTTGGATCCTGGAAGATGTGTTCGGCGGCGTAGATGTCGCCTTGGGTCATCCAAACCCGGATCGGCGCGGGAACGGTGGGGGGGTTGACCAGGTCGATGGAGGCGACGCTGGCGAGGGGGATGCGTGTGAGCGAGCCATCGGTTTCGATCTCGACGTGTGTGTTGATTGAAAGCACGGTGCCTTCAACCAGATCGGCGTTGGCGAGCATGACGCGATCGAGGCTGGGCGACAGGTCGGGTGGGGAGGCGGGTTTGAACTGGATGCGTCGCACGACATCGAGGGGGAGTTGAAGATGGCCCGCGGTTGGCACGCGCACATTGAGATCATCTTGATTTTGCGTGGCGGTGATGACGCAGGTCCAGCGCTGGCCATCGGTCAACGTGACGATGGCGGGCGGTTCAGCGGTGCGTTGGTCCACCTGTGGCAGAGCCAGTGTGGTTTGTGGTGGCGCATCGATTCGGAGGAGTGCGAGCAGGCTTGAGGTGGGCAGGTCGATGGTGCGGCCGTCGGAGTCTTGAAGTCGGGCGGAGTTGCTTTCGAGCGAGAGGAGAGAGCCTCGCAATGGTTCGAGTTGGTCTGTCCATGCGATCCACGAAGGTTGGGGGTTGTGACGTGTGCGCAGGGAGCAGGCCGGGGTGGGGGTTGCGAGGAGAGCGAGCCCTGTCAGGAGGATTGCGAAGAACTGGTGCACGATTTGGTCCTTATTTCTGGAAGATGGGGAGATAGCGTTTGGGCATCTGGAGGATGATGAGGGCCATGGCGGTGCCGTATGAGCTTCCGACGCTTCGATCGAGCCAGGAGCCATCGGAGAGTTGTTCGGCGAGGAGTTCTGCTCTGATTGCCTGCCACCATTGTGCCCATGCGTTTCCTCCTGCGAGGTAGTTTGCCTGGACGGCGTAGTAGTGGCCGTAGAAGTAGTGTGCGCGTGAGGAGCGAGCCTGTCCGGGCATGGCGTTCTGGTGGAGGTATTCGATGCCGGCGTCGATGGCGTCGTCGTCATAGATGCCGGCGTAGAAGAGGCTGGCGATTCCCGCGGCCGAGCGAGGCCAGGCGCTGGGGCCGAGGTCGCTCTGGTATCGGAATCCTCCGTCGCGGTTCTGGCATGTGCGCACGTATTCGACTGCCTTGTCGATGACGTCCTTGTTGACTTCGATGCCTGCGTTTCGGGCGGAGCGGAGCGCCATGATCTGGCAGATGGTCACGGAGATGTCGGCATCGTAGGGAACTGGGTTGTATCGCCAGCCGCCTTCTTCGTTTTGGGTTTGCTCGATGAGGCGGACGGCCTTGATGAGTGCTTCATGGACGCGGTTTGAGCGTTCGGTGTCGGCGCCCTGACCGGTCATGCCGTAGATTTCGCCGAGGAAGAGGGTGGCAAAGCCATGGCCGTACATCGGCCCGTTGGCGGCATCGGCGGCGATGAGCCCGTTTTCGGCGCTGTTGTCAAGGATGAACTCGAGCCCGCGGTCGACGACGTCGGCGTAGGGGCCGCGTCCGGGCAGATTTCCGTCGGCCATGAACGCGAGGCATGCCAAGGCGGTGATGGCGACGTTTCTTCCGAATCGTCCGCCGGAGAAGGAGCCGTCGGGTTGTTGTTGTGTCGCCAGGTAGGCAAGGCCGCGTTCGATTGCCTGATCCAGCTCGGGTGTGATTTCGTTTTCGGCGGCGTTGTTCTGAGCCGAGGTGTGCCCGGCATCCGGATCGGCACTCTGGGCAAGGGTATTGCCGGTCGCCGAAAGGGCGAGCGTTGCTGCAACGATGCATGCCGCTTTCACGGGCGATCCTCCGCGAGTCTGCGGTAGTAGGCTTCGGTCATGCGTTCATACAGTGAGCTGTATCGCTCGCTCAGTCCTTCGACCAGGGCGTTGCGCGTGCGTTCGGGCAATCGGCCCCAGGCGGCGCTGTTGGCCGGTCGGACGGCGCCGAGGCTTCCGTCCTGTCTTGCCGGGCCCTGCTGGGCGTTTTCAGGATTTGGCGAGCCCTGCTGGCGTTGAGTGCTTTGCTGTTGCTGGCGCTGTTGTTGTTGCTGCTGCTGTTGTTGCTGGTTTGAGGACGAGCTGCTCTGGCTTTGTTGTTGTTCGGCAGCTGCGATCACCTGGTCGAGCTTGCGCAGGATGTCTTCCTGAAGGCGCTGGGTTTGCACGCCCACATCGCGGGCCTTGTGCATGCGCTCGGCGACATCGCCCATCAACTGTGCTGCCTGTGCGAACCGTTCGCCGGCTTGCTCGGCGGTCAACTTGCGGTCGAGATCGGCGCGCGTCGGGTCTGCGACAGGGGCGTCGTCGGGCCGGGATTCGGGCGATTCAGAGGAGCGATCGTCTTGAAGCCCGAGCAGCTCGTCAAGGCTCGGAAGCTCTCCCGGAGGAGCATCGCTCTGAGCGGAGGCATCAACGGCAAGACACGCAGCTGCGAAGAGAGCCAGAGTCCATCTCATCACTGCACCTCCGGTTGGTCGGGCGTCGGATTTGGCGCTTGCCCGCGATTCTGCTGCATGCGCTCAATCAACGAGCGAGCCTGTGCGGCCAGTTCGTTTTGAAGCTCGGCGAGTCGGTCCACCTGGTCGGGGTCGTTGGATGATTCGGCAACAGCGCGGGTCTGCTCTGCGACCAGTGCCTGAAGTGCGCGCAGCAGCTTGAGTTCGGCGATTGGAGGAAGGAGGTCCTGCTGTTGATCGGACCCGGCGCCTCCGCCCCCGCCGGCGCCTGCGGCGCCTGCGTCGAACTCGCTTTGATGCTGCGGGGGCGCAAGGGCTTCGACCAGTGACTGGAGCAGGCTCACCGCTTCGTCGAGCGACTGCAGGGCACCTGCGTCGACCAGTCCGAGCTGGAGCTGCCGGGCAGCGGTCTCGGTCAGAGTCGCAAGGCGTCGATGGGCAAAGTCGAAGACAGCTGCCTCACTGAGTCCTTCGGTGGAGACGACCAGATCATTGAGCGCGTCGTGAATCGTCTGCTCGCGTTGTCCAAGACCGCGTGCTGAGGCGCGATCGCGGCGAGAGAGCTGCTTTCCTTCAAGCCGGCGTGCCTCGTCGCGCACGACGATCTGCTGTTCGAGCTGGTCGCGGTAGGCTTGTCGCAGCTCGCGTCGGATTCGTTCCTGTTCGCGCTGCTGGGCTTCGCGTTCGAGTCGTTCTGCCTCATCGCGTGCCTCACGCAGCTTGAGCAGGCTTTCCTGCTCTTCGCGTCCGGCGGTCTCAAGGTCGGGAGTTTCGGCCCGCAAAGCCGAAATAGCCGAAGCCTGCGCAGCGATTGCCTGCTCGAGCGGTGCGCGCACGGACGTAAGCTCGGGGTCTCGGACCTCGGTCGAGACGGCAAGCGTGTTGTCGTGCAGATGGATCATGCCCTGGTCAAGCTTTTCGGGCTGATTGATGACGCGGGCCTGGGTGAGCGCTTCGATTTGATTTTCCTGGACGCGGATCAATGTTTCGAGCGATTCGATGAGACTTGCCAGTCGGCGCAGCAGCGCCGCGTTTCGGTTCCGCTCGGCTTGATCGAGTTCTTCGAGCATCCGTTCGAGGGCTTCGGCTGCCTGCTGCTGGCCTTGCTGGGCGCTGGAGGTGCGGTTCTGCTGGATTTCGTTTGCTGCCTGGTCAAGTTCCTGGGGGATTTGCTGCTGGCGGCCCTGTCTGGCGGCTTCGGCCATGGCGGCGGCCTGGGCGGGGTCTGCCTGGCTCAACTGGCGCGCGCGTTCGGCCAGTTCGTCGATTGCCTCGGCGGCTTGGCGGGCGGCCTCGCGCTGGCGCTCGGCGATCATGTCGAGCTCGCTGCGCTGCTGGGGCGTGAGGTCCTCGACGTCGCGTCCGAGCATTCGTTCGGAAGCCTGGCGAGTCTGTTCGATGATTTCGCGCTGCTCTTCGAGCAGGCGTTCCACGGTGCGCCTTGCCACCCACCCGTCTTCCCCGCGATCGAGTTGGTCGATCAGTGAGGCGAGTTCGTCGCGGACGCGCTGTTGATTTCGCTCGGCTTGCCGGGAGTCGGTCTTGCTTTCGGCCTGTTCGGCGATCTGCTCGGCCGCCTGGCTTGAAGCCGACGCGGCGGAAGCGATGAATGATTTTGCGTCGCGCAAGAGACCGGCCAACGCCTGATCGTCGAGCCCGTTGCGTGCCAGGCGGCTTTGGAGTCGATCAAGCGTGGTCTGCTGTGCGGCGATGCGGTCGGTCAACTCGCCCTGCTGGGAGCTGAGCCCGCGCGAGGGCCCCTGGTCGAGCAGTTGCGCGCGCAGCTCGGCCTGCTGCTCGTCGAGCCTGATGGCGGTTTGACGAAGCCCTCCCAGTTCGGCTCGAATATGTTCGATCAGCTCGCTCTGGCTGATGATGCGCAGCTTGCGCACACTCGACCGGACGGGCTCGCGTCCGAGTCCGGCAGCGGCATATGAATCGAGCGCGGTGGCTGTGATCCACACCTCGTCGCCGGCACGCACGCCCATCGAACCGAGATCGAGCATGACGCGGACGGAGGCCTGGCCTGTCGGCGATCCGGACCACGACTGAGTCTCAATCCAGGGTTCGATCGGCTCGGCGGGAGCGCCTTCCGAGTCGGTCGGACGTCGAGCGATGCGGCGTTCAAGCGCGACGGCGACGACGCCGAGGTCATCGCGAGCCTGGCCGATCAGTTCAACGGCGGCGGTCGGGATCATCTGTTCGTCGTTCGCAGGCGTGCTGACGATCGGCTCTGGTGGATTGTCCGAGGCAACATCGAACACATAGATCGACTCCTCGCGCGAAGGGAATCCGTATTCATCGATCAGTTCGACGGGAATGCGCACGGACGCATCGAGCACGGCGCTGATCAGGATGCGCTCCGATTCGATGCGCACATTCACGTCGTGTGCGCTGGAGCGCAAGTCGTCGAGCCAGGGGAGCTGCGATTCTTCGGCATGCACGGGCTTGCTGGACTGAACGAGCAAGCTCAGGCGCGAGCCGGCAAGCACTTTGGAGACCAACGCGCGTTCGTCATCGCCGCGTCCGAGATCGAGCGAGTTTCCAACAGCCAGTCCGACACGGTCTGCATATGGGGCTGCATAGTCGGGCGGCTGAATCGACGCCTGAGCACGGACAACCCGTGGCGGCGTGACGATGCGCACGGAGCGCAGCGGCGTCTGGTCGTCTTCGGTGAAGAAGCGGTAGTCGATGAAGCCTTCTTCGGGCGGAGGTTCGAGAGAGCCGAGCACTTCAATCGGGTCGAGCAGTCGCTCGTAGAGCTCGCCTTCGCCGGTGAGTTGTGCATCGATGGAGGCAAGGCGCGTGCGTCGATTTTGCCCGGTCAATGTGGCCGAGCGCCACGGGCCTTGCTGCCCGTCAGCACGTGCGCGGTATTGCACCTTGACGGGAGTCTTGCCGGGGGCGCGGTTGGTGCGCATGATGGCGGCGCGCATCGCCAGGGCCTCGTCAATGGCGTGGACGTCTGAAGGGGTGAGGTCGAGGGCGAGCTGACGTTTCGGCCACTCGGCACCGGACCAGGGCGCAAGCATGCGTTGGGCACCAATGCGCGCAAGTTGCGGCTCGAGCGCGACGAGGGCGCCGGTGCCGAGCAGGGCAGCGGCGAGTACGCAGAGGGACTGCGCTGCCGGACCAGGCTGCAAGAACCCGTGGTGTTGCGCAGCGCGCCAGCGCGTGACGGCTTCGGCGATGGCTCTTTGACGCAGCTCGGGTAACTCGTGGGCGTGATGCTCATCGTCGGCCAGCTCGATGGCGGCGGCGAGATGACCCTGGAGATGGGCGGCACTGCCCGGGGTGCTGCGTTCGAGCCGGAGGGCGATTTCTGACAACGAGGGACAGAATCGAAGCGCGGGCAAAACGAAACGGACTGCTGCCCACGCGCCGACGAGCAGTGCGACGATCAGCCCGATGAGGCGGACTGTCGAGGGCGCGCGCAGTACGAAGTCGATGGCTCCTCCCGCGAGCAGAGCGGCGATCGCACAGGCGATCCATAACGACAAGGCCCGCAGGAAAAGGAGAGCGCGGGCTCTTGCGCGCAGCCGGCGCAGCGAGCGCACCAGAGCCTGCACTTGATCTGCCTGACCGGTGGCATTGTGAATCACAAACCGCTCCAATCGTCTTTATGCGCCCCACCCCTTCGGGGTTCCCCGGTCCTCACATGTTCCAGACTTTCGTATCGGCACTGAGCCCCTGCGGCGATGATGTGTGTCCGTGCCGATCCGCTACGCCAAGCGGATCAATCGTCGACCCACCCATTCAAGCGTAAGCAGGACAATCAGCACAGCCAGTACGATCGGTCGATCCCACAAGGTCTGGATGTCGGGCTCTCCTGCAACGGTCAGCTCCCTGTTTGGGAGAAGATCGCGCAGTTCGGCGAGATTCTGCGGCTCGAGTGTTTTTCCACCTGTCCGTTGCGAGAGCGTGCGCAACAGGGCGTGGTCGGTCTCTGGGCGGCGCATCTCGTCGTCGGGGAGGGAGACGCGCACGGTTCGGGAGACATCGACTCCGGGCAGGAGTGGGTCGGCGATGCGGATTTCGTAGCGGCCGGGGCGCTGTGGCGTCCACTGTCCGGCGTGGAAGCGTCCCTTGCCGTCGGGTTGTCGTTCAAGCCGGAGATCAATCAGGGACTGGTCCGGCGCGACGATGCGGGTGCGGACGCCTGAGGGCTGAGCGTCGATGAGCGCCTGGTCGATCAGTTCGACGGTGATGCGCACGGGACGATCGACGAGTGCTTCTTCGGGCGTGACGCGCAGCAGGACGGGGGCGTGCGAGCGTGCGAGGCTGGCGCGTCCGAGTTGTCGGATGAGAGGCACCCAGAAGCGTTCGGGCAGGTCTTCGCCGCGGCCGTACCGCCAGCGCCAGATCTCGTCGGTCGGGATGTAAGCCGACGCGCCGGCACCGAAGCGCATGAGCAGGACGCCGGGCCAGTCTGGTTCGGACGGGCCGGCACCGCTCATGGGGGTCAGGGTTGTGAGCACCTGGGCGCCTGGCTTGAGGCGTGACGGGTCAATCTGCTGGGCCCATCGCAGGAGTGACCAGCCGGTGGCGGGATCGCTGAGAAAAGCGGGCCAGCCTGCTGTTTCAGCGCCGTATTCGCCTTTCAGTTGCAGGCGAAAGAGTCCGAGCGATTCGGCCTGCGGCGTTCGGCTCATTGTGACGGGTTCGGCGAAGACGGGCAGAGGACGATCGGAGTCGATCACCATTGGCAGCAGATCGGCCAGGGGGCTGTTGCGCCAGGCGTGGGGGGTGGCGCCGGGGCCTGCGATCCAGATCAGGCCTGCGCCGCGTTCTGCGACGTGCTCACGGAGTTGCGCGAGGGCTTCCTCGCCCAGCAGTTGGGGGCGCAGGTCGCCGAGGATCACGACGTCGTATTCGGCCCATTCTTCGACGGAGCGCGGGATCTGCACGAGTTCGACATCACCTTCCTGCAGATACCGGCGATTGGCGGCGAGCAGCAGTGAGGAGGAGCGAATGGAGCGTTCACGCATGAGCAGAGACTTGACATAGCGCTGTTCCCATCGCGGATAGCCGTCGATGTAGAGTGTTCGCAATGGGCGATCGACCACGTCGACGGTCAGCTCGGCATTGTTGTTTTCGTCGATGAGATCGTCGGCGCGGGTCACCACGCGGACGCCGAGGCGTCGCACGCCGGGCTGGTCGATCGAGATGGACAGTGCGCCGCGGGCCAGTCCGTCCTGGTCGAAGTCGAGTTTGGCTTGATCGAGCACGGCCTGGGTATCCAGATCGATTAGCTCGACGGTTGCGTCTCCTGCGTTTGAGCCGCGGCGTTCGACTTCGACTTCGGCGGTCACCAGGTCGTCGGCAAAGACGACTTCCGGGGCGCGCACGGTTCGGACGGCAAAGTCGGCGATCGGTTCGGGGTTTCCAAGCGGTACGGTGAACACCGGGATCAACTGCGACTCGAGGGAGCGCAGCAGGGAGCGGGCGGGCTGATCGACGGATTGGCCGTCACTGAGGAGGAGGATGCCGGAGACAGGCCTTGCGGCGACGCGCTGGAGGGCACTTTCGAGAGAGGCTCCGATGGCGGTCGATCGACCGAGTGGCTCGGCGAGGGGGTTTGCCGCGTCGTTTGTCGGCGGTTCGGTTTCAAATGCGCTGGAATCGAAGCCAAGCCAAAGGATTTGTTTTTCGCGGGCGATGGTCTGGAGGGTATCGGCTGAGTGCGTGAGAGCGTCTTGCATTTGCCGGTCGCGTGTGATGCGTCCGGAAGGGCCGGGGGCATCGGGGATTTGCATTGATCGTGATCGATCGAGCATGACGATCAGCCAGTCCTCTTCGATGCGTTCATTGTCTCGTTGGAGTTGCGGTCCGGATGCGAGCACAAGCAGCAGGGTTGCCAGTGTCACGCGCACGGCTGCCAGGGCAAGTCGGACGCGCGGGGCGGAGCGCTGTCGCATGTATGAAAGAGAGACGAGCGTGACGATTGCGGCGAAGATCAGAACCCATCCCCACAGTGGGACCGGGCGAGCCCAGGTGAAGGTGGTGTCGGGATTGGAGAATCCCATTGCGTCGAGGCTGAAGATGGAGTCGAGCAGGCTGTTCACGGCGCGTCTCCCCCGGAGCGAGGCAGGCCGGCGTGGCTTGCAGCTCTTGCCACAAACATTTCGGCGAGTGCAAGCAGAAAAGCGCTGAGGAAGAGCATCCAGGCGAACCCAGCGCCCCGGGGGCGTGTCTGGTCAGGCTGGTCGAGCTGGTCAACGGTGGCGATGGAGAGGTCGTCGCCGGCCCAGGGGGCGAGCCATTGTTTGATTTGGTGCGGGTCGCGGGTTCCTGTGCGTGAGGCGGCGGCGTCGGGGTTTGAGACGAGCAGGCCGCGCGAGACACCCTCGGCGTCGAGCATGCGCCATGCGCCTGCGGTTCGAAGCGTGGGTGGTGAGCTTTGAGCGGTGCGAACGGGCGGCTCGCCGGCGAGGCCCTGAAGTTCGTGGATGGATGGGTCGAGCGTGATTGTGCTTCCTGCGATGACTGTGGAGCCACGCGATCCGCGAGCGGCTCCCTGGCGGACCAGCTCCTGGAAGAGGGGGAGCATGAAGGGTTTTGCGGGCAGGTCGGTCCAGGCGGGGTCGATGGCAGCGGTCAAGAGGGCCAGCGAACCGCGGGCCCTTTCGGGGCGAGCCATCAGGAGGAACGGTTCGCCGGTGGATGTGGTGAGCACCAGATCGCGTGTAGGCGCCTGGGCGGGCAATGCCTTTCGCACATGCACGGACTGGGTGAGAAACGCGAGCTCGCCGGCAAGGACGTGAAGGATGGAGTCGCGGTCGTCTGGTGGCGCAGCAAGGACGCGCTCGGGCTGAAAGGTGATGGGCTCACGGCCGATTGACCATGCGAGCTCGAAGGCCTGCAAGAGCGGGTCGGTCCACGTGTGCAGTTCGGACCTGGCGGGGGGTGCGACGATCACGATCAAGCCGTCGCGGCCACGCTGGGAGAGCAGGTTCCATGCCGAGTCGGGGATCAGGTCGGGGCGGAGCACGATGACGGCGTCGAGCCCGGCCAGGCGTGGACGATCAAGTGAAACGGGCTGGAGGGACACAAGATCTACGCCTTCGGCCTGTTCGGGCGCTGGAGCAAGTGCCAGTCGGACCCAATCGGCGGGTTCAAAGGCGCTGATGCCGGTGTTCTGTCCAAAGCGGGGCGGGGCGACGATCCCGACGCGGAGCTTTTGTCGCAGTTCGATGGGGACGGCTGCGACGTTGTCGGTGGCAAGCGCGTCGCGGTCGATCTCGACGCGAAGCAGGCCCATGGAGCCGATGTCTTTGAGCGACGAGGGTCGGACTGGGATCGAAACGGCAAGCTCGGTTTGGCCGGGTTCCCACGTTGCACTGGTTTGACCGAGGTCGATGGGGGGGGCCTGGCTTGAGACGGGCAGCAGTGTGGCGGAGACGGTGGAGATGGCTCGTTCGGTGGTGTCCGGGCCGGAGCGCAGCAGGCGCACGCGGACGGGATTTGCCAGATCGGCCGGTCCCAGTGATGAGACGACGAGCAGCGAACGCGGAGGTTGCACCTCGGCGATGGCGATGTTGGG
>RFGK01000072.1 GCA_003697045.1 Planctomycetota bacterium
CCCGCTGATGGAAGCGCTGCGCTCGATCGCGCAAGGTGATGCTGAGCCCGCCGGGTCTGACCAAAGCGCGGTGCCCGCCGGATTCCTTTTTCACAATGAGATCGCCCTTGCGACGCGTGGAAACATTCTTCGATGGGGTGCGACGCGCTTTCATATCGGACCGCGCGACGACTACGAGCATCGCGGCGTGGTGCTCTTTGCCGAGATCGATGGCATTGCACCGGAGCCGGTGACGCTCTGGGTGGTCGATCTCCCTTCCGCCCCCGAGCTGTGGCGGCGGGAGGTGATGCAGGCCGCTCGATCGGCCGTCGCGTCGTGGAATGGGCCCGAGTTCGTGTATGACCCGGATGCCGGGCGGTGGACGCCCCGGGTTGAGTCGGGCCGTTTTGCCGATCCGGACCTGATCGTCGGCGACTTCAACACGCCCCGCGGCTCGGAGTCGCTGCAAATCCTCGTCGGATCGATGAAAAACGCAGCCTCGGCCGGACGCGGCTTCGGGTACACCTGGCCCCGCCGGCGGGCAGTGCTCGCGATCGACCAGTGCTTCTTGGGCGACAGACTTGCACCCCGAACCTTGCGCACCATCGATCCGGGCATGGGTCGGCACCGACTTGTCATGGTTGATCTGGTGCCGGGCTGAAGTCCGATACACACTGAGCCGAACTTGATCATCGGGTGAGGTCGTACACTCGTTGCCGCCGGACAAACCGCTCATGAGCCTCTCGGAATCTCCCAAACCTGTCGAGCGTCAACGCCAGGAGGCGCTCGGTCGCAAGGTCAGCCACGGCATGTCGTGGATGGTCGTTGCCACAATCGTGGGCAAGGTCCTCAGTTTCGGCTCGGCATGGGTTCTCGGCATTCTGCTCAGCGAAGACGACTATGCCGTCTACGGGATCGCCATGGGTCTGGCCGCTCTGGCGCAAGTGCTGCATGACGGCGGGATGCGGCAGATCCTCATTCAGAAGGGGGCGCACCGCTACACGAAACTCAGCGGGCCGGTGTTCTGGTTCAGTGGCGTGTTCAATGGAGGAGCGGGGCTTGTGCTCGGTCTGGCTGCCTGGCCTCTCGCCTGGGTGTACGGCGAAAGCGAGCTCGGCCCGGTGTTGCTGGCAACTGCAATCTCCATCGTGTTGACGACGCCGCTCGGCGTGTATCGCGCCAAGATGGCTGTCGACCTCAAGTTTCGACGCCTCGCCGAGCTGAACACGTGGTCCGCAGCCGTCCGGTACATCCTGATGATCGTGTTCGCAGCCCTGGGATTCGGTGCGCTGAGCTTCACCCTGCCTCTGATCTTCCGTGCCATCTTTGAAGCAGTGTTCGGCTTCTGGGTCACGGGCGACAAGCCGTGGACGAGGCCCCCGCGCCGGCGATTGTGGCCGGAACTGTTCGGCAAGAGCAAATGGCTCATCTTCGGCACCTTTGCCATGTCGACGTTGCGCCAAGGCGATTATCTCGTTCTCGGCTGGCTCAAGATCGCAAAGCTCGTCGCGCTGGGAGCCGTCGGGCAATACGTCTTCGCATACCAGATTGCCGTGCAAATCAACGTGCTCGTCGCGGTCAACTTGCAGACGGTTCTCTTCCCGGCGCTGTCCAGATTGGCCAACGAGCCCAGACGGCACGCCCAGGCAATCCTCCGCGCCACGCGCGTGATGATGCTCGTGGGAAGTGCGTTCGGGCTTGGGCTTGCCTGCGTGTTTGAGCCGCTTCAGACACTGCTCTGGCTGCACAAGTGGGAAGGCGCTGTGCAGGCCGTCGTGTGGATGGCAGCCTTCTTTCCCATGCGTCTGCTCACCAGCGTGCTCAACTCGGCCCAGATGTCCAAGGGTCGATTCAAGGAGTGGTTCTGGCTGACGCTGGTCCAGGGCGCTGGCATGATGGCAGCCGCCGCGATTGCGGGCGCTCTGTGGGACGACGCCGGCGAAATCTCGCTGGTCATCGGCATCTACTTCCTCATCGGCGTTGCCCCGACCGTGGTCTGGGGGCTGCATCGCTGCGGCGTCGGCTGGACGCAAACCACAATGGCCGTGCTCCCCACCTGGCTGATCGCCTGCACAGCCGCGGCGAGTGCACGCACGCTCATCAGTATGATCGAGTCACCCGCATTCGGGGCAAGCCTTGGATTGAGCGCCAGCTTGACGGCTCGCGCTGATGCCCTGGTCGAAGTCGTGATGCTCGGGGCGACGTTCGGCCTGCTCTATCTGGCCGGGCTTCGTCTGCTGGTGCCGCGGTCTTTGGCCGAGGCAGTTGACGTTGCCCCGGCACGGCTCAGCCAGCCCATATTGAGCGTGCTCCGCTTGTCTGCGCCGTCACGAGCAGTCAAACCGGCCCATGGCGCAGATCAAGCGGCCGACAAACCGGACCTCATCAAGGAGACTCCTGCATGAGCGAACCAGCCTACTTCTTCATCGTCGGCTCGCCCCGCTCGGGAACCACGCTCTTGCAAACCATGCTCATGCGGGCCCCGGGTGTTGTCATGCCCCCCGAGCTCCACTTCATTCACATCACCTACAAGCGTCGCCACCGCATGGCGGACATTCGCACCGACAAGGGGTGGCAACAGGCCCGAAACGCCATACTGGCTCGCTGTCAACACTCTGATATCGAGATGGATCGAACCCTGTTCGACGAGCTGTGCGCAACATGCGATCGTACGTATGCCGACCTGTTTCGCTGCTGGCTTCGCGCCATCGGTGCACCCGAAAACGCCCGCTTTGTCGGCGAGAAGACCCCCAATCACTGTGAGTGGATTCTCGAACTCTCAGCCATGTTCCCCGAAGCCAGGTTCGTCCACATCATGCGCGACCCGCGCGATTCGGCATTGTCTCAGCGCGAGGCGTTCCATCGGCCTGCGCTTCAGGCAGCCGTGCGATGGAAGCGCGATCTCGAGATGCACCGCGATTGTGTGCGCCTCATGCCCAGGTCGCGCTACACGGCCGTGCGCTACGAGGACCTTGTGACGGACCCCGAGTCCGTGCTCCGTCCGTTGTGTGAGCTTCTCGGGCTTGAGTATTGCGACGCGATGCTGGACCCGTCGGGCCGCGAGAAGAAGGGGTTTTCCAGCTATGAAAAGCACAAGCTGCGCACGCTGGAGAAGGTCACATCTTCGCGCATCGGGCGGTACAAGGGCAAGATGAATGCCGTCGATATCGCCGTCATCGAGCGCATCTGCGGGCCTCTCATGCTCGAAATGGGATACGAACTGGAGCGCAAGCCCACCTTGCTGGCGTGGCTTGGCATTGCCGTTCAGGCGCCTCTGGTTGTGTGGAAGCGCATCGTGGGAGATCGACGCCGCCAGAGCATGCTCGACCGCGAGGCAGCGGAGGGAAAACCCGTTTTTCACCAGGAAAAGGCAGCCTGATCAATGGCAATCACTCGGCGTCCCACATCGAAAGATCGACCCCCAGCAGCTTGCTGAGCTCCCGGTTGGGCTTGCGGTAATAGTCCAGCAACATCCGCCGCGTCTCGGGCTTCATGTCCCGGTATTGACCAGCCTTTTTCGTTTTCTGTCTGCGGTTCCACCGCCGGATCATCGGGCCCAACTTGCTGTTGCGCACCGATCGGATCACCCACCCCAGCCCCATGGACTTGAGCGTGTCCTGCAATCCGGGCATGATCACGGCGTTGTCGGTCTTACCCAGCCAGCTCGGCTTGTAGTCCGGGTCGACTCCGATGTGCGCATAAATCTCGCGGATGAATCGCCTCTCGTGGTGCACCAGGTCGTCGTAGAGCTGCACGAGCACCTGTTCGCGGGCAAACAGCGCAAAGTACCGCTCGAGCTGTTCGACGTACTTGCCGCGTTCCATGATGTCGGGCTCTTTTTCAAGCGCTTCTTCGAAGGTCGCGTAGTTGAGATCGCCGTGACGCTTGAGGTTGTACGCTGAAAACGCCCGCTCGACCGGGTTGCGCAGGCATGCGATCAGCCTGACATCCGGGCACATCTCCTTGATCCGCTGTGGCACCTCCGGACGGTTGATGTACGCGGGCGTGGCCTCTCCCCAGGCAACATGCTCCGGCGCCGGCGTGAACTTGCTGCGATACCAGGCCTCACCCTTGTCGAACTGGTTGTTGAAAAAGTGCAACTCCTTGGGTTCGGCCATGAACACCTGCGGGTGTTCAGCAAGGCACTTGTGCACCCATGTCGTCCCGCACCGCTGCCCGCCGATGTGAATGAACGTCGGCAACTGCCCGGTATTGGTGGTTGTAGCGTGCTGGGTTTGATCCGTGGCTGTGGTCATCAAGAAATCTCCGGCCGGACAACTCTATCGGCACTCTGCCGTGTCGTGTTGTCAGCCCCTCGGCTCGATCAGGGAAAATCCGCCACATCCACACAGGTTCTGATAACACACCCGAGCGCACGAGACCGGCTCTGCCGCCTCACCCGCCAGGAGTGTGCGCGCAGCTCGTGCATCATGGCAGGCAAGGCCCTATTGATCGTGGCCGGTAAAGTCCGGAAGCACGTGCCCCGCGTCGCGCAGCGTCTTCTCCCGCCGCGCCAGCTCCAGATCATGCTCGACCATCATGGCGACCAATTCTTCAAAGCTCGTGCGCGGGCGCCAGCCGAGCTGGGCTTCAGCCTTGGACGAATCGCCCAGGAGCAGATCCACCTCCGCCGGACGCAGATATCGCGGGTCGAACTCGACGTACTGCTCAAAATCGAGCCCGACGTGCGCAAAGGCAGCCTCGGCAAACTCGCGCACACTTCGCGTCCGTCCCGTCGCAATGACGTAATCGTCGGGCTCGTCCTGCTGAAGCATTCGCCACATCATCTCGACGTAGTCGCCGGCGTAGCCCCAGTCACGCTTCGCATCAAGATTGCCCAGATACACCTTCTCCTGCAGGCCAAGCTTGATCCGCCCCACGGCGCGTGTGATCTTGCGCGTCACGAAGGTCTCCCCCCGGCGTGGGCTTTCGTGGTTGAAAAGAATCCCGCACGATGCGTGCATGCCGTAACTTTCGCGGTAGTTCACCGTGGCCCAGTGCGCCATCACCTTGGCACACCCATACGGCGAGCGCGGGTGGAAGGGAGTCGTCTCCCGCTGAGGCGTCTCGGCTATCTTGCCGAACTGTTCGCTCGAACTGGCCTGGTAATAACGCACGCGGTGTTTGGCCTTGTCCTGATAGCGCCTCACCGCTTCGAGCAGTTTGACCGCCCCGGTTGCCACCGTCTCAGCCGTGTAGATCGGCATGTCAAAGCTCACCCGCACATGCGACTGGGCACCCAGGTTGTAAATCTCGTGGGGTTCTACCTCGTGCACGATCTGGTCGAGAGAGTTCGCGTCGGTCAGGTCGCCGTAGTGCAGCAACAGTCGGGCTGCCAGCTCGTGCGGGTCCTGATAGATGTGGTCGATTCGCTCAGTGTTGAACGAGCTGGACCTGCGGATGATCCCGTGCACTTCGTAGCCCTTGCTGAGCAAAAACTCGGCCAGGTAGCTGCCGTCCTGCCCGGTGATGCCCGTGATCAATGCCCGCTTTGCTTCGCTCATCAATGAACCTTATCGGCCGAATCGTCGCCGGATCGTAGTGGCTCGAACTCGACTGATCGCTGGAAATCGCCTGTGTCCAGGCTCCTGGCCTCCCGGCTCGTCGCAAGCGTCCACACGGTCAGCCCCCCCATCGCCACGCCCAGCAGCATCGGCCCGGCGATGCGCCATGTTCTGACAAGCCCGTGCGCAGACGCCCGGCCGGGGCCGACAGCTTCCGCGCACATCAGCGCAAGAACCATCAATACGAACGGCTCGTGGTAACGCTGCCACAGCTGCGGGCTCGCGGTTTGCGCCGCGACAAACGCCACCATGGCGCCCAGATAGATCCAACCCGCACGCGCACGCACCTGTGCCAAGAGCGACGCAAGCCCCACCGCTCCGAGGGGGGCGAGGATCAGCAACACCAAAGAGGTGTGGTCCGCGATCACGGGAGCCACCTTGACGAGATTCCAAAGCCCGCTCTTGCGCCCCACCGATGCGTCGTACGTCGTCTCGGGCACGACCGTCAGCACAACAGCAAGCAGGATGACCCCGGCGAGCACCATCGGCGTGCGCATGAGTCGACGCAATCCGTCCCACACAAAACCTGCGTAAAACGGCACAAGACTTCCGACAATCGAAAGGAAGAATGCTGCCGTCGCGGGGTTCCACCCGTGATAGCCGCCATGATGTCCCTGCTGGTAACGAGGCACCACAACGCCGCCCCAGAGGTGGATGAAGTACGCCAGCACGGCGAACGCTGGAAGCGTCGCGAGCAAGGCCGGCGCAAGCCGCCTCAGCCGAGTCGGCATATCCGACAACAACGCGCGCAC
>RFGK01000013.1 GCA_003697045.1 Planctomycetota bacterium
AGCTCGATCGTGTTCAGGTTGCTCAGCTCAAGTGACGGCGCCTCGCCGTCGACCTGATAGCACGCGGGGTGTCGCTCTGTCCTTGCTTGCACCCGCACAGTGCGCCCGCGGGCGACGACGCCCCCGCGTCGCGCAAGATCTGCGTTGAGCGCACACCGTGTCATCCACAGCATCGCCCTCAGCGATGAGCTCGCCGGCATGAAGACCACGTCGAGCTGGCCGTCATCCATTCTTGCCGATCGAGCGGGGTTGATTCTCAGTGCATAGTGCCGACAGTTGCTCACGATGACCCACCCGCGGCGTTCGTCGACCACGCGGCGTCCGTCTACGTCGATCGACAGTCGGGCGATGAGCGGCGTGAGCGTTTCGCCGATGATCGGGCGTACATACGCCGCATGCCCGACGGCACGCTTTCTGGTGCGAGAAAGCCTTCGGATGACCCCCGCATCGGGGCCGACGGAGAACATGAGCAGGAACGGCTCGACTCCTGCGGGCGTGCGCAATCGCCCAAGATCGACCCGCGCGATGCGCTGAGCGTCGATGGCCCGCAGAAGTTGGCTGACGCTGGAGGTCATGCCGAACTCCCGGGCGAAGAGGTTTTCGTTGCCCGTCGGGATGTGATAGAGCGGGCACATTGCCTGGCTTGCCGCTTCGGCGCAGCGGAGCACGGTCCCGTCGCCGCCCGCGATGACAAGCGCCGCAGCCGAAGCCAGCCGTTCGGCATCGAGTTGGTCGGCACCGCCGGCGAGCAGGTGGGCGGCTTGGTGTCCACGTTGTGCAATTGCCTCAACAAGGGTGTGGGCGAGCGTTCGCGCCTTGCCCCTGCCGGACTTCGGGTTGGAAACAACGAGGATCTCCACGGTCGAGAAGAGGATAATGGGGCACCGGACCGTGGGCGACGCTACGATGCCGCCGATGTCATCCAGGGTCCGCTTATCTCGGGAGGTCGATGCAGCCGCAGCGGCGGCGCTGAAGGTGGTCGAGACCCACCAGCGTCTCAGTGCGTACCTCGCTCGTGGGCAGACCCTTGCCCATATTGACAGCTTTGTGGCGCGCACACTCGACGAGCTTGGATGCAAGTCGTGCTTTCGTGGGTATCGCGTCCCACGCATGCCGCCTTTTCCATCGCACGCGTGCCTGTCAGTCAATGAGTGTGTGGTGCACGGGACGGCCGGGTATCTGACGCGCCCGCTCGAAGAGGGGGACGTGCTCAAGGTTGACATCGGAGTGACGTATCACGGCTGGATTGGTGATGCAGCATGGACCTACAGCATCGGGCGACCGACTGACCAGGTCCGCCGGCTGATGGACGCGGGAAAGAACGCGCTTGCGCTTGGCGTCAAGCAGCTTCATCCCGACCACACGTATATGGAGTGGGCGCGCACCGTGCAGCATCACGTGGAACGCGAGTGCGGCTTTCACCTTATCCGCGGGCTGGGCGGACACGGATACGGCAGGAAGTTGCACGCTCCACCGTTCATTTCGAATGTGGTGCCCACGTTCAACGGCGAATGGCCGGATGGAATGCGACGCTGTGAGCCCGGGACGCTGGTGGCGGTTGAGCCGATGATTGCGATCGGGACGGGGCAGACGAGTCAGGGTGCAAATGAATGGCCGATTTTTACAGCCGATGGTTCGCTTTCGGTGCACTATGAGCATGATGTCCTCATCACGCCCGATGGGCCGCGGGTGCTGACCAGCGGGCTGGAGCAGATCGACGATGTCATCGAACGCTGAGAATCGCATCGAGCGCATATTTGCGGAACTTCGCGCATCCGATGCGCGCGCGTTGATGCCATTTGTTTGCGCTCAGCATCCTTTTCCCGATGCGACGGGTCCGATGCTTGAAGCCGTAGCGAGCGCCGGTGCGAGCGTGATCGAGGTGGGCATTCCATTTTCGGACCCGATTGCCGACGGCCCGGTGATCGCAGCAGCGATGCATGAAGCGTTGCAGCAGGGTTCCCATCCTCGTGCGGTCTTTGAGCAGGTGCGGTCGGTGCGTGATCGCATCGAGGCCGGGCTGGTGGCGATGGTGAGTGTGTCGATCGTGTATCGATTCGGGGTCGAGCGATTTATCTCCGAAGCGGCAAGTGCCGGGTTTGACGGATTTATCTTTCCGGATGCGCCTCTGGAATGGTCGGACGAGTTGACTTCGCGGGCGCGCGATGCGGGCCTGATTGCGAGCCTGTTGATTGCGCCGACGACGCCTCCGGAACGGGCTGAGCGCATCGCCGGCGCGTGTAGCGGGTTCATTTACCTGCTGGCAAGGGCAGGTATCACGGGTGAGCGTGATGAGGCGCCTCGCATCGAACGCCGTGTCGCTCAGCTGCGCGAGGTGACGGATCTTCCGATCGCCTGCGGGTTTGGGATCTCAACGCCCGAACATGTCCACGCGGTGACCAGACACGCAGATGCTGCCATTGTCGGCAGCGCCCTCGTGCGCAGAATCGATCAGGCGCACCGCGAAGGTCGCTCGGCGATTGAGGCGGCCGGGCAGTTTGTCCGCGAGCTGGCTGCAGGACTCCAGAAGGAGGGCTGACCGCAGCCGGAGCAGTTTGAAACTGCTCGGTCCCGATCCGTTCAGGTGCCCTGCCGCTCACGCAGGGAAGACTTTGCAGTGCGAATCACGCAAAAGCAAGGCCCGGCCTATGCGCGAAACTCGAACGGTGTGCCAGGCGTGTAGCCGACCAGCTCGTACAACTCGGCCCGAGTCTGCATACGGTCGAGCAGTCCCTCTGCCGAGCCGGTCGATTTGAGCTCTGCGAGTGCGCTGGTGACGGCCTTCATCGCGACGCGCAGCATGGTCACCGGGTAAATCACAAGGTGGTAGCCCAGCTCGGCGAAACGCCCAAGCGGGATCATCGGCGTTTTGCCAAACTCGGTCATGTTTGCCAGCAGATACACCGGTCCGCCGTCGCTGGCGCGCCTGGCCGGGCTGATCGCTTGTGCGAACTGCGCGAACTCATCCTCGGAGCAAAGCCCTTCAGGAAAGATCATTTCTGCACCGGCTTCGACATAGGCCTTGGCGCGCGCTACGGCGGCATCAAGGCCTTCGACTCCCCGCGCGTCGGTGCGGGCGCAGATGATCAACGCGCCGTCGGAACAATCGCGTGCAGCCTTGGCAGCCCATCTCACCTTGCTCACGGCCTGGTCGAGCGGGATGAGCGCTTTGCCATCGAGGTGTCCGCAGCGTTTCGGAAAGACCTGATCTTCAAGGTGCAGACCGGCAGCACCGGCACGCGCGTATTCGATCACGGTGCGGCGGACCATCTCCTCTTCGCCGAATCCCGTGTCGGCATCGGCCATGACCGGCAGTTGTGAGCCGTCGACCACCTCGCGTATCACGCGACAGAAGTGCTCAAGCGTGAGCAGCCCGACATCAGGCACGCCCGCAGCGACGCTGGTGGCGCCGCCGGAGACATAGCAGGCGGAAAAGCCGGTCTGTGCGACGGCGCGTGCGACGAGTGCGTTGAAAGCGCCGGGCGCCGCGACGACGCCGGAGTCCATGAGTGCGCGGAGTTTCGTGCCTGGATGGGCCATGGGCGATGGTAGGGCATTCAGGATATCGAGTGGTCGCAAAGCATCACCACTCGCGCCAGTCGGGGATGTAGCGGCTCGGCTCAAGCCCCACCGAACCGATGCCCAGGTCAGGTTGAGTCAGCCAATCCTTCTCAGCCCGGATGATCGAGCCGGAGACATCGCCGGTGAGCACGGCGGTGGCGTTTCCGTGGCGAAAGCTGGTTGTGGGAAAGGCGTTGCGCTGCCAGCCTCGCCAGCGATTCCACGTCTTGGGCGGATCGAGCAGGGCGCTGTTGCGGGGGGGGTCGCCGGCGAGAAGGGTGTCGGCAAACACGAGCAGCTCGGCGGGCGCTGGAATCTCCCAGGTGCGCCGCCACGGGCGGTCACCAATGGCAAAGCTCCATCCGGGTGTCTTCGGCGGGCAGAGGTAGTAGCCGTTGTAGCCGTACGTGGTGGTGATCGAGCGCGGCAGCCCCTGAGTCTGATAGGTCCCCCAAGGCTGGGCCGGACACTCAAACACGCTTCGTTCATGCAGCGAGTCTTCAAGGTAGGGCGCAAGAAACCCCCGCCGTGGCTCAATACTCCCGTTCGAGTGCATGACCGCGCCGAACCAGTAGACCGTATCACCCGAGTCGGGAATCTGATCGGCCAACGGCATGGCATACGACTGGAAGTCGTCGGCGTAGACGCTCCACGCGACACCAAGCTGGCGCAGGTTGGACAGGCACGCGATTGAGCGGGCAGCATCACGCATGCCTGAAAGTGTCGGCACGAGCAGGCTGATCAGAAGCGCGATCACGGCAGTGACCACGAGCAGTTCAATCAGGCTGAACCCACGAAGCGGATTCGAGATGTGATTATGGGCACCCACTTGCAAACAGCCCCAGAAAACCCTGCAGATCGAAGAAGTCAATCACCCCGTCGTTGTTCAGATCGGCAGCCGGATCGTTGGCTGCGTAGGCTTGGAGAAAGGCGATGATATCAAAGACATCGACGGTGCCACTGCTGTTGAAATCAGCAGGACACGGCGCGATGGGAATGACCCGAGCGACGATTCCGCCCGGTCCGATGCCGTAGAGCCTGCCCCCCCCGCCCATGGCCGAGGCGCCCGCGCCTTCCAGTGTTTCGATGACGAATCCGGGCTGTCCGGGTGATTTGGTCAGATCAACTCTGACAGAGCGCACCGCCGGGCCGAAGGGATCTCCCTGCGGCGGCTCGGAGACGATCGCCTGCAACCCGTGCGGGCTCTCAATGACGATCGGAGTGTGCGTCCAGTACCCAAGCGTCGGCCCCCCGTCGAGGAACGTATCCCAGAGCAGGGAAGCCGAGGAGCCGAGGTCTTCAAACAACTGAAGCGATGGCATCGAACCGAACCCCACGAGCCCCGATGAGAGCAGAATGTGCCCGTCGTCGGTGGGGATGGGGATCGCATCGGTCCGATTGCTCGGGGTTGACCAGATCACGGTGCCGTCGCTCGCGTCGAGCTTGACGAGATTGGCTGCGAGTTGTCCGCCGTTGAACGCGTAGCTTGCGGCATATGCAAAACCTCCGCGAACGGAAATGGTGCCAAAAAACCCGAGCCCGGTGGGGTTGAAACTCTCCCACACGGGCTCGGGAGGAGCGGCAGTGTCGATGGGGTAGGCTGCGATGCGGCCGTCGCTGGTGGCGATGATGACCTTGTCTTCGAACCGGGCCGGAGATGCACCCGAGAGCGGTCCGACGCCGACCGACCAGACAATCTGCCCGGGCTGATAGGGGTTTTCGACCGGATCGAATGGATCAACATTGATCGCGTAGAGCAATCCCGACTGGCCGGAGAATCCGAAGTCCGTAATCAGCGCGCGATCCCGCAGCCCAAGATCCGTCGTTACCATCGGCGAAGCATTCGCAATGTCATTTTGTGTATTCGCGGTCCAGCGAACCGCGCCGGTCTGAAGGTCAAGAGCTTGAAGCTGAGTCGCACTGGCGACGATGACACATTGATTGTTTGCGTCGATGGCCGGGCTTGACCAGGAATCCAGCGTCGGTGCAGCCACCGGAGTCCACCATCGCACGGCGCCGGTTGAAGCGAACACATCAATCGCGGCAAACACTCCGTCGACCCACCCGAGCGCGACGACGTTATCGCCCGATTGGACGACCGAACTCTGCCCGAGGAATGCCAGGCTTTCGCCGCCCGGGCCGACGGATGTGGTCCACTGCGCTGCTCCGATGGAGTCTTCGGGGCGCAGCGAGAGGGGTGAAGAAGAGACACGCCCTTCGTCGCGGCCGTAGTGCGTCCAGTCCTCCGCCGGGGCCGACACACAGAACAAGGCGATGCACAGTATGGCACAGGCGTGTGTCGTCATCGCTGCCCCCTTGTTGAAACTCTGAGAAACCCCCGACGCGGCCTGTCGACCGGGTCGGGAGAATGAACCCTCTCTCCTAGGCGCTGGTTCCACAGTTTCGTCGTGCACGTTGCGCGCCAAACAAACCGAGCAGGACCATTGGTGCCGGCGACGGGACGACCGCCACTGCGTCAATCTCAAATGTCTCGGTGTCGAGCCCTGCATGCGTGAAGCGCAGGAAGTTCGCCTCAACCAGCCCGGTGGAAGAGAGGTCGAAACCAATGCCTCCACCGGACCGGCCGTAGGCGCCCACGAGCTCGGCGTAGCTCAGGTTCGCAATGTCTGCGAGCGTGAGCGAAGGATC
>RFGK01000073.1 GCA_003697045.1 Planctomycetota bacterium
ATCGACTGGATCACCGGCACCGGCCAGCGAAAGTGGGCATCAAACAACCCCTTGGGGCGAAGCGCGCTCCGAGAAAACACAAGGATCAGCGCCAGCAGGCTCGCATGCTGGAGTGATTCGCCCAGAGCTTTCCCGACGCTGAGCTGACCCACCGGCTGAAGAAGCACCCACCCGGCGACAAAGAACATCGCCGGCACAAAGAGCGAACCGGCCAGTGTCAATCCAAGAGCCTGGAACGTCAGAACATAAGAGTCCGTCCGATATCTGGAGACTCTGGATGAAATGTCGCGCAAGCGTCGCCGGGCCAGCACGCGCAGCACAAACGTCAGCACCAGCAGCGACCCGAGGCTGATCGCAACCAGAGGCTTTGAGGCCAGCTCGTCGATCGCTGATGTCAGTGCATCGTTCCAGGAGTCCGGATCCGTTGCCCAGGCCAGCGCGTTGGTGTAATCGGATATCGAGTTGATGCGATCTTCGGGAACGCTGCGGATCCACAGGATGCGCTCTTCAATGTATGCGCGATACTGCGAGACTGCCTGCAGAAACAGTTGCGTCGCCTCGGTGAGCTTGCCCAGCTCAGTCACTTGCTTGGACGCGTCGTCATAGAGATTGGTCAGCGCCGTCTGCCGCGCTGCTGCGAGTTCTCTTGCAGCGGCTTCAAGATCAGCGCGACTCTCAGCAGGTACGTCTCCGGCCGCCTCGATCTGCGCGAGCAGACCCTGGGCAACCTCGTTGACATCCGCAAATCGGGCCCGCTCTTCATCCCATTCAATCCAGGCGACTTCCGATCTTTCAAGCAGACGTGTCGCTTCACGCAGGTCCTGCCGAAGGTCAGAAATCTGCGGAAGCTGTGCATACTGCACCCTCAGGAGCAGCCCGGTAGCCCGATTGAGTTGCGTCGCCTCGATGCGCCGCTGCACCGACTGGTAGTCCTTGCGCAGCTTCTCCAGTGCGGCGTGGGTCCTTGTCAGCTTTTCCGAGACCTCCGCCAGTGTGGAGATCGTGCCGTTGTCACCAAGCCTCAGGTTCGCCAGACGCTCGGTTTCTTCAGCAAATGCCTTGAGCACAGGATGCTGGCGTGCAGCCTGGCGACGCAGCCGCTCGGCCTCTTCCGCAGCCCGTTGCGCCTCAAGCCGACGTCGCTCCCCCACAATGGCCTGCCACTGATCGACAAGCTTCTGGGCAGTCGCAACACGCCGTGCCGCCCGGTCGCGACGGGCGGGCAGCAGTTCGCGGCGTTCGTCATAGCTGGCGATCTCGGTTTCCAGCGCCTCGATCTCACGCTCCAGCGCCTCGCTGCGCGTCGTCAGGCTCAGCCGCCGGGCATCGTTGAGCAAGGGAGATTCGGAAGGGGCAAACAGCCTGATTGCCTCTGTCGTTTCAGCAAGCTGTGTGCGAAGCTGAGTGAGCAACGCGTTGATTTGTGGCCGACGCTCGTCCCGACGCTTGCTCTCCGCTTGCAGTTCATTGAGCTGCTGCGTTGCCGCAGCCAGCTCGGCCTGGGCTTGTGCAAGCTGTTGCTCAAGCTGTGCCAGTGTCGCGTCTGGAGGAACTTGCGCCACAACGTCGGTTGGGGGAGCGGCAAGCTCATCCCTGATCGACTTGAGCTGTGCCGGTGCCTGTTCGATGAGCCTTTGAAAATCCGCTTTCTGGCGGAGCGCTTCGTCGCGTCGCTGCACATTGGCAAGCGCTTCCTTGTACAGCTCGATTGCCGTGCGCCGCTCGGATTGGTCGCCCCCGGTCTGAGCCTCAAGCTCTGCAATCAGCGTTCGCAAAGACTCGGCAGTGACGGGGGCAGCCGGCGCCGGCTCGCCCGGCGTCTCGGCCGCCTGCCCCCAGCCCGGGCACGCGAACAACGCCAGCGTGATCGATATCAATGTCGCAAGCAGTCTCAGATTCATCCATCAACTCCAGTGTGCCAGTCAGTCTACTCCGGGCGGCAGACTCGGAGTCGAGCCAAACAATGTGCGACTGATCTGCAGCGATGCGTTCCGGCGGCCGTGCGACCGGTTGCTGCGAGTGTTCTCTTGTCAACGCCCACGGGAGTCAGACGCATGCCGGATGGATCGGTTCGGTCGAGTTGGGATTCTGGAAGGGGTTTTCAGCCGCATCGCGGGGACCGATCGCGCAATTTGGACGAGCAATCGTGCAAATCATCCGATATGCTGAAACCGAGAGCCGGGACCTGAAGTATGGGGTTCGTGGGGGATTGAGGGGTCCCATCCAAACAGTTTTCCTGAGAAGGGGAGTCAACATGAAAAATGTGTGTCTGTGTCTTTCGTTGGCGCTGGGTGCGTCGGCTTTCGCTGCGCCCGACATCAGTTCGCCACTGGCAGTCGATCCAGATCAGAGCACCGCGGTGATGACCGCGCTGACGCTCGATCCGGATGGGTATGAAGGTCTGCGCAATCTCAACTCGTTCACGATGACCGATTTCGTGCTCGGGCCTGGCGTCAGTGTTGATCTCGAGCTGGCCCGCCGCGAGGTGTACGCACCCGACGCAAGGCTTCTCAGCGTGACAGACGAAGGCGAAGTCGAGCTTCCACGCCCTGACGTGATGCTCTTCGGAGGTCATGTGGCCGACGACCTCGACTCGGTCGTCTTCCTGGCCTTCTCGCCCTACGGCGTTGAAGGGTACATCGAAGCAGTCGGCCAGACGTGGATCGTCTCCTCAGGCCCATTCGATCAGGACCTGCCCATCGGTGTTTACAACCTCACCACTCTGCCCGAGGGGGTCATCAACTGGGCCCAGTGGGAGTGTGCTGCCGATCAGCTCGGACAGAATGTCCATCCGATTGACCCGAACACGCTGCACACGCCGCGTGGGGTCAACTGCTTCCTGCTCGAGTTTGCTGTCGAAACGGATCAGGAATATCTCGGCCTTTTCGGCGGCGATCAGAACGCGGCCAACACCTACATCGCAACTCTGTTCGGCGCGGTCGGCGAAATCTACTCGCGCGACTTCGGCGCTGAGACTCAGGTCGTGTGGAGTCGCCTCTGGACGACGACGGACCCGTGGAACCAGAGCAGCACCACAGATCAGCTCTTCCAGTATCGTGACTACTGGGAAGCGAACATGGGCTCGGTTGCCAAGGACCTTGGGCACTTCCTCTCCGGCCGCGGGCTCGGTGGCGGCGTGGCGTGGTTGCCCGGAATCTGCAACTCGGGATTCAACTATGGCCTCAGCGCCAACCTCAGCGGATTCTTCCCGTATCCGATCCAGGACAACAACTCTCAGAACTGGGACCTGATGGTCGTCGCCCACGAGGGTGGACACAACGTGGGCGCTCCGCACACGCATGACATTGGCATCGACAACTGCGCCAACGGCGACTGCTCTGTCACACCCAACGGCACCATCATGAGCTACTGCCATCTCTGCCCGGGCGGACTGGCAAACGTGCTCATGCAGTTCCATCCGGTCAACATCAACAACCACATCCTTCCCACCCTGAATGGCGCAAC
>RFGK01000014.1 GCA_003697045.1 Planctomycetota bacterium
ACATCGATCGTGTCATTGAGGTCGATCAATCACCGATCGGCCGCACGCCCCGGTCGAACCCCGCCACCTACACCGGCATTTTTGACGATATCCGCAAGGTCTTTGCGCAGACGAAGGAAGCTCGCATCCGCGCGTACAAGCCCGGGCGATTCAGCTTCAACGTCCCGGCGAAGAACGGCGGCGGCCGCTGCGAAGCCTGCCAGGGACAGGGGCTCAAGAAGATCGAGATGCACTTTCTGCCCGATGTTTTTGTCGAGTGTGAAGTGTGCCGGGGCAAACGCTACAACCGCGAGACACTCGAAGTGACCTATCGCGGACGCTCCATCGCCGACGTACTCGACATGACGGTCGAATCGGCCTGCGCGTTCTTTGAGAGTCACCCGAAGATCCTGCGCTTTGCCGAGTGTCTGCGCGATGTGGGGCTGGGCTACATCACGCTGGGGCAACCCTCGACCACGCTCTCCGGCGGCGAAGCTCAGCGCATCAAACTCGCGACCGAACTCGGGAAGGGCACACGCTACGACGGCACGCCCAGCGCCGAGCACACACTCTACATTCTCGACGAACCGACGACCGGGCTGCACTTTGAGGACATCCGCAAACTGCTCGGCGTGTTGAATCGGCTCGCCGACGCGGGCAACACCCTGGTTGTCATCGAGCACAACCTCGACGTGATCAAGTGTGCCGACTGGATCATCGATCTCGGACCCGAGGGCGGAGACAACGGCGGGACCATCGTCGCAGCCGGTACGCCTGAGAAGATCGCACGCACCAAGTCCAGCTATACCGGTCAATACCTCAAGACTTTGCTCTGCTCATCCGCACCGGGCTGACAACTCCGCATCTGGCCGGCCTCGAACGGAAGCACCAGAGACAGAATCCATCCCACACGTTCCGATAAGTCGAGGATTCTGCGTTTTTTCATATTGCAGCGCTGCGGCCTGCCGCCATCAGCCGCTATGCTGTCGCTCCTCAAATAACGGAGAGATTGTGATGTATTCAAAGCTCGTTGCCGCCATGGCTGTTGCGCTTCTTGTCCCTGCCTCGCTTGCTGATGTAGTCGATCGCGTGTGGTGGAATCCGCGCATCAGTCAGCCGGGCGGCACGGATCCTTTCATGGGACAGTCAACGGACGAATCTCTCGCCGCGGCGGGACTGCTGACACAAGTCGGTCTGACGCGCTTCGGCAACTCGATTGGGTCGATTTCGTTCACGAATATCCCATCGACGTTCAGCGAGGATCACTACATCGAGTTCTCGATCATCCCCGGGGCCGGACGCGCACTCGACGTGCACGATCTCATCCTTCAGGCAGCCAACAACGGTGCGCCGATGCCTCTTGACCGGATCGTGCTGCGGTCTGAAACCGACGGCTTCACCAGCGACCACGCTGCGCTGCCCGGGCCGAACTCGCTGCAGGGCAACACCGGTCGGCCGGTGCTTTTCGACCTCGAATCCCTGCCCACGCTCACCGATGAAACCACGTTCCGGCTCTACGTATGGGGTATCAATGGGCCGTTCGGTATCGCCGGGAGTGTTGCCACACTAGGCTGGGGCATGTGGTTTGCCGATGTGGATTCCAACCCGGTACCGATGCCGGCTTCATCGCTTCTGCTTTGTGCGGGCGCGTTGGCAGTCCGGCGCAGGCGCTGACACTGGTCATTTGGCACGATGGGCTGTGCCGGACCACTGAAGCACAGACAGAAGGATATCGAGCGCACTCATGCGGCGGCAGGCGCCCAGCCCAGTTCGGTGAGCACCGGGCTCCACCGTTTCTGTTCACGCCTGGCTGTGTCGGAGACGGCGTCCATCCACCAGACACTGCCGACCGGCGCCCCCACGTCGAGCGCCAGATCAACGAGTTGCGCATCGCTGAGATCAATCAACGGCGTCTCGATGCGCACCTCCGGCACCTGCGGGTCGGGATGGTCCCACAAGTCCAGTGAAACAAGCCGCGAAGCCAGCAGACAGCGGTCGTGGGTCGTTGCGAGTCGATCCAGGTCGGGTTCGGAACCAAGAAAGGGAAACTGCACCGCCCAGACCACGCGGCGGATGCCCAGGCGCGCTGCGTGCTGACCGATGCGCAGCAAGGCCATGCTCTGCTCGCTGTTGGACCCACCGGTGCCGAGCCACGGCAGATTTGCACGTGACATGCCGAGCAGATCGGCCTGCACACCGACGGCGCGCTCGGCGACCGGACAATCCGACTCGGGTACCGCGCCAAGCAGATCGCCGGCCCATACCACCGGCTCGCCGGGCGCACGATCGGCCTCGATGGCGCATGCAGTCAGACCAGCCACCGACCCGTCCGAAATGACCAGAACGCTGGGCACCCCGCCATCATCGGTTCGGGGGAGGGCTGCTGTTGAGATCACGCGTCTGCGCGCACGCTATGCTCCTCCATGAGCGGGGAGGATCGCCTCATCCAGGCCCTTGCGCAAGCGAAGTCGGTTTGCGTGCTCACCGGCGCCGGCGTGAGTACTGAAAGTGGTGTGCCCACGTTCCGGGACCCGCAGGAAGGGCTGTGGGCAAAGTACGATCCTGCCAAGCTTTCCACTCCCGAAGCCTTTGCTGCCGATCCGGCCCTTGTCACACGCTGGTACGATGAACGCCGACTTGCCTGCCTGGCTTGTCAACCAAATCCGGCACATCTTGCGCTTGCCACCCTCGAGCGAGCGGTCCGGAGCCGTGGGGGAAGGTTTACGCTCGTCACGCAAAATATTGACCGGCTCCACCACCGTGCCGGCAGCCAGGACCCCATCGAGATCCACGGCACCCTGCACGTGTGGCGATGCACCAGGACGGGGGAGCTGATTGAACCCGGGCCGGATCCGTTCCGGTCTTACCCCCCTCGTTCTCCGGCTGGGGGTCTGTATCGACCCAACGTCGTCTGGTTCGGCGAGATGCTGCCCGAGCAGGCGTTGGAGATCGGTTATCGAGCGGCTGCCTCGTGCGATGTGTATCTGGCAATCGGCACCAGCGGACTGGTCTACCCGGCGGCGGGACTGACGGAAGTGGCCTGCCAGAGTGGAGCGCTGGCTGCCGAGATCACGCTGGACCCGACGCCCATGTCATGGCGCGTGGACATCGCCCTCCGCGGGCGTGCGGGCGAGATACTGCCCCGGCTGGTCGCCGGTGAGTCTGTTTAGTCAAACGGCGCGTTCGACACGGTCTGCCACATCCAGCACGCGCATCGCACATGGCGGCAGCACGCAAGGTTGCGGCAGAAGACAGCGCTGCGCGATGGTCGGCGCGGGCCCTTACCCGGTGCCCAGCACGGTCTGCTCGATCTTCTCCGGTGCCTCGTAGGCCAATCCGAACACCGTGTTGTTGAACTCGGCAAGCGGGCACTGCTCCTGACGGATGAAACCGGTCTGCGGCAACTTGCCCAATCGGTGCAGCTCGACCATCGCACACACACCCGCTGCCGTCGTGTATTCGATTGCCGGCCAGATGCGCCCGAACATCTCGGTCGCGCGCACGGATCGGTGGAAGTTCACCTGCTGACGGAATCCATCCTTCAGCCCGACGCAGTTGATGAAAATCACCACGACGTCCTGCTGCGTGCGAGAGATGCCGTGGTCGATGAGGTTGACCGCAAGGCGACGATCGAATCGAATGCCATCGGGGCCGGGCTCGGCATGCTCTACGCCAAGTCGCAAGTCTTCGAGAAGAAACTTCATCAGATCGCGATGGCCGGGGTAGCGAATGGTCTTGTAGGCGATTTTTGTTTCGTCGGTGGTCTTGTTTTCAGCCACGAGGGTATCGATGAGGCTGCCCACGCCCCCGGAGGTATAGAACGCCTCGTAGAACCCCTTTCCAAAGCTGAACGTTTCATAGCCTTCCAACGCCGGCACCTGCACTTGCTTGCCGTCGAGCATCACCTTGCACGGCTCGCAGTATTCGTTGATCACACCGGTGGTCGACCAACTCGTGTTGTAGCGCAGTGCATTGGTCGGATACTGTGGCAGCGCCCCCACGCGGAGTTTGAGCATGTCGATCCGTGAGAACTGTCGGGCAATCTCGTACGCTGCGATCGCAACATAGCCGGGCGCCAGACCGCACTGCGGCGCAAGAGCGACCTTCGCGTTGCCCGACTCGGCAATGGCACGCACGCGTTCGGTCGTTTCCACGTCTTCGGTCACGTCGAAGTAATGCACGCCCAGCTCATTGGCCGCCTCGGCAACACCCGCCACCAGGTCGAACGGGAGCATGCAGATCACGTAGTCGTGGCCCTTGAGCAGGTCGCGCACGGCCGCATGGTCCGTCGCATCCACCGTGCATGTCGTGTATTCGACCGCGTGGGGCACTCGCGACGTGAGCCGTTTGAAGTTGCCCTCGGCCTGCGCCAGATTCGTTTCGTCTCGATCGGCCAGGGTCACCCTGTATTCACCGCGACCCAGCGCCAAGAGCATCTCGCCGACCGATTTGCCGACCTTGCCACCACCGAGAACGAGCACTTTTTTCATCGACAACGCCTCCGAACTCCACCGGAGACCAGCCTCCGGGAGAGGATCGTAGCCAGCTGCCATTTCAGTCGCGCTCGCTTATCGGCCGGATCGTCTTCCAAGGTACTTGGCAATGTCAAAGTCCACAAAATCCGCATGGTGGAAGATGATGCTCTCGATGGATCGCTCCACCTTGTCGCCCTCGTGACTGTGCGTTGCCACGATGTGCATTACCTCTGCGGGGATTTGGTGCTTGTAGCACAACGCCACCCCACTGAACGGGTGCCGAAGCATCTGTCCGAAGTGCCCCTTGACGACCTTGCCGTCCGCGTCCTTGTCAAACTCCAGGGGCTTGCCCACGTCGGCAAGCAGCGACCCGGCGATCAGGTAGTCCAGATTGATCGGGATGCGATCGCCGAACACTTCCTTGAGCACGCCGGCGATCGCAATGCACTGTTTGCAGCACGAGTTGAGGTGCTCGATGTATCGCAGGTCGATCTCGCCGGCCAGCAGCGTAAACGGCACGGCGCGCAGTTCGTCCACTGTCCACCCCTTCCCGCCGCAGCCGGTCTCGATTGCCTCTGACCACACGGCGGCAACCTTCTGCCGAAGTTCGGCATCGCTGATGTCCATGAGGTTCGGAAACAGCTCTGCGACTTGCTCTACTGTCATCGGCATTCTCAAATACTCCTTCTCCTGACATACTGGTCAGAGTTGCTCAATTTCCCACTTGATTTTCGGCTCGAACTCCTCCCGGAGCACCGCATGGACCACGTCATCGTGGTACGTGTTGCCCTTCTTGAGCGCCTGACGCAACACGCCCTCAAACTTCATACCCAGCTTTTGCTGCACACGCCCGGATGCTTCGTTGCCGGCGAAGTGGCCCGCCCAGATCCGGTTCAGCCGCAGATGCTCGAATCCGAAACCCAGGACGGCACCCGCAGCCTCGGTCGCGTAGCCCCGGTTCCAATACGGCACACCGACCCAGAACCCCAGCTCGCCCCTGTCCATCGCACGCCTCAACTCAAGCCCGATCGCCCCGATCACCTCGTCGCTCTCGCGCATGGCAATCGCAACCAGGTACGCCTGTCCACGCTCCCACGCCCTGCGTTGGTGCTCCATGAACTCACGTGCATGCGCGATCGTGTAGGGGCTGGGGACATGGAGCGTTGTTTCAAACACCTCCGGCGCACCTGCGAGCTCGCAAAACCGCGGCAGGTCGCGTTGGTCGAGCCATCGCAAACGAAGGCGCTCCGTCACGAGCACGGGCGCGTCAGCCACTGCACATGCTCCGCCGTGGCGGGCCGTCGTACACATGCTGGCCGGCGATGACCTTGCGCATCGGCTTCATCCTCGTCTGCTCCTCGACGACGTGCGCCACCAGGCCCGGTGTCCGCGCGATCATGAACACGCCGTTCATCACCTCGTAGGGGAACTTCAGATCGCCCAGAATCGCCCCGATGGCACCATCGACATTGATGGGCAACTCCTTGCCCATTGCGTCAAAGGCCCGTTCCACCGCTCGTGCTGCCTCGACATGCAGCCCCGCCGCTCCGGCCTGCTGAGCAAGCTCAAACAGGCGCGCGGTTCGTGGATCAGCTGTATGCACACGATGCCCAAACCCGCTCATGCGCTGCCCGCGCGACTTCATCTCGGCCAGCACTTCGGCGGCTGCCTTGTCGAGCCTGGACCTCTGACCACCCGCCCGCTCGATGATCTGCCCGAGCTGCCTGGCACAATCCTCAATCGCTCCTCCGTGCCAGCGGTTGATACACGTCAACCCCCCCGACACGCTCTGGCTCAGACTCGCCCCTGTGCTGGCGACCGTTCTGGCAGCAAGCACGCTGGGCGGCGTTGCACCATGATCGATGCTCGAAACCAGAATCGCATCCATCAATCTTCCGACCGGCTCACTCGGAAGCTCTGCCATCAGAATCAGGTACACCGCCGATCCGAACGACACCTGGCCCATCAACTCGGCTATGTCGTACCCTCGCACCGCTACGCGATTGGGTTCAATGTCGGTAATCGCTGTCGGCCATTTCTCGGACATCGTCTCGCCTTTCGATGCTCAGCTTTGCCCTGCCAGCACGCGCCCGGTCGCTTCGGGAAGATCGCCGAAACTCTCCACCACCACGGCGCCCGCTTCGCTCAGGGCCTTGACCTTGCCCGCGTGTGTTCCCTTGCCCCCTTCGATGATCGCGCCGGCGTGGCTGAATCGCGTCCCCTCCTTGGCTGCCTTGCCCCCGATGTATGCCACCACGGGTTTGGTGACACGGCCGGCACGCATCAGCTCGGCCAGGTCTTCCTCCATTGACCCCCCGATCTCCCCGAACAGCACGATCGCGTCGGTCTGCTCGTCCTGCTCGAACATGAGCGCCACGTCCGGGATGCGCAGCCCCAGCACAGAATCGCCTCCGATGTGGCAGATCGTGCTCGTGCCGATGCCCGCCTTGCCGAGGTAATACGCCGTCGAACTGGACATGCCTCCGGACCGACTGATCACACCGACACGGCCGGGCTTGAACCATGCCTTGGCACTCTCGGCCCGGCCTCCGATCATTCCGACCACCGCACGCCCGGGGCTGATCACACCCAAAGTGTTCGGCCCCACGAATCGCGCCTGGTGCTTTTCCGCGCAGGCAGCGATCTCCATCGCGTCCCATACCGGCACCCGGTCCGGAACCAATACCAACATCTTCACGCCTGCTTCAATCGCCTCGATCGCAGCGTTCTTCACAAACCTCGCAGGCACCAGCACGACGGAGATATCAACATCTCGGCCATGCACGTGCCGACTGTGCTGCTGGGCATCGGCCACCGTGTCAAACACCGGCACGCCCAGCACTTCCTGTCCGGCTTTGCCCGGCGTACACCCGGCGACCACGCTGGTGCCATACCCGAGCATGAGCTGTGTGCGTGCCTGTCCTTCGCGCCCGGTGATGCCCTGCACGATCACGTTTTTTGTTTCGTCGATGATGATGGCCATGCTCGATCCGCTGTGGACTCAATCTGGTAAAACAACACTTCGAAGGCCAAACGTCTACTCCAGCCCCTCGATATCGAGCTCGACGAACACCGCGTCCAGCCCGCCACGTCGGCATTCAACCTCGCACCCGATCAGCTCCGAGTCCCGCTTGGCAAACTCCTCCGCATCCACCGCCGGCACGAGGGTCTCGCCCTGGACGCGAAGCAGCCCGTTGGACAGCTCCGCGGCCCGCGTTGCGCTGGCCGAATCCATCGCCGGATTGATCCACACACGCCCGCCGTTGATCTCATACGAGCGCCCCGGTCCGACGTACTCGGGCATGCGTGCCCGCCGCGGCTTCCATGCCTCAACTCCCGCCTCCCGGGATGCATCGACAAGCTCGCCAAACCGCCGGGCAATCTCCCGCGGCGAGTCATCCTTGCGATAGCCCTCCACGATCGCCGGCAGATCCGCGCAAGCACCCTCCAGAATGTCCACGGCGCGATCCTCACTGTTGCCTCCGAGCCGAATCACCGCAGGAATCGACAGGTTGAGCTCCCAGAATGCCTTGGCAAGCCCATAGGCGCTCCAGAACTGTTCCTGGCTTGCGACTCCGGATCCCGAACCGAAGTAGCCGCACAGACCGGGCTGCGACAGAATGATTCTCGCGGCCCGGTACACCTTCCCGGCCGACGGGTTGCCCGATGTATCGGTAAAGTTGGCGATCGTGAATCCTTCCGCCACGATCGCATCCATGCTCATCATGGAGCCGCCCCCACCGGCTCCGTGAAAGCCGACAAGTCCGCGCGAACCCGCTGGCGGCTCGGTGTTGAGCTGGGCGAAGTAGAAGGTACCACGGTGATCCGCCTGCTCAACCTTGTAGGCAATCCGCTCCAGTTGCGTCGGCGGATGATCGAGCTCGCGTGCGATCTCGATGCCAAGCTCGGAGTGCCGAAAGACTGCATAGTCGTCGATCGTCATACGGCAGTCCGCTGCCACGACACGCCCATCGGGCGTGGTGACGAGCGGGTTGATCTCAACCGAACGCGCCTCATGCCGGCGAGCCACGGCAAAGACCGAACAAATGCTCGAGCACAACTTCTCGTGCAACGCTGCATCGATCGGTGTCGAGGCAAGAAACGACCTGACTTCTTCCTCCCGAGGCCCCGTGTCGAGCGGACAGGCAATGGGCTGCACCTGTTCGGCCCGGTCCTCGATCCCGCTCCCACCGGTCGCCGCCAAGAGCAGCATCGGCCGTCGTTCCCGCTCGTTGATCGAAAGCGACACGAACAGCTCGTCCTGGATGTCGATGCACTCCTCGATCAAAACCTGCTCGACGGGGAAGTTGCCGACCTTCATCGCAAGCAACTCTGCGGCAATGTGGCCCGCCTGGTCCGGATCATCTGCGAAGCGCACTCCTCCCATCGCTTTGCGCCCCGTCGTCCAGGCCTGGATCTTCACAACCACGCGTCCGCCGAGGCGTTCAGCGATCGCCCGCGCTCCGCCAGGGGTGTCTGCAACACCGCCCCGCGGCGTCTGGAAACCCGCCTCTCTGAGAAGCTCTTTGCCCTGATATTCGTGCAGCCGTGCCATGCGCTCTCCTCTCGCCCTCGCGGGGGCGCGGAAAGCGATCATACGCCTCCGGCTTCAGGGGGATCCTCGCTCAATAGCGAACTCGGCCGTGCGTCCGTCGACGTGCTCGATCACGATTCCCGATGCGTTGATCTGGCGGATGGTCCAACCGGGCGCGACCCGATCGCCGACGCTCCTTGCACGCCCATTGACCATCGCCACCGGAACACGCCCCCCCATCACCGATGTCACCACCAGCTCCGGGACTTGCTGAACCTGCTCGGCCGGATCGCCCGCAATCAAGCCGATTTTCTGGATGATCTCGGGCACTTCGGTCTGCGCAAGATTCGGGAATGGCGATGGAACGCTCTGATGCTCAAGTTCCCTGATTCGTGCAATGGCGCGTGCCTCTCTCTCACTTGGCTCCGGCATGGGCTGATATTCCGGAATCGTGACGGGATCCACGGCAGGCTGAGCCGACGCCGACGCCGGTCCTCCACGCGCAACCCACATCCGGGTGCCCAGAAGCGCAAGCACCGGACACAAGGCCACTCCAAGGCACTTGAGACACGTCGATCGCCGTGACACAAGCCCAATCATGGCCCATCCTCCTCGAAAAGCCCGCGCACCGAGACGTGCTCGCTCTGCACAATCGCACGCACCGAACTCTCGCTTGCCTCCGTGTCCACGGCCGGGTACAGGCGGATCGACTTGATCCTCGTCATCCCTCCGCCGTACTGCACTTGCCGGATGAACCGCATGACCCCCTCGAACACCCCCTCGACTTCTACCACGAAGCCGTGCGTTTCGATCGATGCGCCCTGACGCTCTGTGCGGATGCCTCCCTTTGACGGCTCCAGCCGAACCACGCGAACGCCTGCGTCCTGAGCAGCCTCATCAAACCCGCGATACAGGACCGCGGCATCACTCGAGTGAGCCCACGCCGCTCGATAAAGGCTTGACTCCTGCTCCATGCGCTGAATCATCGCGCTGAGCCCGGCGCCGAATGCTGCCTCATCGGCTTTACCCTGCTCGATCTCACTCGTCTGCGATTCAAGCTCGACTTTGAGCTGGTCAACGCTCGCCTGCCGACTGTGCACGCCGAAATACCACGCCGCCACGACTACAAACGAAGCGGACACCATCAGAGAAAGCGGTGCGTGTGTCGTCCGGGGTGTCATGGAAACACCTCCCCGTGAACCAGGCTGTCCCGCATGCCGATCAACTCCACGTTCACGCGGAACTGGTAGAGCGCCTGATCGTCGATCTCGATCAGCCGCCGAGACACCACTTCGACATCTTCCACAAATGGTGAACTGCGCAGTGATTCAAGAAAATCCGACAGCGGCGATTCCTCCGCCTTCTCGCTCGCATCTGCGGTGCCGGAAAGCAGCATTGCAGACCGCCCACTTTCGATATCAGCACGCAAGTCGGTCAGGATCACCCGGTCCCTGGCTGCGAGCGCCACTTCCGTGATCGCTGCGCTCCAATCCGGCTGCTCTCCCACGAAGTCCGCCACGATGCTCCGCGCCGTCTCGATCGACTGGCTTGTTGACGAAGCCTGTTCGCACAACGACCGAAATGCCCTGACTTCCGCAAGTGTGCTCGACTGCGCATCGATCGCTGCGTGCAACTGCCCCATGGTCTGTGTCTGCAAGAGTGCTTGGCCGCCCACGAGCATGCTCGTCGCGATCGCTCCAGCGATTGCCGCACGGCGCAGCTGCGACCCTGCGCGTTCTGCTTCGTGCCGGGTGGTCCGCAGAACCAGGGAACTCCTGGACGACGCGACCCAAGTCTCCTCCGCAGACACAACCTCGCTGCGTGTCGCCGCCGCGTGCACCTCCATGTCGACCATGTTTGAAAGGCACTGGCCGAGCCGCTCGATCAATGCGCCCGGGCCTGTCAGAGTAATCGGGATCTCCGACAGCCGTCTACTGCGTGCAACGCGACGAAATGACTGCTTGACCTCCACCGAAATCCGTTGCAAGACCGGCTGAAGCAACGGCAAGACCGTCCGGGCCTCCAGGCCGCAGCCTTCTCCAAACTCCGCTTCCGGCGTCGGCAGCCCTGATTCAAACAAGATCGCCTGCGCCTTCTCAAAGTTCAAAGGAGTCGCCTTGCCCGATTCGGCAAGTTGCGATGCCCTGACCACGGCTTCCACCAGGTGTGCCACTCCGACTTCAAACGTGCGCAGGAGCTGAATGCCGTTCTCGCTGCCTGATCCAACCACTGACCGGCAGCGGCCGACGTGAAGCACATGCAAGCAATCGCGGGAGGAATCGGCCTTCAATCGCGCCGCCACTCTCTCCAGCATAACGGCGCTGGCGGGAACACACCCGCCACAACACAGCCCTGCGCGTTCCACCCAGCGATAGATATGCTCAAGGGTCGTCTCTTCGATTGCGGTGACGATGACTTGCGTCATCGGCCGTCCATCCTCGCCCTTTGCACGCGCCAACGGGTGCACGGCGA
This sequence comes from Planctomycetota bacterium, assembly GCA_003697045.1. GTDB lineage: Bacteria > Planctomycetota > Phycisphaerae > Phycisphaerales > UBA1924 > J022. The sequence continues at coordinate 11,461 of RFGK01000014.1, forward strand.
TACATGGCGAATCAACCGACATGGACATCCGCTCGGCAACCGCCAGCCGCGCCGCCGTTATCGCCTCGGACTGACGAGCGCTGATCGACTGAAACTCCGTCATCGAATCGGGGGCTTCACAAATCACCTGCGCCTCGGTCTGCGGCGGAATGCCGAGCCGTGCTACAAGTCGCTCGAGCGCCCCGTCGAGACTCTCCAGCTCATTCTCCCACACGCTCGACCAGTCAGAGACACCCAGCGACGCTTGCTGCGATCGCACCACGCGCACTCCACGCACAACCTGCCCGACGAGCAATCCGGGCTCAAGCGAAATCACCAGCTTCGGTCTTGACGCAAAGTGCACAATCTGCCCTCGTTCAACTCATATCCGTACATCGGCCACAGCGAATGGGGACTTTTGCCCATCGAGCCAGGTTCACTCCAAGTTGATCATCACCCTCCGACGGGCTCGACCTGACTGCCCCTCGACGACGAGCGTTCCCGATTCACCCGCTTCCGGCGATTCAACGAAGAGGACTCGTTGCTCGTTGAGTGTCAAGACTTCCCCCGGTTCGGGCGTCTGACCCGCGGCATCTTCACGAAGCCACACCATGACCCCCGAGTCGGCTGCAAAAAACGCACGGGCCGTCTCGATGCGCAGGGTCACGATGTCGGCCTCCGGCCCTGCTCGCACCACCGAGCTCATCACCGTGATATGCACAACGGCAAGCATCAGCACGACCACGACGAGCGCGATCCCGCGCCTGGCCCCAGTTTGAAGCCTCATGTCCCATACCTCGATCGACAGAATGCCGACGCACGCAGTTCCAGCCCCCCGCGCAACAGCCGAACCTCAAACCGTTGCGTCTGTTCCGGCGAAGCCGACGAATCCGCGCCCGTCGAGTCCAGCGCCCGAAGCTCAAAGGCCTCCACGTCGTCGCACAGCGTCCCCCATGTCCCCCCCGCTGGTCTGATCTCCAGTCTCCCCCCGCTCAATCGACACCCCGATTGATCTGTGAAAACGACGGAGCTGCTGCTCAGGCTTGTCACTCCGATTGTGCCAGGCGAGCCGCCCTGGGGTGCTTCACGCAAGAGCCTGATCACTCGATTGATTGCATACGTCGAGTCGTCTACGACACGCTCGGCCTGGGAAGAGGCCCCGAAACTGTCCGCAGCCCCATTCAACACGGGCAGTACGATCGCCGCGATGATGCTCAAAATCACCGTCGTCACAATCGCCTCGACGAGCGTGAATGCACGCACAATCATGGGTTTGGATCCCCCACCATCATGCTTATTGGAAGATTGAGAACCTGCCCCGACGCTGTCGGCACGCCCACCGACACAGTGACGATCCGGAATCGATTCTCGTCCGGGTTTGCCGAGACCGTTCCGTCACGCGCCACCAGCTCGGAGATCGTCACCGCGGCCGTCAACTGCCGCGCCTCGTAGGGCTCGGCAATCCAGCTCGTCCGTGCCCAAAGCCCCGTCCCCGGTGTTTCAAGATACGCCGACTCGTTGGCGAGCTCATCAAACGCCCCACGCGACACGTCTGACATGATCACTTCGAGCAACGAGCTTGCATAGATTGTGCCCATCGTCAGCAGCACCCGATCCACACGCTCGTTCGATGCGTTGACGATCATCTGTGTCGATGCCGGCACGGCGATCGCAATCATCACGACAATCACCGCAGCCTCGACCAGGCTGAACCCGCTCCGTACTCGGTGCCCTGACCTTCCGCTCATTCAATCCGTCCTGTCAGTCGATCCACCGTGATCGCATCCGCCCCCTCAAGCACAATGACCGCATCGGCGCTGGCCACACCCACATACGCACCGCTTTCGTCTCGAACCTCCGGCGTCCCATCATTGGAAAACCAGATCACGCCCGAACCCGAAGACCCGTCCAGCAGCGTCACTGATGCAAACGATGCGCCCGGATACAGCTCCTCGATCCGGCGAACGGGTTCTTCAGCTCCAAGCGGATCAAGCATCGCCTGTGCCCCCGCGCCCGGCGGCACCGTCACCAACTGGAACGACTGCGCCCCCAGATCAATGCTCAGGCCCGAAGGATCTCCCAGCGCCAACGCATGCGCCCGTGCGCTGCGCAGTTGCGAGACGATCTCGCTTCGCGCTCCGGCCTGTCGAGCCGCCTGCACCTGATTGAGCGCGGGGAGCGCCGTGACCGATACCAACCCCACGATCAGAATGACCACGACCAGCTCCAGCAGCGTGAATCCGTGCTCAGAATGTCGTGTCGTCCTGCTCATAGCTCGTTGGCCGTTGCCATTTCTCCGTTCGTCAACTCGACCGTGGTCTCGTCGTCGCAGTTTGCGTAGAAGATGGCAACGGGCGGAGACGCGGAGTTGTCCACGTAGTAGTTCCATCCGGCTGCCTGCTCGTTGACCACCGCCCGCGACTGCGCCTGCGCTGCGCTGACCGATTGCACGCCGCTGACACCCGTGAACGGGTTTGCAGCGATTTCGTTTTGCATGACGACACCAACCGTGGTCAACTCGGCCAGCGTGGGAAATGGATCTTCGCCTGCAATGACGGCACGAGTGCGATATGACGCAATCGAGCTGCGCACACCTCCCAGCACACTCTGCAAGGAAGATGTCCGCGCCTCGTCCGAGGCGCCGGCAAACTGCGGCACGACCACCGCAGCCAAAATCCCGATCACGATGACTACCACCAAGACCTCTAGAAGACTGAACGCACGCGCGTGCACACAGTGGAATGTCCTGTTTTTCATCGATTCAGCCCCACAAGTTGCCACATTGGAAGGAACACGCTCAGCGCAACGACAAGCACGATGAAGGCCAACACGACCGTCATCACCGGTTCGATGAACGAGCTCACACTCTCGGCCAGGTGCTTGCCCTCGCGCTCGAAGTGACTGGCAATCACATCGGACGTGCGTGCGACGTCCTTTGCGTCCTTGCACGACCCCAGCAAGCGCCGCGCAAACGGAGGCAACGTCACCGACTCGGAAAGAACTTCTGACAGTGAAGCTCCGCCCCGCAGCTTGATGGCCAGACGCCGAGATTCCTCGCGCACACGCAGCGAACCACATGCTGCAGCACTCATTTCCAGCGACTCGATCAGGTTCACTCCCGCGCCCGAGCCGATTGCCATCACCCTGCTGAATCTCGCTGTCGAGACCGCCGTCAGCAAGCGCCCGATGTAGGGCATGCGCGCGAGGATCTTCTCAAGCCGCAGACGCCCCTTTGGCATCGACCACATATGCATAATGCCTGTGATCATGACAACGACCGAGCCGAGATACACCCACCACGCACTCCGCATCGAAGCACCGACCGCCTGCACGACCTGCGTGGCAAGCGGCAGCTCTACCCCGGACGACGCATACGTCGCGGCAAACCTCGGCACTACAAAGCCGACAATGACCACCATTGCCACCGACACCACTGCGAGCACGATGATCGGATACGTCGCGGCACGCCGGAGCTTCTGTTGTAATCCCACTTCCGAATCGAGCATGTCGGCCAGGTGCACCGTCACTTCTGCGAGCATCCCGGAACTTTCCGCCGCTCGCATGGTCGCCACATACACATCGCCGAAGACATCGCGGTGGTGATCGATTGTATCGCTGACACGCGCCCCTGATTCAATCCGGCCCGCAAGACTCCGCAGAATCGTCGCAAGCGTCGCGTTGCGCTCGTTCTCGGCCATGATCATCAGCCCTTGCGCAAGCGGCACCCGCGCCTCCACCAGAACGCTCAGCTCGCGCGTCATGGCTGCAATATCTGCCTTTTTCACACGTCTTCCGAGCGAGAATGAGCGCTTGACATCGGCCGACACGCGAAGCGGTGTCAAGCCTTGCGTAGAGATCCGCCGAAACGCATCCTGCTCGTCTGTGGCCGATATGCGCCCGCGCGTGCGTTTGCCATCGCGATCCAGCGCCACATACCTGAACGTGGACGTGCTCATGCGGACATCCTCATCGGAGGCGCGAGGTCAATCGTTGCGAGCAGCTTCTCGACCTCCTCCACGGTCGTCAGCCCCATCATCGCCTTATGCAGCCCATCTGTGACCAGCGGCACCATGCCCTCTTCCTTTGCGACCTTCTCGATTTCGACGGCGGGAGCATTCTCCTCGATCAACACACGGAGCCTGGAAGTCATGCACATCAGCTCGTGCACGCCCATGCGCCCCCGGTATCCGGTGTTCATGCACCGTGTGCACCCAAGGCCGCGACGGAACAGCCCCGCGCCCGGCTCTGCAGCAAGTGCCCGCAACTGATCTTCCGTCGGTGTGTATGGCTCTGCACAATCCGTGCACACGCACCGCACAAGCCGCTGCGCCAACGCCCCCAACAGCGCTGAGTTGATCGCATAGACAGGAATTTCAAAATCTCGCAGCCGCGCGATGACGCCCACCGCGTCGTTCGTGTGCAGCGTCGAAAGCATCAGATGCCCCGTCATCGACGCCTGCACCGCGATCCGCCCTGTCTCCTCGTCGCGAATCTCACCGACAAGGATCACGTCCGGGTCCTGCCGCAACATCGACCGCAATGCCGCGGCAAAGGTCAGCCCAATCTCCGGATTGACCTGCACCTGACGCAGCATCGGCAGACGAATCTCCACCGGATCTTCAATCGTCATGATGTTGCGGCTGGGTGTGTTGATCGCGTTGAGCGCTGTATACAGTGTCGTCGTCTTCCCGCTTCCGGTCGGGCCGGTCACCAGCAACATTCCGTGCGGACGCCGGATCAATTGCTCGAACCGGTCCAGCACAGTCGCAGACATCCCAAGCTCTGAAAGCTTTGAGATCGAAGCCGTCGGCCGGAGCAGACGACAGACAATATTTTCTCCGTGCACTGTCGGGATCAGGCTCAGGCGGATATCAACTGTCTGTCCGCCGTGCGTGAAGCGAAACTTGCCGTCCTGGGGCCGTCTCGATTGCGTCAAATCAAGCTTGGCCATCACCTTCAGACGCTGCACGATCCCCGAGTGCGCCACCAGCGGCATGTCGTCACGTGATTGCAACACCCCATCGATGCGCATCCGCACGTGCAGCTCCTGCTCGTCCGGATTCAGGTGCAAGTCACTTGCGCCCGCTTCAAGTGCGGAAATGATCAACTGGTTGACCGCCACGACGTTCGGTTCGTCGGCGACTGCCACGGCTCCCGAAGAATCCTGCTCCGAGACCGCGTCATCCCCGGACCGATACAGCGAGTATGCACGCTGAATGAGCCGTTCCAGTTGCACCTTGTCACAGATGACCGGATCAACATCGCAGTGCAACTGCTGACGAATCTGATCGATCGCCTGCAGATCCATCGGGTCGTTCATCGCGACCGTTGCCACGCCGTCAAGCACAAATAATGGAAAGACGCCCAGGCTCTCCGCGGTCCGCTTCGGCAGCAGCTCGGAGTTCCGAATGTTGATCTCAAACGCCCCGAGATCCACAAAGGGGTACTCGCACACCATCGCCTTGGCCAATGCCAGCTGGCGCGAATCGATCAACTGCAACCCGACGACAGCCTCGCCAACGTCAATCGAGTGCTCGCGCGCATGCTCGCGTGCGCGCTCGTAATCCTCGAGACTCAGCTCACCCTGGTCGAGCAAGACTTGAACAATGAACTCTGATCCGTCCAGCATGCCTGCACCCTGCTCTGTCAGGCCGAGTCATTCGTTTCGCCTGCCCCGAGGCTTGTAATTGACTCGACCAGAGTCTTCTGCTCATCTGTGAGATCCACAAACGCCGCTCCAAGCAGGTATCCCGGACGGCGATCCGTCATCATCACACGCTGCGTGCGCACCTTGACATCGAGCACGTGCCTGTCACCTTCGAGCTCCATCACCCGCACCCGCAAGATGCTCATCCGCGGCACGAACACTTCCGTGATCAACCCCAGCCCGCCGGGGCTGATGTCGGTCAGCGTCGCCTTGATCCATCCATCGCGTTCGCACGCACTCGGCGCAAAGCGCACCAGTGACTGATGCTCGGGCGCGACGGACACGATTGCCGGAAGCACCAGGTCCTGCCGCGCGTACCGACGCACAATCATGTCGCCTCGTTCGCCCATCTGTCAGATCTCCAGAAGCACGTCCATCCAGCAGATCGGACGCAGGGGCAGCCCATATGAGGCAAAACCCACACTACTCCCTTCAGACGACCCGGCCATCCACCGATCCTGAACCGACGGCATCTGTGACCTGAGGTCCGGATTCGGGGTTGTCTGGGCCTCAGTGGGCTCTATACTCTGTTCGCGGCCCGGGTCGGGGGCCGAACGGGGCCGCCGGGACCGGCTCCTCTGTACATCCCTCTGTACCTGCTGGATTCCCCTGTTGAGGGGGCACAGCAAGCCCGAAGCGCCCTTGAGCGTCGCGGGAGCCCCCAAAGGGCTGCTCCCGATCCCGCCACGCCGGTGTCGCTGCCAGGAAGATGCGCCATGTCAGACGGAAACTCGCTCGTCCAGGATCTCATCGAAGCAGGCATCCACTTCGGCCAACGCGCCAGCGGGTGGAACCCGAAGATGCAGCCGTATATTTACGGCAAGCGCAACGGGATCCACATCATCGACATCAAGGAAACCGTCAAGGGTTTGCTTTTGGCCAAGCGTTTCATCACCCGTTGCGTCGCTGAAGGCAAGGACGTCTGCTTCGTGGGCACGAAGCGTCAGGCCAAGTCCGTCATCGAGCAACGCGTCGCCGACGTCAAGATGCACTATGTCACCGAACGCTGGCTCGGTGGCACGCTGACGAACTTTCGCACGATTCGTTCACGCCTCAAGAGGCTCGAAGAGCTTGAAGCCATCGAGGCCAACGACAACTTCCAGAGCTACTCGAAGAAGATGGAAAGTCAGCTCCGCCGTGAGATGCGCAAGATCAAGCGCAACCTGGATGGCATCCGCAACATGAACAAGCTTCCGGGCGCGCTCGTCATCATCGACGCCGGACGTGAGCAAACTGCCGTCCGCGAGGCCCGCAAGCTCGGCATCCCCACCATTTGTCTGATCGATACCGATGGTGACCCGGACCTTGCCGACATTCCAATCCCCGGCAACGACGACTCCATGCGCGCCATCGACGTTGTTGTCCGCGAACTTTGCAAGGCAGTCTCCGAAGGCAAGCAGTCCCGCGCGGTCGCCGAAGCGGCTTCCGGCGATGATGCCGAACCGGCTGCCGAGTCGACGCCGCAGCGTCGATCCAGCCGTGCACGCTACCGCGGTGACAGCTCTGCAAGTGCATCGCCCGAGCCCGACGAAGCAGATCGCCCGGCAGAGCCCGCCTCGGCCGACTCCTGAACTGTGCAGTACCCGAACTGACCAACCCGCCATCGGGTGTTTGAGGACCTGACTCAAACCCCGAAAACTGTGGCGCCCGACAAACGAAACACGGAGACAAACCATGTCCATCAGCCCCAAAGACGTGATGAATCTGAGAAACCGCACCGGCCTGCCGATGATGGCATGCAAGAAGGCGCTTGCCGAAGCGAACGGTGATGTGGACGCGGCCGAAGAGCTGCTCCGCAAGCAACTCAAGGGAAAGATGGACAAGCGTGTCGATCGGGCCGCTGGCGAAGGGCGCATCGGCATCGCCATCGGAGACGGTGCCGCTGCCATCATCGAGCTGCGCGCTGAGACTGACTTTACCGCCAAGAACGAAAAGTTTGTCGATGCGACAAACAAGCTTGCCGCTCTGGCCATGCAGGCCGAAGGCCAGGGCGATATCGCGCCGTCCGATGCCATGGCTGCAATCATTGACGAGCTGCGAATCTCCACCGGCGAAAACATCTCACTGGGACGGGCTCGCAAGCTCTCCGGCCCGGGAACCTTCGGTCAGTACGTCCACCACGACGGCAAGACCGGCGTGCTCATCCATGCCGAGGGCCCCGTCAGCGACGAAACCCTGCGCCAGATCGGCATGCACATCACCGCGGCCGTTCCCCGTCCGCTCGGCATCTCCCCGGACGACATTCCCGCCGACGTCGTCGAAAAGGAGCGAAACTTCCGCGTCCAGCAGGCGATGGAAAGCGGCAAGCCCAAGGAAATCGCCGAGAAGATCGTCGAAGGAGGCATGCGCAAGTTCTTCAGTGAAGTCGCCCTGCTCGAACAGGCATTTGTCATGGACCCGGCCAAGAAGATCTCTGACATCCTCGGCGAAGCCACCGTCAAGGCCTTCATCCGCTGGGAAGTGGGCGAGACTGCTTGACACGCACGGATCTTTCGGCCAGCGCTTCCCTGCTGGATTCGAAACGCTGTGGTCACGGACCCGCTTCGGGGGTCAATGTATGCGCAGCCGCTGAGAAGAAAACGCACGCCGATCCTTCACGCAGGCGGTCCTGTTGAGCAGCCGGACGCTTCGGTCTCCTACTCGAACGCCGGCGAGAGTATGAACAGCCTGGTCATATAGCGCATTTGCACACAACCATCCGCGTCGGCGTGCGCAGCGTGCAACTCGGTCAGCTCCTCGATCAGCGTGTCGAGCAGAGGCCCTTGCTTCGGGCAGTATGATGCACTTCTCGCCCGCCCGATGAGTCCATCCAGCGTAAGCCGCTGCACGTGCGGGATCTCATGCTCTTGCAAATCCGTAAACAACGGCGACTGCTCAAACGCTCGTGCCTGATCCATTCTCGATTCAGCCGGATGCGACTGCGAAGCCTTGCGGATCGCAGCTGTGTATCCAGCCGTCACTGGGTCATCGGTATCGCGCGTGTTCCAGATGATCGCAAGCCGCCCCAGTCCACGGATGATTCTGCGAAACTCGGGCAGCGCACGCTCCGGGTCAAACCAGTGAAACGCCTGGGCGCAGGTGATCAGATCGACTGAGCCGTCGTTCAGCCCGGTCTGTTCGGCCGTCGCGTCGTGCGGGATGATCCGCTCGTGTGCGAAGCACGCCCGTCGCATTGACTCGTTGGGCTCGACGGCCACCACCAGCGCCCCCCGTTCAGCAAGCTGACGTGAGAGAATCCCCGTCCCCGAACCGATGTCGGCGACGGTCAGCATGCTGGGAAAGCCCATTCCCTCAAGCATGAGATCAATCGCACGCTCGGGGTAATCCGGGCGAAACTGCGCATAATGCTCGACACAATCGGCAAATCGCGTGGTGGGGTTCATCCGGTGCAGGGGCTCACTCATCGCTCGACTCTCCTTCGAATCGCTGCCGCGCACGCCGTTTGGCTGCAAGCAGTGCCGATTCGGGCCCGTCCATCTGCTCCTCGGCCGCCTGAGCTGGAGTCGTGTCCTGCTGGTCGGATTTGAGCCTGGCACTGCGCAGCGCTGACTGGTAGGCCTCCCGCCGGCGCTGTCGGACTTGTTCGGCCACGCGTTTGGCATCTTCCTCGTCCAGCGCTGTTCCTTGTGCCGTTTGCAGCTTGGTCGCTCGGATCTTCGCCTTGAGCACCCCCACGCTCACCGACTCACGCCACCGCACCGACTCACCGATCTCGCGCCTGAGATCGGCTCCGAAGCTGCGGCTGATGAACCGGTCCCAAGCCACACGCCGTGTGCCGACATCGACAAGGTACACCAGCAAAGCCCACGCAAGAAGCGTTGGCCAAAGAGGCGTGGATGCCCGCCGCGGCACCAGCTGCTCGCGAGCAAACAATGCCCCGGGCGTCGGGGCATGAATGTCAAGCACTCGGCCCCCCGTCAGTTCTGCGATGCGCACCAGCAGAGCCGTATTGGCTTCCAGACGCTCCATTTCAGTGCCCACGGGCACGCTTGCTCCTCCCAGTAACGGGGGCAATCTCTTGCCACCAAGCCTGGGGCGGGCGATCACGATGTACGCGCCGCTCTCACGGGCCGGCAACGAGGCTTCATATCGACCGGGACCTGTCTGAGCAAGCGTGATCTCCTCTACACCTCCGCCGGGCAGATAGACCGATGCAGGCACGTCAAGCAGATCGGCCGGCGTGCCTGATCGATCGAACGCATCGAGGACAACATCGAGCGTGCCCCCTGTCACTTCAACGATCAGCTCCGAGTCGGACTCGTCCACCGCACGGCTTGTCATCCTCATAATCTGAGTCCAGAACGCGCGATACCCCGGCCAATCCACCCAACGCTCGGCCCAGTGATGCGCGTCAGAAGTGAACGCGACAACCTGACCCAGCCCGACAACCCAGTGCGACAGCAGTGGGTCGCCGGTCGAGGCAATCAACGCATTGACAACCGTCGGCTCCTCGCGGAAGCGTGACATTACCAGTCCCCGCAGCGGGGGAGGCTGCTCGATGCCGGCAATCAACGGTGAACCGGCGTCGTTGATCCGAACATCAAACGAACCTTCGCGCACCAGCGGGCTGCGCACCACGCGGACGGCCTTGAGGAAAATCCGCGGGAGCAGATTCGGATTGATCACGCTGTAAAACGCACCCCCACCCGCCATGGCCACACGCTCAAGCGTATCCGAATCTGCCGCATCGCCGACGGCAATGGCTGTGATTCGGATTCCAAGCTCGTTGATCTGCCTGGCCTGCTCTTCGAGGCGGACCGCATCGGTTGAGCG
>RFGK01000015.1 GCA_003697045.1 Planctomycetota bacterium
TACTGTCTTGAGTCGAGGCAGATGGTGACCGGGCCGTGGTTGTAAACTTCGACGTGCATCTCGGCACCAAACACTCCGGAGACGACCACAACTCCCGAGCCGAGCCGGTGCGCATGGCCTACGAATGCCTCGAACATCTCTGCAGCCTGCGGCGGTTTCATGGCATTGAAGAAGTCAGGGCGTCGCCCCTTCTGGGCGTTGCCGGCGACAGTGAAGTTTGGAACAAGCAAGAGCCCGGGCTCGTCGCCGCGATCGGCCAGATCAAGCAGCGAGAGGTTCATCTTGTCGTCGGCGTCCTGGAAGACCCGGAGGTGCACGAGCTTTGATGCGGTCCATTCGAGGTCGCGCATCGTGTCGGCTTGCTCGATGCCGGCGAACGCGACCAGGCCGCCCCCGATGCCGGCATGAGGCAACAGCTCTCCTTCAATCCGCGCCCAAAGTTCGGCACGGAGCACACGCTGGACCACAGTGCGCATGGGGGACGGTACGCAGGTCGGCCCACCAAGACCGTCACGGAGCTACCTTTGAGCGTCCCGCGCCCGCCGGGCTACCCGAGCTCGACCGACCAGTAGGCTTCGTCGAGAAAGGCCTTCCACGAAGCGTACTTGTCGCTGCCCAGCCGCACGGAGATGAGCGGGTTGCGCTTCGGCCGGACGGGGGGTCGAACAAGGCGCATGCCGGCTTGCTCGGGCGTGCGGCCGCCCTTGCGCGCGTTGCACCGCAAACACGCACATACAAGGTTCTCCCAAGTGTCCGGGCCTCCCTGGGCACGCGGGATCACGTGGTCGATCGAAAGTTCGCTCGTGGTAAAGGAACGCCCGCAATACTGACAGCGATTGCGATCACGAGCGAACAGATTCCGCCGATTCAGCTTCACGCCTTGGTCGGGGATGCGGTCATACCCGAGCAGGCGGATCACCCGAGGCACGGCGATGTGCATGCGGACCGTGCGTACCCAGTCATGCGCATCAGGCTCAAACTGGCGTTGCAGCTCGGAGACCTCCAGCCACGACGTGAGGCTGTAGTTGTAGTATCGACCCTCTTCGACATGGATGATCTCCGCAGCATCGCGGACGAGCAGGGCAAAGGCACGGCGTGCGCTGATGACACGCAACGCGAAATAGACCTTGTTGAGCACCAATACCTTGGCGTCGAGGCCCAGATCGGCGGGAACGGCAGCAGCCGACGCTGCATCCGCTTCATTCGATCGCAAATCTGGGCCCGTTCTATGCCGACGCATTGGTCGCCTCTCGCTGTTCGGATGACAAGTTGTACGAAGTTCTCCCCAGTTTTTCAACAACAAATGTCTATTGGGAGTCAGTAGATCGGGGCGCAGATCGCGCCATCCCGTTGCTGCATGGCGGGGGGTGGGTCCGATACCTGCGTTCTTTCGCGACGGCGCAAGAGTCAGTGGCGGAAATGACGCTCGCCGGTGGTCAGACACGTCACGCCGGCTTTTTCGCAGACGGCAAAGGTGTCCTCATCGCGCTTGGACCCGCCGGGGTGGATGATGGTTCGCACGCCGGCCTGAATGAGAAGCTCGGGACCGTCCGGAAATGGAAAGAAGGCGTCGCCAACCGCGATGGCGCCCGTCACGTGCGTTCCGGCCTTTTCAATGGCAATGCGACATGATGCAACGCGGTCCATTTGTCCTGCGCCCGCACCAAACAGCCGCATGCCCGCCGCGTCAAATCCGCCAATTGCAATCGCGTTGCTCGAGAGGGCGCGAGCACAGGCGCACAGAAAAGCGCCGGCTTCGATCGTTGCGCTGTCCGGCTCGGGCCCGGCACGATGCTGCCAGTTTGCAGGAGAGATCGGTGCACAGTCGCGATCCTGAACCAGCAAGCCGCCGGGAACCGAGCGATAGTCCAGTTTGCGATGGTGTGAACCTTCGCGATTGCCGACCGCGAGCAGGCGGACATTCTTCCACCGTTCGTTGAGTATCGCGGCCGCGTCGGGGCTGAAGTCCGGTGCGACGACGACTTCAAAGAACGATCCGTCGGCAGCGATCGCCTCGGCGTCGGCCTTGGCAACTGGCGCATTGACCGCGAGGATGCCTCCGTACGACGCAAGCGGATCGCCGGCAATGGCCAGCCGGATCGCTTCTTCGACCGTTGTGCCAAGCGCAGCGCCGCATGGATTGGTGTGCTTGACCACACACGCGGCAACCCGGTCGGCATGAGAGCGCTTGAGCGTCTTGACCAGCTCAAGTGCGCTCGAACCATCAAGAATGTTGTTATAGCTGAGCTGCTTTCCGCCCAGTTGTCTGGCACGCACGATCGTTGGGCCCGTTGATGCCGGGTCCGCATACAGCGCTGCCGACTGGTGGGGGTTCTCGCCATAGCGCAGAGACTCGACGCGTGTGAAGGTTGGTTGCAGAGTCGGCGGAAATGCAACCGGCGCCGAGCGATGGAAGTAAGCGCTGATTGCAGCGTCATACGCACTCGTGCGGGCAAAGGCGTCGGCAGCAAGGCGAGCGCGAAGGACGAAACTCGTCGATCCGCTGTTGGCGTCGAGTTCCTTGACAACCTGATCGTACTGGGAAGGCGAAGTTACAACTGCCACCCACGCGGCATTCTTGGCAGCCGATCGAATCATGCTCGGCCCGCCGATGTCGATCTGTTCGACCGCCTGCTCGGTGGTCGCCTCCGGGTTTGCGACGGTTCGTTCAAACGGATAGAGATTGACGCAGACCAGATCAATCTCGCAAATCCCGTGCGCCTTGAGCGCCTGGGCGTGCTCATCGTTGTCACGTAACGCCAGGATGCCTCCATGGACCGCCGGATGGAGTGTCTTGACGCGCCCGTCGAGCATCTCGGGAAACCCGGTCAGTTCTTCGATGGGCGTGACATCGAGGCCCGCCTCTCGAAGTGCGCGGGCCGTTCCCCCGGTCGAGAGAAGTTGCACGCCGTGCGCAGCCAGTGATCGCGCAAACGGGACCAGGTCGGTCTTGTCACTGACAGAGAGAAGGGCTTTGCGAACTTGGACCAGATCGGGCATCGCAGATCTCATCGGGGACGGAATCGGATCACCCCGTCGCCGCGCGTCACGGCGTAGAGGTTTCCGTCATCGAACCGATCCGCAACGATGTCCAGAATGCCCGGCGTCGCAAATGCGTGCAACACGTCGCCGTTGGTCGGTTCGACCGCCTTGATCATCTCGCCGTCCCAGACGATCAACGCACCCCGGGTCATCGCGATTACTTCGCCTCCGGCCTCTGGGCCGATCCAGTTCTCACTGCCTCGGGACGCGTCCAGAGCAACAAGCCCTGTTCCGGGGACGGTGACATAGAGCACCCCGGCGTGGTAGGTGGGTTGAATATCAAGTTCTTCATTGGTGCGATAGCGCCAGCGGTGGCGTGGTGAGTCGGGTTCAAACGCATAGACCGACTGGTCCATGCAGGCGACGTACAAGAGCGAACCGTCGGAGACCGGATTGGTCTCGAGCGGGCCGCCGACCCGCGGGCGCCCCATGCCGATCGCAGATGCCGGATCGAGGAAGAGGACTTGTCCGTTCTGTGCGACGGCGCCGACGAGTGAGCCGACGAAGACCGGGTTTGCCTGAATCGGGCCTCCAACGTTGTAGCGCCAGGCGGTGACACCGAAGTCGGTACGGTGGCTGAACAGGTCGCCGGTGGGGGTGCCGAAGATGAGCGTTTTTCCGAAAAGCAGGGGGCGTGTGTTGACAACCACGCTCATGGGCTGGCGATCAAGCCAGTTGCCGGTGCTGATATCCATGAGGAAGACTTCGCTTTCGGAACAGACATAGAGCGTCTGGCCGTCGCGTTCGCACCCGACGAATCGGGCCAGCGGGTTGGATGGCCGGTCGGACCAGCGGATCCGCCCAGTGACCGTATCGAGCACGGAAAGGGAGTTTCCTGTGCCCTGGATGACGACGACGTCGTCGTAGGGTTGGCAGAACTTGATGTCTTCGCGTGAGGTGAGGGTGGGGTGGCCGGTCCAGTCCCATCGGTATCCGATGTGGCGCCAGTCTTCATGGACGATGGTGAACCCGGCCGATTCACTTTGCGTGCCGGGATCGGACCCGATCGAGCCGGGCTGGTTCGGTGAGTTGCTCGTCTGCGTCGTTTCGCACGCAGCCAAACCAAGCAAGGCCAACGGAGTCACGACCAGGAGTCGAACAACGTCGGATACGGGGCGAGTCTTGAACATGGGTCAACAGTCTCCGCTGGGTTGAGCCGGGTCGTCTCCACTTGGGCCAACGAAACACGAGCCGGGAAGGGAGTATCCGGTCCGCACGCGATGGGGTCAAGCCGACCCCGGATTCATCGCCTCCTACACTTCGCTGATGTTCACCGGGTTGATCCAGGCAATCGGGCTGATTCGCGAGCGGCTCGACCGGCCGGAGGCTTCACGCCTCATCGTGGACATCGGAGACTGGAAGATCGACCCACGCCTGGGCGACTCCATCGCGGTGAGCGGGTGTTGTCTGACCGTGGCCGACCGGGGCTCCCACGGCGAGCTCTTTTTCGACGTAGTTCCCCAATCCCTGGCCCGCACGACGTTGGGAAGAGCACACCCGGGACGCAAGGTCAACCTGGAAGCCCCCGCGACGCCCGAGACGCTGCTCGGGGGCCACGTCGTGCAGGGCCACGTCGATGGCGTCGGAATCGTGCGCAAAGTTGTGCGCGATGATGAATACCGCCTGCGAGTCGAAGTTGAACCCGAACTGATGCAGTACATGACCCCCCGTGGCTCGGTCGCCATCGAGGGTGTGAGCATGACGTTGGCACATGTCGATCCTGAAGCCAACTGTGTTGAGCTTGCCGTCATCCCAACGACTCTCCGGGAGACCAACCTCGGGGATCTGGACGTGGGTGGCGAGGCGAACATCGAGTGCGATGTGATTGCCAAGACGGTGATCCACTGGCTTCGGCACTACGGGGGGCCGACCGCACGCTCGATCGAAGCCCCGTGAAGCGGACATGAGGGTTGGGAAGAAGCCGCAGATGCGCTTTCCGGCCTCAGGCCGGCGCGCATTCGGCACACAGCCCATGCAGCACCAGCGTGTGCTCCTCGAGCACGAAGCCGCGCGGGACAAGCCTTGAAAGTCCCGTCGGACAGCCGACCAGATCGAAAACGCGCCCACACCTGTTGCAGTGGAAATGGTGATGGTGGTGCTCGGCGACGTGGGCCAGCTCGTACCGCGGCGGCTCGCCGGGGACAGACACCGGCGCAATCATCCCCTCCTCTTCCATGCGGCGCAGCGTGCGGTAGACGGTGCTCAGGCTCATCGAAGGCACAAGCTTCGACGCAAGCTTGAGAACCTCACTCGGCGCAAGCGGACGTTGGGCCGTTTCAAAGGCCTGCTGGATCGCTGTGCGTTGTCGAGTGGTCCTGGCCAGGTCACGCTCCTCGGAGGGACTTGTCAACCGTATCCTCGTCGTTCAGACGGAGACGCGCAAGCTCGCGGCCGGCCCCGATCGGTGCTTCGCGGTCGAACAGCTCACAAATCACGGCTTCTCCGGTACGAAGGTTCGAACGAGCAGCGGTCGGCCCCTGCGTAAGCAGGCTCACGATGCACTCAAGTTGCGGATTGTGCCCGAAGAGGCACAACGCTTCGGCGTCTGTCTCGCTGATCACGTCGATTGCTTCTGAAGCCGGCGAACCGACTTCGAGGCGATGATCAAAGGTCACTTCGAGTCCGAGTCGCTCGGCGACAAGCTCTGCGGTCTGCCGGGCACGGGCAAACGGGCTGGATACAAGACGCGGGGAAGGTCCTGTGTAGTCTGGAAGATGATCGGCCAAGTAAGAAGCCTGGCGCCTGCCGCGTCTCTTGAGCCGGCGGTCTTCATCCAGCCCGGAATCCGAGTGCGCATGGGCCTTTCCGTGCCTGATGATGCACACGATCATGTCCCGCTGTCTCCCGCGCCGGGAACGAGCCGCATGCCGAGGAAGACGGCTGCGATGCCGAGCCCGTTACTCAGGACCACATACAGGATCGCACGGGCGTAGTGCTCGCGCGACCACATCTGGATCGTTTCCAGCCCGAAGCTCGAGAAGGTCGTAAAGCCTCCGAGCAACCCCACGATGAGCGCGACGCGGAGTTCCTCGCGTATTGCCCACGGCCCGGCAAGCGCCTGCCAGAGTGCTCCAATGGCAAGGCAGCCGGCCACGTTGACCGCAAGCGTGCCAAGGGGGAAGTGTTCCGGGTGCCACATTTCGCGCACCGCGGAGACGACCGCAAAGCGCAGCATGGTCCCCACGCCACCCCCGAGGAAGAGAAAAGTCATGCTCATCAAGTGACTTCGCATGAGTTGGAAGATACTCCCGGCTGCGTGGCTGCCTGATTCGATCGCGAGTCTGGTTCGTTTGCGTTCTGGTTCCAGTCTAGCATCCGCGGCCTGATCGCCGGGTTCGGCGGGGAGACGATGTGACAACGCACGCACGCAACCCGGCAGTCGGCATCGTGGCGGTGCTGCTCACGCTGGCCGGCTGGTCCGTCACGCCGGTGTTGATCGGGTATCTGGCTCGCAACGGCATCGATCCGTGGTCCAACAACGGGTGGCGCTACGGCATCGCGGCTCTGGTGTGGCTTCCCGTGTTGCTGATCGCGTGGCGCCGGGGGAGCCTGCCCACGGGTCTGTTTCGTCGTGCGGTGGTTCCGGCCGTGATCAACTCGATTGCCCAGACGATCTTCACGCATGGGTTCTATTCGATCGATCCGGCGTTGTTCGTGATCGGACTTCGCATGCAGATCGTGTTCGTGGCGATCGGCGCAGCCGTGCTCTTTCCTGCCGAGCGCGCCGTCATCACTACCTCCAGGTTCATCGCGGGCTCGCTGTTGGCGACGATGGGCATCGTCGGCGTGTTGCTGTTCGGTCTGCGGGACTCGGGAGATATCGATACATCGCAGATGGTGCTCGGCATGACGCTGGCGGTGCTCTCGGGCGCGGGGTTTGGGTTCTACGGACTGGCTGTGCGTCACTTCATGCACGGGGTTCCTTCGCACATCGCTTTTGCCGCCATCGCGCAGTACACCGCCGCAGCCATGATCGCCACCATGATCCTCATGAGCCCAGGCCATGGCATCGGGCCGATATCAGCGCGACCCATCGTGCTGATCGTGCTGGTGGTTTCAACCTTTACGGGCATCGCCGGCACGCACGTCTTCTATTACATGAGCATCGCCCGTGTCGGTGTGGCGGTTTCCACCGCCGTGCTGCAGCTCCAGCCGTTCGGCGTCGGAGTTATCTCGTTCATGATCCTTGGCGAGAAACTCTCGCTCCCGCAGTGGGCATGCGGAGTGGGTGCCGTTGTCGGAGCGGCGCTTGCGCTTTGGGCGCAACATACCATGCGCCGAAGGCCCGGGGCTGACGATGATCTTCAGGAGTTTGCCGAACTCCCACCCGATGCGGTTGTGGCTGCCGCCATCGATGAGCGGGAAGCGGACCAAGCCCCGGCTACTCAACTGTGAACCGGCCGGCGAGAGTTCCACGGCCCTGGGGAAGCTCGATCCAGATGCCGCCGCCGTTTAGATCAAGCAGCAGCCGATAGCCTTGGGTGTACGCCTGGACGCCGCTGTCTGTGCGGATGTACACGTGCGGCGAGCCGAAAGGCACAGTGTCGAGTATTTCGAGACTTGTCTTACCCTCGAACAGAACAAGCGCGATGGAACGTCCGTCGATGGCATGGAAGGTCAGCGTTGGTGGATGCCAGGCAGCAGCCCGCGGCTCGAAGGCTTGGCCGTCCAGGGTCCCCGAAACCGGAGTCGAAGGAATGAGCGGACGGGGAGGCTCAGGCTCTGTTGGGGCGGTTGGCTCAGATTGTGCCGCGGGCTTGTCTGCCTCCTGGGGCTGCTGGGGCGGCGGTGAGGGGTTTGGCGGCGGTGGTGGCGCAGGGCGATTGCACCCCCCAGGGCCGGCTCCGAACACTCCGACCAAGAGAACCCGGGCTGCGATTGTCGGTCGTGTCATCCCGCACCACCCGCGAACGGTTTGTGTATCATCGCTGCCCACACGATACTCTCCACGATGAGCGTTCATTGGCCGATTATCCGCCGTCTCTGCTCCAATCCGCGCCGTGTCGCGATGATCGACGACCGCCGCTCGTACCGCGGCATCGAGATTCTGGTTGCAGCCATGAATCTGGCCGATGCGATCGAGTCCAGGTGTACCACGCCGCAGGTGGGCGTGATGCTGCCGACGAGCGGTGCCTTTCCCATCGCTGCGTTGGCGTGCTGGATGCTGGGGCGAACACTCGTCCCGCTCAACTACCTGTTGCGCCCGGACGAGCTGCAGTACGTCATCGATGATTGCGAGACTGATACGGTGGTGACGGTGCAGCCGATGCTGGACTTCGTGGGTACGCCGCCGCGGACCGGGCATCTGCTCAAGCTTGAGGATGTGCCGCTGGGGCAGATGCCTTCGCCGCGCTTGCCGCCGTCGGCACGCGACGATGATCTGGCGGTCATTCTCTATACGTCGGGTACAAGCGGAAAGCCCAAGGGCGTGATGCTCACGCATGCCAATCTCTCGGCAAACGTGCGACAAGTGCGCCAATGGGTGGAGTTCAGGCGCTCCGATGTTTTCTGTGGCGTGCTGCCTCAGTTTCATTCCTTCGGGCTTACGGTGCTGACGCTGCTGCCCTTGTCGCTCGGTCTCAAAGTGGTCTACACGGCCCGATTCGTTCCGACACGGATGATACAGCTCTTTCGCGAGCACCGACCGGCGATGTTTGTAGCCATTCCGTCGATGTACAACGCCCTGTTGCAAGTCAAGAACGCAGGCCCGGAGGATTTTGCCTCGCTGCGCTTTGCCGTCTCTGGCGGTGAGCCGTTGCCGACGGATGTGTCCACAAGGTTTCAAGAACGCTTCGGCGTGACGATCGCCGAGGGGTACGGGCTGACCGAAACCGCACCCGTGACCAACTGGTGTCGCCCTCAGGACTATCGCCCTCGCTCGGTTGGCATGCCCCTCCCGGAGGTCGAAGAGCGCATCGTCGATCCGGCCTCGGAACGTGAGCTTCCGCCTGGCCATGACGGAGAGCTTCGGATCGCCGGGCCAAACGTGATGAAGGGCTACTTCAAGCTTCCCGAGCTGACGCGCGAGGCCTTTGACAGCCGGGGCTTTTTCAAAACCGGCGATATGGCCCGATTTGATGAAGATCGTCACCTCTACATCACCGGCCGAATCAAGGAAATGCTCATCGTGGGGGGTGAAAACGTCTTCCCGCGCGAGATCGAAGAAGTCATCAACCAGTACCCCGGTGTGGCAGCGTCGGCCGTGATCGGGCAGAACGACCCGATTCGCGGAGAAGTGCCGGTTGCGTTCGTCGAACTTGAGGAAGGCGCGTCGTTTGATGAGAAGGGCATCCTTGCCTTGTGCCGGGAGAAGCTCGCAGGGTACAAGGTGCCTCGTCGGATCGAACTGGTCGATGCGCTGCCTCGCAGCGCCACCGGGAAGATCCTGAGGCGAGAGATCAGGAACCGGATCTGATTCGCGGCCGCGTCGCGCCCCGGTGCAACTGCAGAACCCGGCCGTTCTGCTTGCTCTTTCCGCGTGCTCGGGCACACGGCACCGGCTGCGGGCATGAAGTTGGCACACGCCCGTGCGCTGCGATATCCTCGCACGCTCGAAAGCTCATCGGAAAGGAGTCGCACGTGAGAATCGGCTTGGTGCTTGTTGGCATACTTGTGCCGTTCCTGGCAGGCTGTTCAACTCTGCCAGCCTCGAAGGACAGCAACGCGGAACAGGACACAATGGCGCAAGCCGAGTCGAGCTCACAGCGGCGCGCCCTGTTCGGCCCGACATCGGACGAGGGGTTTCGTGACCCGTTCGGGTTTCAGGGCACGACCATCTTCGCGCCGCTCGACCTGCCCGATCCTGATCGTGTGCGGACCGGCTCGGGCGCCCCGGGGGCCGACTACTGGCAGCAACAGGTCGATTACGTGATCGACGCGACGCTTGACGCCGACACGCATGAAATCTCAGCGTCGGCCATTATCACCTACCACAACAACTCACCCGATGCACTCGACTACCTCTGGTTGCACCTGGAACAGAATCTGTTCAAACCGGACTCGATCGGTTCGCTCAGCAAGGAGCCGGGCACACGGTTCGGCTATCGCCAGGGATTCCGCGGCGGATACGACATTCACTCCCTCAAGGCCGATGGGCACGACCTCGAGATGCACGTCTACGACACGATGGGCAGAATCGATCTTGAGCGACCCATTGCGCCGGGACAGACCTTTTCGTTTGAAGTTGCGTGGTCGTTTGTCATTCCGCCGTTTGGTGCGGACCGCATGGCCATCGAAGAGGTCGAGCAGGGCACTATTTTCGAGATCGCCCAGTGGTTCCCGGCGGTTGCAGTCTACGACGACGTCAACGGGTGGAACACGATGGGCTATCTGGGGCAGGGCGAGTTCTATACCAACTTCGGCAACTACGACGTGTCCATCACCGTGCCGCGTTCGCACATCGTCGTGGCATCAGGGCAGCTCCAGAATCCGGACGAAGTTCTCACTTCGCTGCAAAGAGAACGGTTGGCAGAGGCAATCGCAAGCGATGAGACGGTTGTGATTCGCACGGCTGAGGAAGTTGATGATCCGCTCAGCCGGCCACAGGGCCAGGGCCCGCTCACCTGGCATTTCACCGCCCGGGGCATGCGCACCTTTGCGTGGGCCTCCAGCGACGCGTTCATCTGGGATGCCGCGGGGCTGGACGTGCCCGGATCGGCCTTTGCTCCGGACGGGCGAGTGCTGGTGCAGGCGGTCTACCCGAAAGAGGGTCTCGAGCACTGGAGCAAGGCGGTGCAAATGGCTCGGCACTCCATCGGCTTCAACTCCAGGCAGTGGCATCCGTACCCCTATCCCGTCGCGACCAACGTCAACGGGCGCGTCGGGGGGATGGAATACCCGGGCATTGTCTTCTGCCGCAATCGAAGAAACGAACGGGGGCTCTATGGCGTGACCGATCACGAGTTCGGGCACACGTGGTTTCCGATGATGGTCAACACCGACGAGCGTCGTTACGCCTGGATGGACGAGGGTTTCAACAGCTTCATCAACGGATACACCGTGCAGGACTACTTCGGCACCAGCCCGGACGAGGGACGTTCCGGCGCCCGATCCGCCAGACGGAACCAGCTGCGCACCAACCAGCAGCCGATCATGACCTATCCCGATCACATCTGGCGCGGCCGGCTGGGGTATCTCGCCTATGGCAAGCCCGCAGCCGGGCTGCGCGTGTTGCGCGAGTACGTCCTCGGGCACGAGCGATTTGATCGCGCATTCCGCGCGTACATCGACCGGTGGGCATTCAAGCATCCACAGCCGAGCGACTTCTTCCGCACGATGGAAGACGTGTCAGGCATGGATCTGGCATGGTTCTGGCGCGGGTGGTTCTACAGCACCGCTGCGCTTGATCAGGCAATCGCAGGCGTTGAACAGGTCGCCGACGTTGATGACGAGTCCGAGGGTGAGCAGCCTTGGGTCTACGTGGATCTGGTCAACCTGGCCGAGATGGTCATGCCTGTGCGCATGAAGGTGACCTTTGACGACGGCTCGGCCGAGACGATCGACCTGCCGGTGGACATTTGGACGACGACCAATGCGTGGACAGCCGGGTTTGACCCGAAGGGGCGGACCGTGGTGTCGGTCGAGCTTGACCCGGACGAGATGCTGCCGGACACGGACCGTCAGAACAACACGTGGTCAATCAAATAAACCTGCGATGTACGCCTGCGAGGCACGCGGCGTGGGCGCGGAGTACGACAATCCCGGTGCGTCTCTGCCCATTCATCCGGATCAACGGATGAATGCAGGGCAGGTGGGGCCTACACTGCTCTGAAGCGATGAAGCCCGGAGCCGCCCTGTCCCCGATCGTCGAGCGGATCGCGATGTTGAGCGAGCCGGCGAGGCTGCGCGCGCTGTGTGTTCTCGAGCGTGAGGAGTTATCGGTCGGTGAGCTGGCCCGCGTGCTGCAGGCTCCGCAAAGCACGGTCAGTCGGCATCTCAAACTGCTCTCCGGGGCAGGGTGGGTGCGGAGTCGAACCGAACGGACGGCCACGTATTACCGACTCGTCCTCGACGACCTTTCCGAGCCGGATCGTGCCATGTGGATGCTGCTGCGTTCGCAGGTCGAGGGTCGCGGAGAGGTGGCAGCCGATGCGCGTCGGCTGGACGAGGTGATCGCCGATCGACAGACCGACAGCCTGACGTTCTTCGGGCGTGTGGCAGGCCAGTGGGACGCCGTGCGGCAGGAACTTTTCGGTGACCGGTTCACGAGCGAGGCATTGCTGTCACTGATCCCGCCTGATTGGGTGGTGGCAGATATCGGATGTGGTACGGGCAACGTGGCGAGTTTGGTCGCACCGGTCGTTGAGCGTGTCGTGGCGGTCGATCAATCGGGGCCGATGCTCAAGGCGGCACGTCAACGGCTCAAGGACTGGGGCAATGTGGCATTTGAGCAGGGTGCGGCCGAATCGCTGCCACTGGACGATGAAAGTGTCGATGCCGTTGTTGCGGCGCTGGTCCTGCACCATGTCGAGGATGTGCAGGCAGCCTGCGGCGAGATGGCGCGTGTGCTGCGGACGGATCGCGGCGGGGGCGTGGGGTTGGTGATCGACATGTACGCCCACGAGCGGGAGGAGTTTCGATACCAGATGGGACACCGAAGGCTCGGGTTCGAGCCTGAGGCCCTGGCTGGGGACTTGTGCGAAGCAGGGTTTGCAAGAACGCGGGTGAGGGCTCTGGCATGTGGCGCCTCGGCCCGGGGGCCGGGGCTTTTTGCCCTGGCAGCATGGAAGTGAACGAATCGAGCACCGTCCTCACACGGTCGGGGCTTGTCGAGAAGAACTCAAATTGGAGAACACGATGACAGCGATGGCAACCAAGGCAAACGGAGTGACACGGGTCGGAGGGCTCGAGTTCAAGGTGCGTGATCTTTCACTCGCCGAGCTTGGGCGCAAGGAGATTCGACTTGCCGAGCACGAGATGCCCGGTCTGATGGCATTGCGTGAGCGGTACGCGCAGAGCAAGCCTCTGACCGGTGCGCGGATTGCCGGCTCGTTGCACATGACTGTGCAGACGGCCGTTCTGATCGAAACGTTGCGACAGCTCGGGGCCGAGGTGCGATGGGCATCGTGCAATATTTTCAGCACGCAGGATTCGGCAGCTGCCGCGGTTGTGGTGGGGCCTGAGGGAACCGTGGACAATCCTTCTGGAACCCCTGTGTTTGCGTGGAAGGGTGAGACGCTCGACGAATATTGGTGGTGCACGCGGCAGATTCTCAACTGGCCGGACGGCCGCGGCCCCAACCTCATCCTCGATGACGGCGGCGACGCGACGATGATGGTGCTCAAGGGAGTCGAATATGAGAAGGCCGGCGCGATCCCTCAGTTCAGCCCTCACGAGCATCCCGAGGAGTTCGGGGCGTTTCTCAACCAGCTCCGCGAGCAGGAAAAGGAGCGGCCCGGGTGTTGGCAGCGGGTGGCTTCTGAAATCAGGGGCGTGTCGGAGGAAACCACCACCGGCGTGCACCGGCTGTATCAGTACGCGGAGAAGGGGGTCTTGCCGTTCCCGGCGATCAACGTCAACGACAGCGTGACCAAGAGCAAGTTTGACAACATCTACGGGTGCCGTCACAGCCTGATCGACGGGCTCAACCGCGCTAGCGATGTCATGCTCAGCGCCAAGGTGGCGGTGGTGTGCGGGTACGGCGACGTCGGCAAGGGGTGTGTGCAGAGCCTGCGCGGCCAGGGATGCCGGGTGATTGTCACCGAGATTGACCCGATCTGCGCACTCCAGGCGGCAATGGAAGGGCTGGAGGTGACCACGCTCGAGGATGTGGTCGAGACGGCCGACATTTTCATCACCACGACCGGCAACAAGGACATCATCACGCTGGAACACATGAAGCGGATGAAGGACAAGGCCATCGTCGGCAACATCGGGCACTTTGACAACGAGATTCAGATGGAGCGGCTGGTCAAGGATGAAGATGTCGAGCGCATCAACATCAAGCCGCAGTTTGACGAGTTCCGTTTCAAGAGTCTGAACAAGTCGATTCTGGTGCTTGCCGAGGGGCGTTTGCTCAACCTCGGGTGTGCCACCGGTCATCCCAGCTTTGTGATGAGCGCAAGCTTTACCAATCAGGTGATGGCGCAGATCGAGCTGCACACGCGCAACGAGAAGTATGAGAACAAGGTGTACATGCTGCCGAAGAAGCTCGATGAAGAGGTCGCAAGGCTGCACCTGGACAAGCTGGGGGTCAAGCTGACCCGGTTGAGCCAGGAGCAGGCGGATTACATCGGTGTGCCGGTGGACGGCCCGTACAAGCCCGAGCACTACCGGTATTGAATCCGCATCCATGCGTTTGGTCCTTGAATACCCTCGCGCGAGCGGGGGATTTTTCTGATGCTCAAGTCAGGACTGGGGGCATGTTGTCTCCGGTACGCGGGATTCAGCGGGCAGTCTCGTTCGCACTCCGGCCGGGCACTACAGTTGCGTGATTGGTGAGCATGGGAGAGTGGATGAGTCAACGTCCTGCCAGCGCGGCGCACAAGAGAACTCGGCGTGATCACGCAAGTGAGACGGCCGAGGACTATGTCGAAGCGATTGCCGAGATCGTTGAAGCCGAGGGGACGTGTCGCGTGCGTGACCTGTCCGATCGTTTTGGCGTCAGTCATGTGACGGTGACGCGTATCGTGGCGCGCCTCGTGCGCGATGGATACGCAGCCACCGAGCCGTACAAGCCGATCGAGTTGACCAGCAAGGGCCGACGACTGGCACGCGATTCACGCCGGCGTCACGAAATCGTGCTGCAGTTTCTGCTGGCCATTGGGCTGGATGAGCACACGGCTGCGCTTGACGCTGAGGGAATCGAGCATCACGTCAGCCCCCGCACGCTGGCACGATTCGAAGTCCTGACGGAGTTGTTGCGCAACGCCTGAGCGCAGGTGGGCGTCGCGCGTGGTTTGTGCGCACGTGTTACCATTCAGGCCACAGCCAGATGACGAGCGTGTAAATGACCATCGCCACCAGTGCCATGGTCAGTCCGATGCCGATGCCGATCCAGAGCGGAGGCACGCCGATGCGTTCATGTGCAGCATCCCGCCGACCGGGTCGATGTGTGACAGAGCGTTCGACATGCTCGAATGCAACGACCGGAGACTCGTCGACTGTCACGGATGAGCCGAAGGTGTCGGCTTCGAAGTCGCCTGGCGCAAACTGGACGGGGCGCAGTGCCGTATCGTCCCAGTGGGTGAGGTATCGGATGGTGGAGGTTCCGATACGGATTTCGTCGCCGTGGGTGAGCGGATGTCGCGAAGTGAGCTTTTCCCCATTGACGTAGGTGCCCCATCGGCTCTGGGCATCTTCAACGACGTGGCCGTTGACGCCGGCGATGATGCGCAAGTGCATGCGTGAGACGTGTTCGTCGGCTACGACGACGTCGCATGCCCGGCGTGAACGGCCGACGACGATGATCTGGCCTTCCTCCGTGGGAAGTGGGCATCGCGACGGTTTGCCCGTCTCGGCAGCTGAGTGAAAGACGAGCAGCTCAGGCCCGGCCGGCGGAGGCTCGGCCGCACCAAGGCGAATGTTCCAGCCCTGGATTTCGTGCATCTCCCCGTCGAGGCGGAGCACGCGCGGGCCGATCCGGACATTGCCATCGGGCTCGACGCAAATCTCGATCGGGCGAGCACCGTCGGGTCCCGGCGTCAGATGGATCGAAATCGGCTGGTCGGTACTCACGATTGGTCTTGCACAATCAAAGGTTCGGACTCTCGCATAGCCTAGTCGGTTCGTGACGGCTCGTCGGACTACACTGCCGGGCCATGGACACATATGACCCGATCGAACTGCTCTCGAACCGGTTTCGCCAGGCGATTGCGCGCGCGTATCCCGAGGTCGGGCAGGAAGTCGATCCGCTTGTCTCGGCGTCACGACAGCCCCAGCTCGGCGATTTCCAGTCAAACGCGGCGATGTCTCTGGCCAAGAGGGTGGGCGCCAATCCCCGTGAAGTGGCACGCGCCATCATCGCGCACGCGGACATGTCTGGGATTGCCGAGCCGTTGAACGAACAGTCGGTCGCAGGGCCCGGATTCATCAATGTGCGATTGGCGCCCGACGCGCTTGTCAGACTGCTCGAAGCGCTCGACGAGCCCGCGCTGGGGCTTCGGCCCGATGAGCCCATGACGGTCGTGGTCGACTTGTGCGGCGTAAATCTTGCCAAACAAATGCACGTTGGGCATCTGCGCGCCACGATCATCGGAGACACAATCGCCCGGCTTCATGAACGACTCGGGCACAAGGTCATCCGGCAAAGCCACGTAGGTGATTGGGGTTTGCCGATCGCGATGGTGACCGCCAAGCTGCTCGAGCTTGAAGACCGGGGAGAGCTTTCCGAATCGCTCGACCTTGACGAACTCAATCGACTGTACAAGCAAGCGCAGGCCGAGTGTGCGGGTGAACACCGGGCGATGGAAGTGATTCAGCGCGTGGGAGGACACGCCAAGCTTGAAGCCGAGCTCGCGGCGATCAACGCGGAGGCCGATGAACACCTTGCCCATGCCAGGCGCGTGCTCGTGGCGTTGCAATCAGGCGACCAGCGAGTGCGGGCGATGTGGCAGCGGATCTACGACGTGACCATGAGCGAGTGTCTGCGGACGTGCGCCCGGCTGCACACGTTGATCACCGACGAGCATTCAGCTGGAGAATCGACATACGCCGAGGAGTTGGGGCAGGTCGTGGAAGACCTGGCATCACGCGGCATTGCGCACGAATCGGACGGGGCGTTGGTTGTGCGTATCGAGGGTATCGACGAGCCTTGCCTGGTGCGCAAGAGTGACGGGGGATATCTCTACGCGACAACGGACCTGGCAGCGATCCGCCGGCGTGTGCAGCAGCTCGGGGCCGATCTGGTGGTGTATTGCGTCGATGCACGTCAGAGTCTGCATTTCAAGCAGGTCTTCGCCGTGGCCCGGCTCGCCGGGTATGCGACCAAACCCGGGGCCAGTCAGCCTTCGCGACTCGAACACGCAGCGTTCGGGACGATTCTCGGGGAAGACAACCGCCCGTTCAAGACGCGCTCAGGCGAAAACGTCAAGTTGAGCGATTTGCTCGATGAGGCCGTTGCGCGCGCCCGCCGTGCAGTGGACGAACGCTCGGCAGAGCTCAGCCGGGAGGAGCGCGACTCGATCGCCGAAGCAGTAGGAATCGCGGCGATCAAATATGCCGATCTTTCCAATGACCGGATCAAAGATTACGTCTTCAGCTTCGATCGGATGCTCGCGTTCGAGGGCGACACCGGTCCGTACCTCCTCTACGCGCTGGTGCGGATTCGGAGCCTGTTCCGCAAGGCAGAGGCGGAAGGCATCGCGTTCGATCCGCACGCACCGATCATCATCACCGAGCCGGAGGAAAAGGCGCTGGCCCTGGCACTGCTGCGATATCCCAAGACGGTGCGAGCGGCAGCCGAGACCCTTCAGCCCCATCGGCTTTGCGGGTACCTCTATGAGCTGTGCTCGGCCTACAGCACCTTCTACGATCGCTGCCATGTGCTCAAGGCAGACGATGCGGAGCAACGCTGCTCACGATTGCGGCTGTGCCACCTGACAGCCCGCGTGCTGGCTGACGGACTGGATGTTCTCGGTCTGCCGACCGTGGAGCGCATGTAGACGCGAACCGATCAGCTCGAGCCGGCGACCCGATCGACTTCATCCATGCTGGTGATGCCCTCAGCGACGAGGCGGTAGCCAAACTGCTGGAGCGTGGTGAACAGGCCTTGGTCGATGACTTTGCGCATCGCCTGGATGGAGGGATTGCGCAGCACGACGTCGCGCAGTTCGTCATTGAAGTCGAGCAGCTCGAACAGTGCATGTCTGCCGCGAAAGCCTGTCTTGATGCAACTCGGACAGCCGACGGGGGCACAAATGTGCGTCTTTCCGCCGAGGAACCGTCCGATGCGGTTTGCCTGGCTCGGCGTCACGGGAACACGCTGTTTGCACTTCTCGCACAGCACACGCACGAGGCGCTGGGCCAGAACAAGATTGAGCGCGTTGGCAACGAGATAAGGCTCGACACGCAGGTCGAGCAAGCGGAAGACTGCCGAGATTGAGTCTTTCGAGTGCACGGTGGTAAAGACGAGGTGTCCGGTCATTGCCGCCTGCATCGCCGTACGGGCCGTTTCTTCGTCGCGCACCTCTCCGACAAGGATGACATCCGGGTCTTGGCGCAACACGGATCGAAGCAGTGTGTTGAAGGTGTTGCCCTTGCGTTCGTCGATGGGCATCTGTGTGACGCCACTCAGTTGATACTCGACCGGGTCCTCAATGGTCACAACATTGCGCGCATCGCGGTCGATCTCGCGCATGGCGTTGTAGAGTGTGGTCGTCTTGCCCGAGCCTGTGGGCCCGCACACCAGCAGCAGGCCGGAATCCTGGGAACACACCGCCCGAATGCGCTCCTGCATATATCCGGCCAGACCCAGATCGCTCAGGGCTGTGGGAACGCCCCGCTGGTCAAGGACGCGGATGACCATCTTCTGGCCGTGAACGCTGGGCGTGACGCTGACGCGATACTCCACACGCCGGTCAGGGAAGCGGCACGAGAAGTGCCCATCCTGTACGGCATCGCGTGCGGCTGCCTTCATCTGGCAGGCGTTCTTGATCAACCCTACAAACCGCTCTCCGACTTCGTTGGGCAGCTCGGTAATCCACACCATCTGCCCGTCCACGCGCATCCGCACGTTCACCGAATCGCCCCGGGGTTCAAGATGGATATCAGTCGCCCGCGTGCGCGAAGCGCAGCGAAGCAGCAGCCGTGCCGCCCGGGGCCCGGGGCTGGCGCCGGCAAGCGCGTCCGAAGTTTTGCCGTCTGCATCGACAATGCGGACGTTTTCGTCGTCAACTCCCGAGATGGCAAAGGCATCGATCACGGACTTGAGCTCGGTGATCCATGGGGCGCGCTCGGTTCCACGTCGCGACGTCTTGGCTGTGGATGCCGAGGCGCGGGGCGTGCCTTCGGGCGCAACCCGGGCTGTCACTTCATTATGACGCTCTTCGACACGAAACTCGAGTTGGCCGATCTGGATCACATCACCCGGCTGGAGCAGCGATTCGTCGATGCGCTTTCCGTTGAGCTTGGTTCCGTTGCGCGAACCAAGATCGCGGACTCGAAAGGCTCCATTGCCCACCGGCTCGATGATGCAATGGTGCCGACTTGCCATCTCGTCCTTGATGCGCAAGCGATTGTCCGGGTGTCGCCCGATCGTAATCGGGTCGTCATCCAGTCGGATGGGTTGGCCCCGCCCCGTGTTCGCTTTCAACTGCAACATCGCCATGCATCTTCCTCTGCGTCTCAATACAAGGATAGTGGCTTTGTGTCGTCCGGGCCGATGGCTGCCGACCAAGCCCCGGGCAGTCCGTTGAATCTACACTCTTGTCCCATGATCGACCTCAAGGCACTGCGTGAGAACCCGGACCGATACAAGCTTGGCGCCGCTCGCAAGGGCGTGGATGTCGATATCGATCGGCTGCTCGAACTCGACGAACAGCGGCGAGCGCTCCTGCTCAGGCAGGAGACTCTGCGGGCCGAGCAAAAGCGGCTTGCAAAGGAGACCGGCCCCAGGATCGGGCAGTTGATGGGGGCCTTGAAGAAGGCCGCGGGTGAAGAAAAGGCATCGATCGAGCAGGAGTTGGCCCAGATCAAGGCAGCGCCGGCAAAGCTCAAGGCAGAGATTCAGACTCTCGACGAGCAAATGGCCGCCATCGAACCGGAGCTGTCGGACCTGCTGCTCAGTGTGCCCATGCCGCCGGACGATGATGTGCCGGTGGGCACAAGTGGTGCCGACAACGTGGAGATCAAACGCTGGGCGCCCAAGGGATGGGACCTCGACATGCCCTTTGCAGCCAACCGGGGGTTCTTACCGCGCACGCACCTGGAACTGTGTGAGAAGCTCGGGCTGGTGGACTTCCCACGCGGCGTGCGATTGTCCGGGTCACGCAGCTACATCCTCGCCGGCGACGGCATGAAGCTGCACCAGGCCATCCTCAGATACGCCTTCGACTTCATGGTGCAGGAGAACGGGTTTACGCCCATGAGTGTGCCGGTGCTGGTCCGCGAAGAGGCCATGGTCGGCACCGGGTTCTTCCCCGCTGGACGAGCGCAGAGCTACCTGGTCGACGAGACTCGTCGCTGGCAGATCGAAGCTGACGAGGATGACTCGGCGGAAGGGTCGGCCCGTGGGCAGGACCTGTATCTGACCGGCACGGGCGAGGTGGGCCTCATGGGCATTCACATGGGCGAGATTCTCGACGAGGCCGAGCTGCCGAAGAAGTATGTGACTGTCTCAACGTGTTTTCGCCGTGAAGCGGGAGCTGCGGGCAAGGACACCGCCGGCTTCTACCGGGTTCACCAGTTCGACAAGGTCGAGCAAGTCGTGATTTGCCGGGCCGACGAAAGTGAGAGTCGGCGCTGGCACAAGGAGATGATCGACTACGTCGAGCGATTTTTGCAGAGCTTGGGGCTGCCGTACCGTCTGTTGCAGTGCTGTACGGGGGACCTGGGTATCAAGAACGCGGACATGGTGGATATCGAGTGCTGGATGCCGGGCCGCGGGGAAGAGGACCAAGCGGGGCGCCCGCAAGGTGCGTTCGGCGAGACACACTCGGCCAGTCGGTTGTACGACTTTCAGTGCCGTCGATTGAACATGCGCTATCGACCGGGCGGCGAAGCCGGCAAGGGCCCGACCACAGTGTGTCATTCACTCAACAACACCGTGGCAGCCAGTCCGCGCATCCTGATCCCGATTCTGGAAATGTATCAGAACGAGGACGGAACGGTGACGGTGCCGCCGGTGCTGCGCGCCTACATGGGCGGACAGGAGCGGATCGGATGATTGGATTGACAGGCTCATGGCGCAGCAGAGGGGTGCGATGGTCGGCCCCCGAAGTTCTGACGGGCTGCGTCGTGGTGTCCTAGTCTTCTGCCCATGCCTTTGCCCACCGTTCTCATGACCGAGGTCATCCGTTCGACGCACATGGGCCAGTTTCATGGCGGCGCGTGGCTGATCGATCTCGAATCCGGGGATGCTGAAAAGGTCCTTTCGTGGGATGACGGGACGATCGACTTTGAGGGACGAGGGGGCATGCGCGGGCTGCGCGGGATTGCCTTTCACAACGGCGAGATCTACATCGCTGCCCATGACGAGCTGTTTGTCTTTGACCAGAAGTTCAACAAGCTGCGGTCGTTTCCCTGCCCGAATCTGACCCAGACGCACGAGATCTGCTCTGATGGCTCCACGCTCTATCTGACCAGCACCAAGCGCGATTCGATCATCGAGTTTGATCTTGCCGAGCAGAAGTTCACGCGGGCCCGGCTGCTCATTG
This sequence comes from Planctomycetota bacterium, assembly GCA_003697045.1. Taxonomy (GTDB): domain Bacteria; phylum Planctomycetota; class Phycisphaerae; order Phycisphaerales; family UBA1924; genus J022. The sequence goes on from RFGK01000015.1 coordinate 21,354, forward strand.
GGCAAAGGCAGCAGGTCCGCGGCAAGCGTGGGCCTGTGGTTCAGATGGTCTTTCGAACCAGAGAGTTCGATCCGTTCATGGATGA
>RFGK01000074.1 GCA_003697045.1 Planctomycetota bacterium
CTCGCTGCATCGGTCGCATACTCCACATGACCCTGGGCGTTCAAGACAAACGCACCAACCCCGGGTGACAGCTCTGTCGCCCACGCGAGAGCCTGCAACCTCATCACTTCGGCCGAGTCCAAATTTGATGACGAGCCTGCGTGCATGCGGCCCTTTCCCCAGTGGTGGCAATCAACGGAGATCGAAAAATGCGAACTCCCGCCAGCGGCCACAATGCCAGTATACAAAACTCATCGACAGTTTGCGCCCATCATGTTTACATTGATGACTGTTTGTGCAGAGTGGACGACCTCAACACACAAAACCACAGTGAAAACCGCGGGCGCTTCCCACGTAATCGAGGGGAAATGGATTCCCTGGGGAAGCCTGTCCACTCGTGATCTCATGTCTGCTCGATCCAAACCGCGTGCAGACACAAGCAACGACCGATCGCTTTTACAGATGCGTCGAAAGCTGAGTGCGTGCTGCTGCCTCAGCCCCGCCGGAAACGACGAGTTCCTGGGCCACCTCACTCGGAGCGTCAAAGGAAAACGATTGGCCATCAACAGTGATGCACCCTGATTCAAATGACACATCAACCACTGGGCCGACGATGGTCGCGGCGCTTCCCTCGCTCACGAGTGCCGCTTTCAAATACTCATACAGCTCGGCGCATTCAATACACAGGTATCCGTTGTTGAAGGCGTTTCGCTTGTACGTTTCGCTGAAACTTGCTGCGATCACACACGCGATCCCGCGATACTTGAGCGCCGTTGCTGCCTGCTCTCGGCTCGAACCAGTGCCGAAGTTCGACCCGGAGACGATGATGTCCCCCGGGCGTGCGACGTGCGCAAAGTTGGGGTCATAGTTTTCAAAGACAACCTTCGCCATCTCCTCCGGCGTCATGTCGTCCTTGTACGTCCACTTGCCGGCGTAGATGCCGTCGGTGTTCATGTTGTCCACCGGGAGAAGCAGCGCCCGCCCGGTGAGCCTTTCGGGAAAGCCCGGGACGATCTGCGCCTTTTTCCCTGTGCCCGGCCTGGGGAGCCTTCTTGCACTTCCGCTCGGCACGAGCGACTCATAGCGTTCGGGCGCGCAGATGTACCCCGCTGCTGCCGATGCCGCCACGACGGCGGGCGAGGCAAGATACACCTCGGCGTTGCGGCTTCCCATCCGCCCCTTGAAGTTGCGGTTGGTCGCGCTGATCGCCACTTCACCGTCTTCAACAAGTCCCCTGCCCAGCCCGATGCAAGGCCCACAGCCCGGCGGAAGCGTGATCGCGCCGGCCGAGACGAGCGCATCCCAGGCGCCCGATGCCTCGGCCTGACGCTGCACTTCTTCCGACGCAGCGCCGACATACATCTCGACACCTTCGGCGACGTGCCGATCTTTCAAAACCTCGGCTGCCGATTCGATGTCCTCCAGGCGTGCGTTGACACAACTGACCAGATAGGCCTTGTCGATCTTGACTCGCCGTGTCTCCATTTCGGGCACGCTCACCATCGTCTTGACGTGGTTTGGCCCCGACACATGCGGCACGACGGTGGACAAGTCCAGCTCCAACTCGACGGCATAGTTTGCGTCATCATCGGCGACCAGCCTTTCATTCCACCAGCGTTCGACATCTTGGCGCGTGTACGAGCCGCGCGACGGCGCCCGGCGTTCGCCCGGCCGGCGCGCACTGGTCAGGTAGTCGGCGCGTGCAAGCAGGTACGAGTGCAGCACATGGTCGAATGGGAACACGCCGGCAAGGGCGCCCCACTCAGTGGTCATGTTGGCAATCGACAGGCGCTGATCCATGCTCAGATGCTCGATGCCGTCGCCGACGAACTCCACCGCGTGATTGAGCACCTCGTCGTTGTTGAAAAGCCCGCACAGGGCAATGATGACGTCCTTTCCAACGACGCCCTCGCGCAGCCGGCCTGTGAGTCGACAACGCGCAACCAGAGGCACCTGCCACCAGGTTGTGCCGGTTGCCCAGAGGCACGCTGCGTCTGTGCGCACGATCGGGGTACCCAGCGCAGAGACTCCGCCGTACAGATTCGAGTGCGAGTCTGAACCCACAATCAGCGCACCGGGGATGGCATACCCCTGCTCGACCATGACCTGATGGCTGATTCCGGTGCCGGGCGGGTAATAGTCGATGCTGTGTCTTTCCGCGAACGCGGCGATCCTGGCATACTTGGCAAGATTCTCCGGCGAGTGATTCTGAATATCGTGGTCAATCGCAAAGACCGGTTGGGGCGGATCAGCAACCCTGGGTGTGATCCCGGTTCCCTCGAAGATCGACTCGAACTTGGGAATGACGGCGCCGGTGTTGTCGTGCGTCATCACGTGGCGAGGCCGGATGCGGACGATCATGCCCTGCCGCGCCTGCTCTCCGGGCTTGAGCCCCTCTGTGTACCGGGTCGCGATCTTTTCGACGAGTGTCAGGCCCATCAGTTACCCTCCTGCGGTCCGGAGAGTTTATCCGCCGGGCCCGACCCTCCCGTGGAGTGAGCAGGCACGACGCGAAAGCCCGCCTTGCGGAGTGTCCGAATCCCTCTGACGCTGCTAAGGTTGTCTCCCGGCCTGCGCCCCGTGGGCAACTGGCCCGGTCTGGAAACATCACACCAGCAGGAAAGGTTGGACTTCACCATGGCTGAGAATCAGGGACAACAAATCCAGCTCCGCATCGACGAATCGAAGATGCACAGCTCCTATGCGAACACTATCCGTACATCGACGACGCTCGATGAAGTTGTGCTTGACTTCGGGCTCAACATTCCGATGCAGGCGCCCAACCAGCAGCCGACAGTGCTCTTCAGCGTCGGCAGCCGAGTCATCATGAACTGGGCAGGCGCCAAGCGCCTGGCGATGAGCCTGGGCCAACTCATCCGGCAGTACGAGGAGCAGAACGGGGAGATCAAGCTCCAGCGTCCGCAGCCCCCCCAGCCTCCGGCGGAAAAGGAAGGCTGAGCCACGGCGCCGCCCGGCTTTCCGATTCAATCGTTCTCCAATGACGGAGACGAGCCCGGCGTGCATCCCTGCGAACCGGGCCCCCGATTCTGGAGACCGGAATGACGTCGGAACATCGAGACATCGAGCAAGACATCCAAGCCCACGCCGAAGCGCTGGCCCGGCTGAGCGATGCTGTGACAAGCATCGTCGTCGGACAGAAGACCATGATCGAGCGTTTGCTGATCGGGCTTCTGTGCAATGGGCACGTGCTGCTCGAAGGCGTCCCCGGGCTGGCGAAAACGCTGTGCGTGTCCACCCTTGCCGGCGCCATTCAGGGTTCGTTTTCTCGAATCCAGTTCACGCCGGACCTGCTGCCCGCGGATTTGATCGGGACGCTCATTTATCGACCCGATACGGGAGAGTTTACGACGCGCCGCGGGCCCGTCTTTGCGAACATCGTGCTGGCCGACGAGGTCAACCGCGCCCCGGCCAAAGTGCAAAGTGCCTTGCTCCAGGCGATGCAGGAACGCCAGGTGACGATCGGGGAGACCACCCACACGCTCGACGATCCGTTCCTCGTGCTTGCAACTCAGAATCCGATCGAACAGGAAGGCACCTACCCGCTTCCGGAAGCTCAGGTTGATCGGTTCATGCTCAAGGTCATCGTTGGCTATCCAGACCGCGAAGAGGAGCTCGAAATCGTCAACCGCATGGCGGCCAGTCGGCCCACGACTGCAATCGAGCCGGTGATGACGCTGGACGAGCTGCGTGCTGCGCGTTCGCTCGTTGATCGGATCTTCGTCGATGACAAGATCAAGCGGTACATTGTCGATCTGGTGCATGCCACGCGGAACCCGCGCGAGATTGACGACCAGCTGGCCCGGCTCATTGAGTTCGGAGCCTCGCCGCGGGCATCGATCGCGCTGACCATGGCGTCGCGTGCGCATGCCTTTCTCAACGGGCGAGCATTTGTGACACCTTCGGATGTCAAGAGCATCGGGCTTGACGTGTTACGTCACCGCGTGCTTGTCAGCTATGAGGCAGAGGCCGAGGACATCGACTCTGCCCACATCGTCCGGAGAATCTTCGACCACGTGCCGATTCCCTGACCCGGAGGCTGCGCGTGCTGCCCGAAGAACTCATCCGTGAAGTCAAGCGGCTGGAGATCCACGCCAAGCGTCGGGTCGATGATCTGTTTTCCGGGGAATATCACGCTGCGTTCAAGGGCCAGGGCGTCGAGTTCGCCGAGGTACGAGAATATGAGCCGGGTGACGACGTTCGGTCGATCGACTGGAATGTCACTGCCCGGGCGGGAAGGCCTTTTGTCAAGCGGTTCATCGAAGAACGCCAACTGACGGTGCTCCTGTGCATCGACACGAGCGCATCGTCGGCGTTCGGCACGATCGGGCGCACCAAGTCGCGCCTCGCGGCTGAAATCGCAGCCGTTCTTGCCATGGTGGCAAGTCGCAACAACGACCGTGTCGGGCTGATCACGTTTGCAAATCAGGTTGATCTGCTTCTCCCCCCGCGCAAGGGTCGCACACACCTGCTCAGGGTCATTCGCGAGTGTCTCAACACATCGCCCGGAGGCGGGGGCAGTGGCCTGGCCGAGGCGCTTGAGCTCATCCGCACGGTCGTGCGTCGGCACGCGATCGTGTTTCTTGTTTCCGATTTCCTCTTTCCCGAAGACGACGACCGCGCCATCCAGCGTGCCCTTCGCATGGCATCGCACAGACATGAACTCATCGGCGTACGCATCTCCGACCCCCGCGAACACCGACTTCCGCCGGTCGGGCTTGTCAAGCTGGTCGATCCCGAGTCCGCACGCCCGCTGGTCGTGGATACTTCGTCGGCCAGGCTTCGACGCCGATTCGAGCAGGCTGCTGCGCAACGCCGGGCAACCGTTGAACAGCTCTTTCGATCGGCTCGTACTGATCTTGTCGACGTCTCCACCGGGCGTCCTTTTGGCGTCGATCTGCTCCGGTATTTCAAAGCGCGGGAACGAAGACGATGAGACGTGCGATTGCCATCACGTGCGTGGTCTTGCCGGCTGTGCTGACGGCATGCACTCATCGTGAGAATCAACCCCCACCGTCCGGATACCCCACCACTGTGCGGTCCGAGTCCGACCTTGGCTCGCTCGTATTGTCCCTCTCTGCTGCGGAGCTGACGACCGTCGATCGGCTTGAAGTCCGCCTGACGCTTTCCCGAAGCGCAGGTGTCGCAGCGGGCGAGCTGGCGTTCGAGCCTGAAGCGGCCGGATGGACCGTCATCTCCCACACTGCTTCTTCGCCCCGGCTTGAAGCCGACGGCTCGGTTCACACAACGTGGACGTGGATGCTTGAGCCTTTTCTCGATGGTCAATACACCATTCCATCGGCATCGGTCGAGCTGCACGATGCTGCTCATTCAACGCTTCTGTCTACGCCTGCCCAGCAGGTCAGTGTCGCGAGCGTGCTTCAAGGCGATGAAGCGACGCTCGCCGA
>RFGK01000075.1 GCA_003697045.1 Planctomycetota bacterium
CATGATGCCGAGGTGATAAAGCACTGCCATCATCGACGCAAAGAAGATGATGACCGGAAGCACGCGAATGGCAAAGATGAACCCCCAGGGAGCATCCGGCGCGAGTATCTCCGAGCTGAAAACGAACGCAATGCCCGCATCGGCTCGCGCAATCACCCCGGCGACGAACTGAGAGAACCACCCGAGTGCATCGGCCGGGCCGGGCACCTTGAGGAAAAGCAACGCCAGCACCAGCTGAAGCACGAACCCGCCCAGGACAAGCCGCCACGGGAAACACCGGCGGTTTTCACTCATCAACCACGCAAGTGCGAGCAGGACCGCAACTCCGACCAGACCCTGAAAGCGTGTGATATCCACGCGAGATCCTCCTGAGTCGAGCATGGTATCGAAACCGGACTGCGTATGGTTCGAGCGTGTGCGAAAAGCCTCAACAGCGGCAGGTCACGTGGGAGCAGGCCCCCACGGTCATCGCGGAGATCGTCGCTGCCTGCCGGTCTGATCGATGCGTCATCGGCATTTCAGGGCCGGTCGGTGCGGGCAAGACCAGCCTGGCCCGACGCCTGGGGGGAACCCTGATCAGCACGGACGACTACCTGCCCGACTATGAGCAGACCCCGCCGAGCCAGCGCGACGAGCCAGCGCACGCAGACCTGGACACACTGGCCCGTCACCTGCGCGAGCTTCGCGAGGGTCGGCCCGCAGAGATCCCCATCTGGAGCTTTCACCAGCACCGCAGGATCGGGTCGCGCACGGTCACGCCCGGCCCGCTGATCGTCTGCGAGGGGATTTTCGCCTTGTGCAAACCGATCCGGGAGATGCTCGATCTGGCGGTCCTGGTCGATGCTCCCCCTGAAACCCGATGGCAGCGATGGGAGCAGCTCGAAACACACGGCGCACGAGGCTGGGGCATCGACGTGGCCCGCGAGCATTTCGATTCGATCGCCGAGCCTACCTTTGCCCGATATGCCGAGGAGTATCGAAAAGCGGCCCACATCATCGTCCTCAATCACGAATCGCGTACACTGGGCACATGACTCGACTCGCACTTTTCCTGATTTCGGCATGGCTCGTGCTTCAACCTTCCCCGCGTGCGCACGCGGGTGACGACCCGGGCGTTGTGTTCACCTTGCTGCTGAATCGGCCGCAGACTCAGACGCTGCGCGTTGTGATGGAGATCCCGCAGCTCACCAGCACTGAAGCTGCGGTGTCAATGCCCGCATGGCGCCCCGGGCGATATGTCATCCTTGATCCGGCCAGCGAAGTGCGCACATTTGCTGCGTTTGACGCGCACGGCACGGCGCTGCCATTTCGCAAGTCAGACAAGGCGACCTGGACCATCCAGGCCGATGGTACGGCCCAATCGCCGGTAGACCTGCGCATCGAATATGAAATCTACGCCAACGAGCTCAACCTGCGCACGCGACACGTCGACGCGACGCACGCCTTTCTCGACGCATCCTCTGTGTGCATGTTGTACGCGCCGCGTCGAGCTGACCCGGTTCACATTCGCATCGAAGCGCCACAGGGCTGGCGCGTCTCGACCGGGCTCGAAGCGCTCGACGATCGCACCTTTTTTGCGCGCGATTATGACATACTGGTCGATTCTCCGCTCGAAGTGGGTATGCACGATCTGCTCGAGTTTCAGGTTGACGGAATCCCCCACGAGATCGCAATCTGGGGGCGGGGCAACTGGGACCCCGAACGACTGCGACGCGACTTTGCAGACATCGTGCGAGAGCAGGGCGCCATCTTCGGCTCACTCCCCTACGTGCGATACGTCTTTCAACTCCACGTGCAGCCCGGCATCGGCGGCGGAACCGAGCACTACAACTCCACGATCATGCAGACCCGCCCGAGCACTTTCGATTCGCCCGACAGCTATCGCGGTTTTCTCGGATTGGTCAGTCACGAGTTCTTCCACACATGGAATGTCAAGCGGTTTCGTCCGGCCGGCATCAGTCCGTATGACTATGCACACGAGAACTACACGCGATCGCTGTGGATGGCCGAGGGCACGACCAGCTACTACGACGACCTGACGCTGGCGCGCGTCGGACTGATCGATCTTGATGAATACATGAAGCGGCTCGGCAGAACCATCGACGCTCTTCGCTCCCGACCGGGCAGAGAAGTGCAGAGTCTCGAAGAATCGAGCTTCGATGCGTGGATCAAGTTCAACAAGTCGGGACCGGATCGTGACAATACGACCGTGAGCTTCTACGGCAAGGGAGCACTGGCAAGCCTGGTGATCGACATGGAAATCCGCCGACTGACCGGCAACGAGCGCAGCCTCGACGATGTGATGAGACTGATGTTCGAGCAGTTTCCGCATGGCAGCGATGGATACACGCCCGAGGATGTGGTGACAATCGCCTCTGCCGTCGCAGGGACCGATCTCGATCCCATCTTCGAGACGTGCGTGCGCCGAGCCGGCCCGCTGCCGCTTGAAGATGCGCTCGCCCACGTCGGCCTGGAGCTTTATCAAAAACCGATCAAGGGCGCGTGGGACGACGAACTCGGCCGCACCCCCGAAGCCGAACGCGCATACCTGGGGCTGAAAGTCGCCAGCGGCAACATCGGCGCACGCGTGCGGGCCGTGCTCGAAGACGGGCCCGCATTTGACGCAGGCGTCATTGCCGATGATGAGATCGTCGCGATCAATGGCTCGCGCGTCGAGGGCGGCACGTTTGAGCAAATCGAACGATCACTTCAGCCGGGGCAGGATGCTGAGCTGGCGCTTTTTCGCCGCGACGAGCTCGTGCATATCCGTCTCAAGGCAGGGTCGAAACCCAACTCCACGTGGGCTGTGCGCATGGTCAAGGAGCCCACAGCCGCGCAGATTCGCGCCTTCGAGATGTGGATGGACAAGCCATGGCCGAATGATGAAGATGACAAGGACGTCGGCCTCGGAGGATAAGCCGTGCTCATCGCTGGCCAGGTGTTTCATCCAGAGCGTGCCTCCGATCATCTTGAGTGGGGGTGGGTGCGACTGGAAGGGGGAACAATCACACAGGTCGGCAAAGGGCCCGCCCCTGCCAAGCCGGACCTGGGAGATGACGATCATTGCATCTTTCCAGGATTTCTCGATGCCCACGTGCACCTCCCGCAGTTCGATTCGATCGGCGTTGCCGGGCTGGAACTGCTGGATTGGCTCGAGCAGGTGATTTTTCCAGCCGAAGCGCGATGGGAGGATCCGGCCTTTGCTTCGGACATGGCCGAGCGAGCGACGGCCTCGCTGATCTCATTCGGAACGACCGGCTTTGCAGCCTACGGCAGCGTGCACTCGGAGAGCGTGCGTGAGGCGTTTGCGTCTATTGCTGCGCGTGGCGTGCGCGCATGGTTCGGTCCGGCGCTGATGGATCGTCACGCGCCCGCGGACCTGTGCCGAGACGCTGACCGCCAGATTGAGGCGCTGGCGTCGTTCGAGCCGATGGGTCGAGTTCAGCCGGCGGTCACCCCGCGGTTTGCCGTCTCGTGCACGCCTGACCTGCTTGCCAAGGCTGGGGCGCTGGCCTGCGCGAAGAACTGGCCGATTCAGACACACCTTGCCGAGACCAGAGCAGAGCTCGAGCTGATTCGTGAGATGTTTGATGAGCAGCCCTACACCGAGGTATACGACCAGTTCGGCCTGTTGACCCCCCGCTCGGTGCTGGGGCATGGCATCTGGCTCAGTGAGGCAGAGCGTGCCCTGCTCGCCCGGCGCATGTCGGTCGTCGCTCACTGTCCGACCGCCAATCGGTTCCTTGAAGCAGGTGCGATGGATCGTGCCGGGTTGAGCAGCGCCGGCGTGCGGCTGGCTCTGGGAAGCGACGTGGCAGGCGGGCCCGATCGCTCCATGGTGCGCGTCGCGCGCGCGATGATTGAAACGGCGCGCGCACGCGGTGATATCGCGCCCACACCCGCGCAGGCATTTCGACAGATCACCCTTGGAAACGCCGAAGCGCTCGGCTGGGCCAAATCCGGCAGGCTCGCGCCCGGCTGCGAGGCCGACCTGGTCATCATCCGCCCCACGATCCCTCTGCACGAACACCCCGACCCACTGGGAGCCCTGCTCTACGCATGGGACGATCGCTGGATCGAGCAGGTCATCGTCGCAGGATCGATCGAGTACGACCATCGGCGATGAGGCCGATCGGGCACTGAACCATGAAAGCGCGGGAGCTGCACAATCTTGGGATGCCGCATGGGCCGGCAATGAAGCTGATGCTCAAGGCCATCGGCCAGGGCCAACTGTCGCGCCAACAGGTTCGCCAGATCGTGCCTGCACTGGTATCCGAGCCGCAGCGATTTCTCGACGATCCCCTGCTTGGACAAGTCGCATCAGAACTGGCAGGGCATCAACCGACGGCAGTCTTTGACAAGAAGGCACCGCTCAGCGTCTGGGGCCGTGTCGGTGAAGACTTTGACCAGCAGTCGCTCGAACAGATGGAACAGGCGCGCAGGCTGCCCGTTTCCGTCGCTGCCGCGATGATGCCGGACGCGCACGTCGGCTACGGGCTTCCCATCGGTGGCGTGCTGGCTGTCCGCAACGCCGTGATCCCTTATGCCGTCGGCGTTGATATCGCCTGCCGCGTCAAGCTCAGCGTGCTTGATCTGCCGCCGGACATGCTTGAAAGTGAAGCCGGCCGCGACCGCTTGACGCGGGCCATTGAGAAGGAAACGGCCTTTGGCATCGGGTCGAGCTTTCGCAAACGGCGTGAGCATCCCGTGCTCGATGAAGACTGGTCGGTCTCGCCGATCACGCAAAGGCTCAAGGACAAGGCATGGGCACAGCTCGGCAGCTCAGGCTCGGGCAATCACTTTGTCGAGTTTGGCACGCTGACGATCGAGCCGGACACCACGGACATCGCCCTCGGACTTGAGCCGGGCGTGTACCTTGCCTTGCTGAGCCACTCCGGAAGTCGCGGCACGGGCGCTGCCGTATGCGACCACTACTCACGCATCGCGATGGAATCGCACCCGGAACTGCCCAGGTCGATGCGCCGCCTCGCGTGGCTTGGACACGATTCACAGGCCGGCCAGGAGTATTGGCAGGCGATGAATCTCATGGGAAAGTATGCCTCGGCCAACCACGCATGTATCCACCGCCACATCCAGCGCCATCTCGGAGCACAGGTGCTCGCCGAAGTTGAGAATCACCATAACTTTGCCTGGAAAGAGCGGCACGACTTCGGTCAGGGCGAGCACGAATACATCGTCCATCGCAAAGGCGCCACACCCGCCGGCAAGGGAACACTCGGCGTCATTCCCGGGTCCATGGTCGATCCGTGCTTTGTCGTGCGCGGCAAGGGGGGCAAAGGCTCCATCGATTCGGCAAGTCACGGAGCAGGACGCGTCATGAGTCGAGGAGCAGCGCGAAAGACCCTCCGCTGGGCTCATGTGCAGAGCATCCTGCGCAAGCACCGCGTCACCGTGCTCTCCGCCGGCATCGACGAAGCACCCGCCGTCTACAAGGACATTCGCCGCGTTATGGCCTGCCAGCATGACCTGGTCGAGCCGATCGCACAGTTCCAGCCCCGGCTGGTCAAAATGGCACCCGACGGGGAAAGACCCGAAGACTGAAAGCCGGACAGACTCATCTCGCCTCGAAACAGGCCGATGGCGAAAAAGCCGCAGCCTGACCTACCCTCCGGCGTGTCAAACATGACCGAAATCCTCAAATCGCGCTTCGGCTTCGAGGCGCTTCGGCCCGTGCAGGAACAGGTCGTCTCCCGTGTGCTCGAAGGGGGCGATGCGCTGGTTGTCATGCCGACCGGCTCCGGAAAAAGCCTGTGTTATCAGCTCCCCGCGCTGGTCCATGCCGAACGACAAAGTCCACCCGGCGTCACGCTCGTCTTCAGTCCGCTCATCGCGTTGATGGAGGATCAGGTCGCAGCGCTCAAGCGCAGAGAGATTCGGGCCGAGTATGTCAACTCGACTTTGAACAAGGCACAGCGCACACGCCGCTATCAGCAACTGGCCTCAGGCTCGTATGAGCTGATCTACGCAACCCCCGAGCGCATGGGTGTGCCAGAGTTTCGCGAAGCGCTGGCCCGCGTACCCGGGGGAGTGAATCTGCTCGCAGTCGACGAGGCACACTGCATCAGCAAGTGGGGACACGACCTTCGCCCCGCCTATGCCCAGGTCGGCCAGTTTCGCTCACAGCTCGGCTCGCCGACGACGATTGCCCTGACTGCAACGGCAACGCGCAGCGTGCGCGAGGACATCAGGCGGGTACTCGGACTGGATGAACAGGACATGCCCCTGTTCAGCCTCCCGATTGCCCGTGAGAATCTCGCGCTGCGCGCCGAGACGGTGTGGGATGATCGCGACAAGATCGAGCGAATCTGCGACGTGGCATCACGCCTCGGGGGCACGGGCATCGTCTACATGGCCCTGATCAAGGACCTTGACCGTCTGGCCGATCAGCTTCGCCGAGCCATGCCCGAGCGGCAGGTCGTCACGTATCACGGAAAGCTCCCGCCTCGTGACAAGAAGCACATCTACGAACAGTTCATACACTCGACTCCTGATGACGGGCTGCTGCTTGTCGCCACCAACGCCTTCGGCATGGGCGTCGACAAGCCGGACATTCGCTTCATCGTCCATGCCCAGATTCCGGGAAGCGTCGAGGCATACTTTCAGGAGGTCGGTCGTGCGGGGCGCGACGGTCGCCCTGCCGAGTGTCTCCTGCTTTATGCCCAGGATGACCTGGCGATTCAGCAGGAGTTCGTCGAGTGGCAAAACCCCGGCCCCGAGGTCATGCAACGCGTCGCCCGCGCCATCGAAACCAACCATGGGCCCGGTATGCACGCTGACTTTGATGTGGACGAGATCCGGCTCGACGTGTTTGGCAAGGGACACGCCAAAGTGGGCGCCCGCGTGGAATACTGTCTTATCGCGCTCGAAAAGCTCGGCGTCATCGAACCAACCGGCATCGAAGACCGATTCCGATTCGTCCGTGCGCTGCGCGACACCGAAGTGGATGCCGACGAACTCGAGCAGAAGCGGCAACGCGACCTCAAGCATCTTCTCGAGATGGTCAATCTGACCCGCGCCGACGACATCGCCGCGTTCGTAGATGCCTACTTCGAACTATGAACCAAACCCCACGTTGCGGGAGTCTGTCTCAGCTCGAAGATGCGCCGCCCTGGAGCATGATCGATGCTGTTCAGCGATGCACGCTCTCAACCAGTTCGAGCCACTGGTCGTACACGTCGTCGATCGTCGCCGAAGGGCCGGTCATCTTGATGAACACGCTCGTCTGTGCGCCGGGAATGATCGCAGCCAGCATCGTGTAGTCAGGACGCTCGGTCTTCGGGCCGAACATGCCACCGTCCAGATACGTCCCGCTCAGCTCGACGAGCGTGACCGAGATGCCGTTGATCTCGCGCTCCTCAACCTTCGGCTCGGCACCGCCGACAAACTGCCCCGCCCAGCGGTCGATGTTGGCGTCAACAGATCCGCCTGCCATGCTGAACGCGGCAACGGCGTCCTTGACGTGCAGCTCGGCTGCACGCATGTTGTTCGACGGCGCGACCGACTCCCACCCCTCGGGGATCTGGAACTTGAGCCCCCCCACTTCGACCGAATCCGACCCGGCCAAGCGGTCGGCAAGGCCCGACGCCTGGGCGTCCCGATTGCGCGCCTGATCGGCCAGTTCACGCGCTGATGCGGCCGACCTGCCCAGCATCGACTGCGGCTGATCGGCAAGCTCGATGCCTTCGTTCGAACCCGAAGAACTCGATTCATCGCAACCAGCGCCGACCACGAGACCGACCGCCACAACCACGCTCAGGATTTGGTGTGCTCTGTTCATGCCAGAAGCGTAGGACCAACGCCGCCACCCGGGGTACCGGATGGATCGATCATGATTCAACCGCCTCGTTCGTGCGCCAGTTCGCGCCGGTTCGGGGGTCCCGGCTTGTGAAAGTGTGCCGAAGTCTCTACCGTGTGCGGTCTCACCATCGATCGAGGATCGCTGATGTCCAAGCACAAGTACCGCACAACACCCGACCACTCCGACACGCACCTTCCTGCCGGAGTGCCTTACATCATCGGCAACGAGCTGGCAGAGCGCTTCAGCTTCTACGGCATGAAGGGCATTCTCGTGGTGTTCATGACCAAGCACCTGCTCGACTCGGCCGGTCAACCCGCCTATCTCGACGATGAATCAGCCAAGGGGCTCTACCACCTGTTTACCGCAGCTGCGTACTTCTTCCCGATCATCGGAGCGATCATCTCCGACGTCCTCTGGGGCAAGTACAAGACGATCCTGTTCATCAGTCTGATGTATTGCGTCGGGCACGGATGTCTTGCCTTGATGGACCTCGGGCCCGCGACCGGGATGTGGGACATGTTCCCCTTCCTCTTGGCCGGGTTGATTCTCATTGCAATCGGTGCCGGAGGGATCAAGCCGTGCGTCAGTGCGCACGTGGGCGATCAGTTCGGGCACGGCAACAAGCACCTGATGACGCAGATTTTCAACTGGTTCTACTTTTCGATCAATCTCGGAGCCGCAGCCAGCACATTGCTCACGCCGCTGCTCCTGGCCAAAGTCGGGCCCTGGGCTGCGTTCGGACTGCCGGGCGTGCTGATGGCAATCGCAACATTTGTGTTCTGGCTCGGACGAAACACGTTCATCCACGTCCCGCCGGCAGGATGGAAAAAGTTCAAGGAAGAAACGTTCAGCCCCGCGGGATTGCAGGCAATCAAGAGTCTGGCTCCCCTGTTCCTCATCTTCGTCCCGGTCTTCTGGGCGATTTTTGATCAGACCGGCTCGGCTTGGGTCTTGCAGGCTCAGAGCATGAACCGCAAGTTCCTCGGCGTGACGTGGCTGGAAAGCCAGGTCCAGGCCGTCAACCCCGTGCTCATCCTCACGCTTATTCCCGTCTTCACCTATGTCGTCTATCCGTTCATGGGCAAGTTCTTCAACCCGACACCTTTGCGGAAGATCGGGATCGGGCTTGCCATCACCGGCGTGGCCTTTGCCGTTTCCGCGCTGATCGAGACGCGAATCTCCGGCGGCTTTGTCGAACAGGCAAGCTCGAACTCGAAAGTTTCGGCCTGGATGCCGTCCGCGATGATCGACGGGCCGGCCGACGGGTTGGGCTGGGCTTCTGATGAAATCGACTTCTCCGACCCGGACGCAGCGCGGCCGGAGCTGGTCTTCCGTCTGCGCGAGCGTCGCCCATGGACGATCAACGCGGTCGAGATCAACCCGTGGGCCGTGCACGGCCCGCTGCCTCCTGTCGAGCGCGTCGACGAGGGTCAGCCCGGCTACGAGGAGTATGCCGCCTACCTTGCCGAACGCGATCGACGCAAGGCCATGTCAAAGGACGAGCGAGAGGCATTGGAATCAGAGCCCGATCCAGCCAATATGGCAGCGGCTGCCGAAGTCTGGATTCACCGCCCGGGTGCCGTCGAAGAAGTCGTCCAGATCGACGATCAGGGCAACGAAACGCGCACGACCGTGCTGTCATGGGAGCAGGTGGGCACGATCGACCTTGCCCCCGAGAATCGAAGGCAGCGACTTGAGTTTGCACCGGTCGAAGCGACGAAGGTCAAACTGGTCGTGACCGGAAACAACGGAGGCCGATTCGCGAAGATCGGTGAAGTGCGCATCCTGGCCGAGGGGACACCGTCGGCCCTGGCCGAGAAGGATCAGGTCTGGCCCGACGTAGTCGCGCTCGGGTACATGCCCAGCATCGGGTGGCAGTTTCTTGCGTACATCATCCTGACGTCGGCTGAGATCATGGTATCAATCGTGTGTCTGGAGTTTGCCTATACGCAGAGTCCGCCACGGATGAAGAGCTTTATCATGGGGATCTATTTCCTCGGGGTCTCCCTGGGCAACTTCTTCGTTTCAGGCGTCAACTTCGTGCTCGGCGCGATGAAGGATGCAGAGGGCACCACCCCGCTGGATGGCGCGATGTATTACTGGGCGTTTGCCGGACTCATCGCAGCCACCACCGTCGTCTACGTGTTCTTTGCCAAGTTCTTCTATCGCGGGCGGACGTACATTCAGGGTGAAGACCCGGCATTGGCCGAAGCGGCAGCCGAGGCAGAAGGGCCTGATGCCCACTGATTGGCCGTGAGTCGGCGCCCGGTTCTCTCGCTTGAGAATCGGGCGGACAGGAGACTGACGATGGGTACGCCTGCAGCACGCGTGGGTGACATGACCATGAGCGGTGACCCCATCACCGGCCCGGGGGTTCCCACAGTCCTCATCGGCGGCCAGCCCGCATCGGTCAGCGG
>RFGK01000076.1 GCA_003697045.1 Planctomycetota bacterium
GCCCTTCCTGCATCAGTCGCATGCAGCGTTTCATCTGCTCGATGATGAAGGGGCGATGCTCGGCATCGTGCGAGAAGTCAAAGGCAAAGCCCGCATGGACGATCTGGCTGGCGTCAGAGTGCACGTGGGCGAGCCGGGCCGTGACGACCAGGGGTGCAGGAACCCATGGGCACAGGTCGAGCTTGAGCCAGTAGTAATGGCGTGTGTCCAGCTCGATGCAGTTTTCGCGAGAGAAGCGCAGACCCACGCCGCCGCCTCCGATGTTGGCAAGTTCGGCCGAAGCCGAGGGCCCGACCGTGGGAAGAAGCACGGCTTCCAGCTCTGGAGAAGGTCTTTCGCACGTGCGCGAGCGGAGAAGCTCGTTGATGCGAGCCCGATTGGCAACCTCAGCCGGGATGGCGCTTTCAGGATCGAGCAGCATCCAGCATTGTGCTCCGGGAAGCTGAAGGCTCGTCGTGGACAGACGCGAGGTGCGGCGTCTGGGGCACCGCTCAACGGCCTCGGGTAAGGCAATCCGCAGCGCTGGGAACTCACGCCGGCCGACATGCGTGACGGCTTGTCCGAGCACGCGCGTGCGGAAAAGCCAGCGATTCTGTCCGATCGCCATGACAGCGATGAGTTTGGCGTTGTTGCGGATGGGAAAGCTCGTGCCCAGAGCGCCCGGCATTTCGATGGTCAACGCGGAGTCGTCGACCGCGTAGAGTCGTACACGCCAGACGACCGAGTTGCTGGCTGGCGCGTTTGTGCCGTCGGACTGGTCGAGCGCGATTTCGAGCCCGCCGCCACGCTGCTGGATTTGCGACAGACACTCGCGCCACCGAGCAGTTCTGGATCTGCTTGCACCCACCGTCAGCTCCTTTGCGAGATAACATCGGCGTCAACAGATGGTTGCATGATTGCCGGCGGCGGATTGAACGCACAACCGGGGAGACTTCCCGGTCAGTCGCTTTGGGAAATCAGGTTATCAGACCGAACGGGAGAACAGGTTCCACTGCCGGATGCACTCGTCGAGTGAGGCGCTGTCTGGCGCGTCGAAGCGGGCCCGATAAAGCACGCGCGCCAGGCTCGCTGCGACGAGCGCCTGTTCGCGTCCGAGACGATGGGCATTGGATTCCACGTGCGTCAGCAGCGGCACGCTCGCCGGCTTGGGGACGCCTCGGCGGGCAAGTTCGCGACAGAACAGCCGGTAGATGATCTGCGCATCACGTTTCGGCAGAATGCGAAGCCACCAGTTGCGCAGGATGCTGCGAAGCGCACGGCCGCTCGATTGGCGGCAGCGCCACGAGAGGAACACGACCAGGAATCCGACGGCGCTGACAATTGCCGTCATCGCAACAAGCTGGATGACCTGGCGAGGCTGCCTGTTGCGCATGCGCCGGACCAGGTCTTCGACGGCGCGGTCGGGATTCCAGTTGATGTTGAATGCTGAGCGGAACAACGATTCCTGTCGCTCGGCCCCGAAACTGACGACGTTGCGAATCCACAGAAACTCGGCCGCGTCAAACAGACGCCGGGCCTGCGCGAGCAGCGATTGGGAAGGCTCGTGCAGGCGCATGAAGTCGGCAGAGGGCGTGGGGTCATAGCTCTTCCAGACATTGGGCGCCGTTTCCACCTCCACCCACGCATGTGCGTTGGACTGGCGGACCACGTAGTGCGAGCTTGCCTCGTTGAACTCGGTTGCGACATAGCCGGTGATGACACGTGCGTTGATGCCGACCGCCCGGCAGAGCAGAGCCATGGCCGATGCGTAATACTCGCAGTGTCCAGCCTTGTGCTCAAAGAGGAACCACTCGGTCGGGTCGATCCCGGGTGGGACAAGATCGGCTTCGAGTGTGTATTCGAATCCAACGTCGAAAGAGCGGGCAATGGCTTCGGCAGCTCGCTCGATCTGCGATGGTCGACGCCGTGCCGCGTCCGGATCGATCCCGGCGTTGGTGAGGATTTGTCCGGCCAGCGCGATGAACCGGGCCGTATCCATGTTCTCAGCGGTGACCGGATCGACCGCAGCCGGCTGTCCTTCGCGTGCAAAGGAGCGGCTTGGCTCGAAATCGCGCGAGCGCACGATGTATTCGAACTTGCCGCCGTCACCTTCTCGAAGCAGCGTGCCGGTATCGGTGGCTGCGTAAATCACGGAGGGCTGAAGTGTCTGAATCGCAACCGGGCGCCAGATTGCAAACAGGTGAGAGCGGGCCTGCGTGACGTTGCGCAGCGTGATCCGTTGTTCGATGGTCCAGTGGATCGGGCTGGGGCCGATGATCTTGGGCTCGAGGGCACTGTTGATTCGGTGTCGCAGCCCGCGCTCGAAGGCGTCGGGCGAGCGGATCCACCGTCCATCCTCGTAAACATCCAGGACCGCACCGCGGAGGTAATATACAAGCTCAGGTGCGCCGAGAGGCTGGCCGTCTGGCCCGAAAACCTGCAAGTCCAGGACCGGCATCGCTGAGGGGGTGATGAATCCGGGCGTACCAAGCTCGACTTCATCGGCAAAGCCCGTGACCTGTCCGGCTGCGGGATTCCCCCACGTTCCGAACAGCCCCGAGCCGAGCCGACGGGGCACCAGCAGAAACACAATCACACTGACGATCATGCCCGCAATGGACATCGAAATCGCAAGGTTGCGAAGTTGTCTTACGGCATGGCGGCCTGCGGGTGGGCGGCGGGGAAGTTCCCCGCGGGTCGTTACGGCCAGGGAAGTCTGGTATACCAGCGTGGTCAGGACGAGGATGATCAGACAGACGATCAACATGATCCCGACGAGGAAGGAG
Organism: Planctomycetota bacterium; assembly: GCA_003697045.1. Classification (GTDB taxonomy): domain Bacteria; phylum Planctomycetota; class Phycisphaerae; order Phycisphaerales; family UBA1924; genus J022. Next base: position 2,766 of record RFGK01000076.1, read on the forward strand.
TTGCTGGTCAGGATCGTCCCGATGCCGAGATACGCGCAGATGGAAACCACCTGGCCGAAGTCACGCTGCGAGCGACGGTCGAGCAGTTTGACAAGCAGTGTGAGCGTGATGATCTCGCACACCGTTGAAATGTCAAAGCCCGTCCGGATCACGCGGTGGAGCGTGTACGCGAGGATGCCGAGGAGCAACAGGTTGATGACAGGCCGCGGCATGGGTCTGCCCAGTGGTGGAGCAGACAGAAACCATGCAGCCACCGCAGCCGGCGCAGAGAGCGCAAAGAGTACGAGATTGCCGTCGGCGACACAATACGTTGTGATCGTCGCGAGCACGAGCAACAATCCGAGCCGATTCTGTTGACCGGGCAGATTCACGTTCTTCCCCTCGTGCGGCGTGGCCGGTCCGCCATCGGCAGCACAGTCACGATGTGCTCAGCTGCCCAATGTGCTGGATCCAGGTCAGAGATGACCCCGGGCTCGTGCGATGGGGTGAAACTGACCACAAGATCTGCACGCGTGCGGGCCCGGCTCTTGTGCGCTTTGTCTCGGCGCTCGAGGCGGGCCAGCGTGTCGAGCAGACGTTCAGCGTGCGCCGGTGAAAGCGCCGGAGGCAATGAGACATCGGCCCACTCAATGACAAGGCCCGGGGCAAGCCCCTTGCGCGAGGCGTGGACGATGATGCTCGCGAGCAGTGCTACAGCGTTTTCAAACTGCTGTTCGCTGATATCGGCCGGTGGTTGCTCAAGGCGCAGCCATAAGCGCGGGGGCGCGGGTGTGGTTTGTTGCCTGACCAGGAGTGTGTCACGCCTGGCTGAGGGTTTCCATGCAATGGTGCGCACCGGATCACCCGGCGCATAGTCGCGCAGGCCGAAAAAGTCACCCCCGTGGCCCACACGCGCGAGCGATCGTGTTGAATCCTCGCGTCCCGGCACGATGCGTGAGGCAATCTCCTTGCGCAGCGGGGCAACGGCCGGGCGAACGATGATTCTCGCGGGGAGATCGAAATAGAGGCTTCGTCGCACCAGACCCAACGGAAACGTGGTCGAGACGCAGACGGTGCAGATCGAGTGAACGCCGCGCATGCGCGGCAGCGCCGGTGCCGTCGCTCTGACGCAGTCGTGCGGTCCGATGTGGGCAATCCCGTCGGGTGAGAAGATCAACGCCGATTGATCTTGATTTTCCGCAATCTCGCAGATACGCAGACCGAACAACGGCCAGAGCCGGCCCCGGTGGAACAGCCGATAGCGCAGGGTAATCTGTTCACCAACATGAGCGGGCGGCGGCGGCTCGCGTTCGAGTTCGAGATGCATGAGCGGTACGCCGCTGACGATGCCGGAGACAATCAGCCCTGCGACTGCGAGTCCAAAGGCCCAAAAAAGCAGGTTGTTCTGGCTGTTGAGGGCTCCGATGGCCAGAAAGAGTGCGGTGGCAAGATAAACGAACCCGGAGGCAAGCAGGTCGTAGCGCCGGCGATCATGGCGATGTGGCATCGTCGGGTGATGACCCCCCGCGGTGCTCATTGCTCGATCTTTGGTATCAATGCCACGCACCCCGGTACGAACCCTAGTCCGCAGCGGTTCGTTCCATCAGGATGAGGAACGATTGGCTCGTTCGCGGCAGGTACACGCTGCCCCGGGCCGATGCGTATCCATCGACGATTGCCCGAACGACCACGCGATCGGTCGGCCATGCGTCCTTAGGGATGGACATCGAAAAGCGTCCGTCGGGTCCGGAGGTCGCAGTTGCGATGGGGCTTGACGATGAACCGTTCGGTGCTTCGATGCGCACGCTGACGCCTGGGATACCGGGTTCGCCGAGACGCTCGTCGGAGTGATCTACCACGCCGACGTAGCTGATCGTGCCGGGCAGGACTTTCCCGACCACCCTTGTTCCGGCACACCCGGTCAGGAGCATGCCGGTTGCGACGATGGAGAGGCTGCGCATGAGTGTCGTCTTGGTCACGTGGAACCTCCCTGCCATTCGGCGTTGCGGAGTTCTTCGACGCTGGGCAGATCCCGGGTGGAGCTGAGCCCGAAGGCATCGAGAAACTGTCGGGTCGTGCCATAGAGCATGGGCCGACCGAGCTCCTCGGCCCGACCCTTGACGGTGATGAGCTTGCGTTCGATCAACGTGCGCAAGACCTCGCCGCAGGCCACGCCCCGGATTGCTTCCAGACGGGCGCGTGTGATCGGTTGCTCGTAGGCCACAATGGCGAGCGTCTCAAGAGCAGCCCGGCTCAGGCGCCCGGCCGACCGGGCCTGTCGCAGGCCCGCCAGCACGGGCGCGTGAACGGCGCGCGTCATCACGCGATACCCGCCGGCGACTGATTCGATGCGAAATGACCGCTGCGTATCGCTATAGACCTGGTTGAGTCGATCCACGCTTTCGGCGACTTCCGATTCATCGGTCTTGATGCCGGCACACGCCAGAGCATCGACGATCTTCCGGGCCGCAATCGGTCGATCCACGCTCAAGAGGATCGCCTCGATGTGCGCGGCGAGCCCGGCATCGCATGCGGCAGGGCGTTCAGTTGAAGCCGGGTCGAGCGCAGTCATGCAAGCATGCTAGCACAATGCATCCGCGCCGGGCACTTTTTGCGTATCCTGCCCCCATGAGCCATCTCGAGAGCTTGCTTCCCGGCCAGCAGCACCGATACGAGGGGCTGCCCGTGCTTGATGAGCAGACGCTCCATCGCAGACGCGAGCGCGTCTTTCTCGTCTTTGCGGGGCTGTTCCTCGGCACCCTGGCCATGCTCAATATCCTGGGGATCACCAAGTTCATCCCTTTGCTCTCGCACAGCGAGGCCGCTGGGTGGCAGTGGGGGACCTGGGGCACGGTGAGCTTTGCCGTTGCGGTCGGTGTGTTGCCATATCCGGTGACATTTCTCTGTACGGACTTCATCAGCGAGCTTTTCGGCCGAAGGCGTGCCAACGCGGTCGTGTGGGTCGGCCTCCTGCTCAACGTGTGGGTCCTGGCGATCCTCTGGCTGGGGACCGAGCTTCCCGTCAAACCCGAGTTCGTTTCCTATGGCTTTGATGCGCTTGGACGCGAGGTGATCGGGCCTCCCATCCCCGAACCCGTCGTCGACAGCTCCGGCACGTTCGTGCGCTTTGAGGACAACTGGACGCTCTACCGCATCCGACAACTGACGTTTGGCGCGGTCGTGGCGTCCATGATCGCATACCTTGCTGCGCAGCTCGTCGATGTGCAGCTCTTTCATTTCTGGAAGAGGATGACCAACGGCAGACACCTGTGGCTGCGCAACAACGGCTCGACACTGGTCAGCCAGTTCGTCGATACCTTCGCGGTCATCACGATCACACACTTTTTCGCCCGCGGACTGCCGATTGACGGCGATCGGGCAATCTGGCCGCAGCTGGCGATGTTTATCGCAACCGGATATGTCTTCAAGCTTGTTGCGGCACTGGTGGATACTGTGCCGTTTTACCTCGGCTGCCACTGGTTGACGCGCTACCTGCGTCTGCCCCCGGCGCACGGCCCGGTTGCACACGCCACCGGGGCAGGCGTGGAATCAGGTGTTGGATGATCGCAGTGATGGCACCTCAGGCTTCGTCACGAGTCGGCCGTCGCGGCGTGAAAGTCGCACCCGGCTTGATCTCGCAGCAGACCAACTGCCCCGGCTCAAAACCTACAGCGCGCTGACGAGGATCGGTCAGTTTGCACACGACCGGGACGCCCGCGTGCACCGTGATTGTGTTCGCGGTGTTGTCGGCCGTGATGATCGAACCCTGGACGCGCCGCGGCATGCCGTACACCGGTTCGATGAACCTGCCTCCGGTCTTGACCAGGTCGACCCGTTGTGCTTCGGCCCGGATGACGCCGACGACTTTTTTGCCCACCGCTTCTTCCACGGGCGCCGTGCTGACGAGGGAGAGCTCGTAGTTGGTGTTCGGAAAGGTGAGCGTGATCGTGCCGGGACGGCCGTCCGCGCCTGGGGATTGCGCAACCAGCGTGCCGCGGGCGAGTTCGGGGTCGATCTTGGTCGTTGGAGCGGGTTTGAGCATGCACAAGCGTATGTCGACCGTGTCGCTCAGGTCAGCATCATCATCGCAACGGCCAGAAGGGGCATGCGCACATCGACGACGGTGCGAATCCAGCCTGCCGGCAGTATCGCCGAAGCCAGCCCGCTGAAGATGACCGCCCATCCCCAGCCCGGTGCAACCGGGCTTGTCAGGAAAAGAACCTGTGCGCCAGCCAGCACGGACAATCCGGCGGCCGCGATTCGCCCGGCCGCTTCGCCGAACACGACGGGTACCGTCCGAGTGTGATTCAGCGCATCGCCCGCGCGATCGGGGATGTCGCACAGCAGACAATCGGCAGCGACCGTGGGGAGAAGAATCGGCCCGACCATCCCGGCCATCTCGAACATGGGGGTCATCGTGTCGCTTGCGACAACTGAAACCGCAAAACCGGCGATACCAACCGCAGCGGCGAGGTTCTTGAGTGTCCAGTCGTCCTTGAGCCGAGGAGAGAGGTGTGCCCGCCGCGGCGTTCCCGCGTAGAGCCACGCGGCAGCCTGTCCCGTCAGCGGCGCCAGAACGAGAAGCGGTGCCAAGGTCCACGCGGCTCCCAATGCAAGCAGGACACACAGGGCCGCAAGCGAACGCATCATCCATCGATGTGACCAGACCCATCGTGTGCGCCCGGGATTGGCAGCCTCGTCTCCCGGGTCACGCCACGCATCACGCAACTTGGCCCGATCAACCAGATACACGCTCCATGCGGTCGCGCATAACAGGACGACCGCGGTCGTGGAAGGGCGTGGGAGCGCGGCCAGGTCGCTCGCCAGGCACGCGATGCCCCAGACATACAGCGTCGGCCAGATCGCCAGGGCGTTGAGACCCTTTGCCGTGGAACCGACCAGATGTGACGCAAGGGCACCAGACACGAAGTCTCACTGTACGGGATCGAGCCGAGCGAAAACGAAAAAGGCCCCCGGCTCGGCATGCCGGGGGCCCGATCCCATCACCGGGGGGACAAGAGCATCACAGCCTGAAGCGATCGACCAGCGATTGCATGCGCTCGCTCTGCTGGCTCAGGTCGGACGCGGCCTGTGCAGCCTGGCTGGCGCCCTGGCTGGACTCCATGGCCACGGCATTGACCTGGTCGATGCTGCGGGCGATCTGCTCGGCAGCCGCCGCCTGCTGCTCGGACGCTGCCGCGATCCCCTGCACCTGGTTGAGCAGCTGCTGGGAGCTGTCCACGATCTGCTTGAGGGCATCGCCTGCCGAGCGGGCGAGCTCGACGCCGCCGCTCATGCGCTGCGAGCCGGCCTCGATGCGTTCGACCGCGATAGAAGTCTCTTCCTGGATCTCACGGATGCTGTTGGAGACTTCCTCGGTCGCCTGGGTGGTCCGCTCGGCCAGCTTGCGGACTTCATCCGCGACGACCGCGAACCCACGACCGTGCTCCCCAGCTCGGGCCGCCTCGATGGCTGCATTGAGCGCGAGCAGGTTGGTCTGGTCGGCGATGTCATTGATGACCGCGATGATGCCGCCGATCTGCTCGCTCTTGCGTCCGAGCTCGGAGACGGCGCGGGCCGACTCGTCGACCTGGCCGGCAATGGCGCCGATTTCTTCGACCGTCTTGGCGACCACTTCGCCTCCGTGGCGGGCACGCTCGCGCGAATCCTCGGCCGACTTGGCCGCGTCGTTGCTCTGGCGAGCCACTTCGGCAACACTCTGGGTCAGCTCGGTGACGGCGGCGCTTGCCTGCTGCGTCTGGTTCTGTTGCTCGCCCAGACCGGCAGCCATTTCTTCGCTGGAAGCGGCAATCTCGGTCGATGCCGCCGCGACTTGACGCGACACGCCGGCAATATCGGTGATGATCGCGTGCAGGTTGTCCAGGAACGTATCAAACCACTTGGCAAGCATCCCGATCTCGTCCGAGCGATTGATGTTCATCCGCTTGGTCAGGTCACCATCACCCGTTGCGACGTCCTTGAGCATTTCGATCACGTTGTGCAGAGGACGGGTCAGCAGGGTCCGCACGAGGAACACGAAGCCCACGATCGCGATGACAAATACCGGAATCGTGACCATCATCCCCTGCTTGAAGAACCCTGCAACCTGGGCATCCATGGCGGAAAGCGGCATGATGACCTCGTATGCACCGTGCGTGTCGCCTACGGCCCAGCCTTCCATCCGCATGCCGAGTGGGTCGAGTCCATCCCCGTCTTCGTCGTAGATCGCCGGGTCGCCGTGGCACAGCATGCATGATTCGTCAAGCCGAATGGCGCGCATGTAGTGCAGGCTGTTGGTTTCCTTGTTGATGCGACCGATTGTGTCCGGGCCGCCCGATTGGATCTGCGACTTGAGATCCTGGAGCAGCTGGGCCCGGAATGAGCCTGCGGGAGGTTCGTTTTCAGGATTTCGAGCGTCAAACGCCGGAACCTTGAACTCGATTCCTTCGCGTGCAGCCGCCTCGCCGGCAGCCGTCCAGCCCGTCACCACCGGAATGACGTCGTAAAAACGAGCATCATGATAATCGCCGTTGTTCTCAACGATCGCCGTCAGTTCTTCGAACAGCTCGTCGGTGTTGATCGACCCCGCCTTGAACGCCTCGCTTGCGTGATTCTTGGCCTCGTCGGCAACCGCTGTAAATGCTGCCGCCTTGTGCATCAACGCATCCCTGGCATCCTTGCGATACCCGCTCAGAAACACCGCATAGTTCAGCGCCACAACCACGAACAGCGATGCAGTGGTTAGTGCGATGATCTTGACCGAAATCCCGAATCCCTTCTTTTGGGTAGTCTCGCTATTCGCGCTCATTGCGATCTCCTTGCTCACTGCGGACCGCCCGCTCGGCTTGGGCAGCGTTCGAGACACCCAATCGGCATCGCTTTGATCCAAGTTCGGTCGGAGGAACAAGCCCGGGTCGAGATTGGGGGCAAGCCCTTATTTCAGCCAATGGTCCCGTGCGTCGCTGCTTCGGGACTCATCGCTCCCATGCCCATCCCAGCGAGTGGTCGAGCGGCTGGATGCGAGCGCCTGCAACCAATGATCTGGCAAGACGATCCATTTCCAATCGCTCGCGCTGGATGCGCAGCTCCTCGGCCAATCGCCGGCGGGCATCAGGAGGGGGCTGCATCCGGGGCTGAGCCCCTTCAAGGTACACCAATGCGGCACCTTCCGGTAACGGAAGAATCGGACTGAGACTCCCCGGATTGAGTGATTCCAGAGCGTGGCGTACGGCAATGGGATACGCCGGGTCAGAGAGATGGACCGGCGGGAGACGCCCGCTGCGGGACGCGGTCGGGTCGATGGAATGGCGCTCGGCGGCGCGGGCGACATCCTCGACCGAGGGACGATCGCCGAGCATGCTGCGGACTTCGGCAGCGTCCCGTTCGTTTTCGAGCAGGATGAGCCGGGCGATTTTCTTGGGCCCGTAGGCCAGCTCCATCGCCAGATCGATCTCCGGCTCCGAGACTGTGATCCGATCGGCGATGAGGGCGCGCAATGCTGCGTTCCGGCGGAAGAGGGCCTGGCGTCGCTGTGGGCCCAGAGCGCGGGCGCGCCAAACCTGTTCGCGGACCGGAGCGGTTGCGTCGGAGGAGGCGGCCTCGGCCAGCCGAGCCTCAAAGAGCCGGTGTTCGTGCTCGATCTGTTCCTCTGAGATCACCATGCCACGTCGATTGAGCTCCCTTGCCAGGAGGCGATCGAGCGCAACTTCGCGCAGCGCTTCCCGCCCCGCCAGCTCGAAGAGCACGGGGGCGAGTTCTTCCGTCGACACCGGCTGATTGTCGATAATCGCAACAATCCGGTCCTGCGGACGGTCCCCGGCATCGGGCATGGGAGACGATCGGACCTGATGGGTCGATTGGCATCCGCAGAGCACAAGGATGGGCAGCAAGAGGACGCGCATGGAGCTGATGGACATGTTCGAGCAAAGCCCGGGTGAGCGGGGAGGTCAACCGGAGCGGGAAAGGCTGCGTACCTGTTTGGGTGGCTAGGCTGAACGCAATGAAAGAGAGCCGAACTGTCCGGAATCCGCCTCCGACGCCGATGCCCCGCGCCGTGCTGTGTCCGTTTTGCGGCTCGGTATCGTCGAGCTCGCAGAGGTGCAGTGCGTGCGGCGGGCACCTGGACGCCCTGTCGCGCCAGGCAACACAAAACGGCATGGGGCCGTGGTATATCCGCAATGTGGATCATCCGTTTCGCCCCGGCTGCTCATATGAGACTTTGCGCAAACTGATCGAAAGCAAACGTGTTGGACTCGAGACTGTGCTGCGTGGTCCAACCACTGGGCAGTTCTGGATGCTGGCCCGGCGTGTGCCCGGGGTGGCGCATCTGCTCGGTGTGTGCCACAGTTGCCAGGCTCCGGCCAGGCCTGATGAATACGCGTGTCGATCGTGTGGCGCGGTCTTTGAACCTGAACGCGATCGTCAGCACCTGGGCTTGGGCCCGATCCGTCCGCTGCCCGGTCAGGAGCGGGCCGAGATGGTCGCGGCCCGGCTCTCGGTCAGTGTGCCGGAAGTGCCGCGTCCGGTGCCGGGCGGCGCTCAGTCGGCGGTGACGCCCGCGGTTGGTGCTGCGGTGCGCCACGTTCCCACCCCCGTCGATTCGGAGCGTTTGCGCCGTGCCGAACGGCGTTCGCTGGCGCTTCGGAGAAGATTGATTGTCTCGTTGAGTGCCAACATCGTGCTCGCGTGTGCTGTTGTGGTAGCTGTGACGATGCTCGCGATCAACGGGAGGAACGACGCTGCTGCGCTCACGGCTCCTCCGGTGCGCGACCCGGTCTATCTCGGCCCTGCGCTGGACCAGGGCGAAAGTGAGTTTGCCTCGACGATCTCATCCGAAAAGGGTGATGAACACACAGAAGTCCCGGCCGATGCGTCGTCGGGCGAGACGGGATTGACCGAGCTTGAGGTCGAAGACGCGACTGGCCAGCCGCTGCCTGAGCGCGACTTGGACATCACGCTTATGAGCTGGACCGACGCGGAGAGTTACCTCATCGCGCGCGTGGACGAGAACGATGCTGGCTCGATCAGGGACGGGCTGAAGATGCTCGATGCCTATGAGCAGGCCAACGGTCTTCCAGAGGCCGGGCGGCAACTTCGGGAGGCTTGGACATATCGCCTCGAACAGTTGGGCTTGCAGGGGCTGCCCTAGGCGGGTGTGTTGGGGCCAACTGTGACGATCGGCTTGCGTCAAAACGTGGTTCGGGGCAGACTGTTTGTATGAGCCGAAGGGGTTTCCATCGTGCAGGCGACAGTCCAGGGCCCAAAGGCTTTACGCTCATCGAGTTGCTCGTGGTCATTGCGATCATTGCCGTGCTTATCGCGATTCTTCTTCCGGCACTGGGCAAGGCAAAGCGGGTAGCCAGAACGGCCCTGTGTCAGAGCAACATGCGGCAGATCGGCGTGGCTGCGAACGTGTACGCCGAGCGTTTCTCGGGCAGGATTCCAGCGTTCAGTTGGAAGGGTGGAGCACGCCCCCTGCCAAGCGCTGATGTGGATCTTCAGTTTGCATCGAGCGATCCAGTTGCCGTGCGTTTTCAGGCGGTGGACATCATGCGGCGTTGGGAGCCGGGCGCGCTGATCAGCGCGAGCAGTGGGGGGAGCAACTGGTACGCCCACCTGTGGTTTACACACCTTGTGATGCTCGATGAGCTGGGCGCGCTCGACGCCAGGAGCCCGGTGGTTGTGTGTCCGGAAGATCGCGAGCAGCTGGACAGGCTCGAAGCCGACGATGCTGAGTTCACTGTGCACACGCGTTTTCGCCGGTTTGAGAGCAGCTACGAGACCGCAGCGGTGACACACTCGGTCGATCAGGCGGGTGGTGCCCTCGATCCGATCTCGCAGCACGGTGAAGGCATCTGGACGTTCAGCCGTCCCAACCGATACCTGGTTTCGCGCCGGTGGAGCGAGGTCGTATTCCCCAGCGGCAAGGCGCACATGTTCGATTCATACGATCGGCACGCGTCGAATGAAGTTCGTTTTTACGCCGACGAACGATCGGTGCAGCCGATTCTGTTTTTCGACGGGTCAGTGCGAATCTCGGCAACGGCCGATTCGAATCCGGGTTTTCGTCCACGCGATCCCGCTTCGCCAGAGCCGACGATCATGCGCCTCGTAATTCCGGGCGAGGGCACGAGCGAGTATGTCGGCTTCTACCGCTGGACGCGCGGGGGGCTTGGCGGGATCGACTTTGGGAGTGGTGAAATCGGTCTCGACCGGCCCTGAGCATCAGGCGTGGGCGCGGGCTGCGTCATACACTATTTGCATCCCGGGCGTGTGACGGAGGATGCCGTAGTGAATGTGCTGATTGCCGACAAGATGGAAACGGACTGCATTCGGGGAATCGAGTCGCTGGGATGTGCAGTGCACTTCGATGCCGATCTTGGTCCCGAGACACTCGCCGAGGCGGTGCGCAAGTGTGAAGCGGAGATCCTGGTCGTGCGTTCGACCAAGGTGCCAGGCTCGGTTCTGGAGGGTGCTCCAACGCTTCGAGGCATCATCCGGGCAGGCGCGGGAACAGACAACATCGATGTGGAAAGCGCGACCCGACGGGGAGTAGCGGTGTGCAACTGCCCGGGGATGAACTCGGCGGCGGTTGCCGAGCTGGCCATGGGTTTGCTCATTGCCTGCGATCGTCGCATTCCGCAGCAGACGGCCGAGCTGAAGGCCGGGCACTGGAACAAGAAGGAATACTCCAAGGCTGCCGGTCTGATGGGACGCACGCTTCTGGTGATCGGTCGCGGTGCAATCGGTCGGCAGGTGGTCCGTCGTGCCAAGGCATTCGGGATGCGGCTGTTGATCGAGGAGCCGTCCTTGACGCCTCAGTGGGCTGCGGAGATCGGGCTGGAGCTGATCGGTCCGACGCGGGCGGATTTGTATGCCGCGCTGGAACGCGCCGATGCAGTGACGATTCATGTGCCCCTGACGGACGAGACGAGGGGAATGTGCGATGCCGAGTTTTTCTCGAGGATGCGTCGGGGAACTATTTTCGTCAACACGGCCCGTGGGGCGATCGTGGACGAAAAGGCGCTGCTCGAGGCGGTGGAAGCCAAGGATTTGAAGGTCGGGCTTGACGTGTACTGCGATCAGCCGGAAGAGAAGGAGTGCGACTGGATGCCGGCCATTGCGCGCCACCCCAATGTGATCACAACGCACCACATCGGTGCCTCGACCGAACAGGCGCAGCTCGCGGTAGGCGAAGAAGTGGTACGCATTGTGCGCGTGTATCGTGAGACGGGTCAGTTTGAAAATCAGGTCAACAAGGCAACGGGCTGACCGACCGAGAGACAAGGAGATCAGACGATGGGAAATCGCGTGTACAACTTTTCGGCCGGCCCTGCCACGCTCCCCAAGCCGGTCCTGAAAAAGGCGCAACAAGACCTCGTGGACATTTTTGGAAGCGGTATGGGCGTCGTGGAAATCAGCCACCGCGGCAAGGAGTTTGACCGCATCACCTACGAGACCGAGGCGGCCTGTCGCGAAGTGGCCGACATTCCCGATGACTACGCCGTGTTCTGGATGCAGGGCGGGGCAACGAGCCAGTGCTACTTCGTCCCGGCCAACTTTCTTCCTCCGGATCGAACGGCAGACTATTTCCAGACCGGCAAGTGGGCCAACGATTCGATCAAGGAAGTGCCGCTTTACGGCACGTGTCATATCTGCGCATCGAGCAAGGATGCCGGCTACAACCACATCCCGACCGGCGACGATGTGAAGTATTCGAGCAACCCCGTCTACGTGCACTTCACCAGCAACAACACGATCATGGGCACCGAGTTCAAGACCGAGCCGCAGAATATCCCAGCCGGTTCGTTTCTTGTCTGTGATGCGTCAAGCAACATTTTCAGCAAGCCGATCGACGTGACCCGTTACGGGCTGATCTATGCGGGGGCGCAGAAGAATCTGGGCCCGGCAGGCGTGACGCTTCTGATCGCGCGCAAGGACCTGATCGCCGAGCCTGTGCGCGAACTTCCGACGATGATGCAGTTTTGCAAACATGCCGAAAAGGAAGGGCGCTTCAACACGCCGCCAACCTTCGGCGTGTATCTCATGGGAGAAGTGCTCAAGTGGATTCTCGCCGAGGGCGGACTCGAGGCGATGCGCCAGCGCAACGAAGAAAAGGCCAACATCGTCTACAGCTTCCTCGACTCGCAGGACTTCTACATCCCGCATGCGCTCCCGGACAGCCGGAGCATGATGAACATCACGTTCAAGTGTCCGACGCCGGAGCTGGACCAGTTGTTTGTTGAGAACGCAACACGCCAGGGCCTGCGCGAGCTGAAGGGACACCGGTCGGTCGGAGGCATGCGCGCAAGCATGTACAACGCCTGTCCCATCGAGGCAGCGCATGCACTGGTTGCCTTCATGAAGGAGTTTGCCCACGAGCACGCGGGCGCCACCACGGCCGGCTGACCCGATGGGAGCACACATGATCAGGCAAGTGTTTGCAGCAGCGGTCCTGGCGCTCGCAAGTGCCGGAGTGCAGGCAGGCGGTGAGTTTGTTGCGCTGTTCAACGGCAAAGACCTCTCCGGCTGGTGGGGCTGCGGGACCGAAGACCCGCGCGTGTGGATGGCGCTCGATCCTGACCAGCTCGCACAGAAGAAGGCCGAGAGCCTTGATGACATTCACAGGCACTGGAAAGTCGAGGGCGGCGAACTCGTCAACGACGGGCACGGGCTGTATCTGACAACGGACAAGAACTACGGCGATTTCGAGCTTGTGCTCGAATACAAGACTGTGCCGGGTGCGGACAGCGGGATCTACCTGCGCGGCCTGCCCCAGGTGCAGATCTGGGATACTACCGAAGCGGGCGGAAAGTGGGGGATCGGCGCCGACAAGGGAAGCGGGGGGCTCTGGAACAACTCGCCAGGAGCACCCGGCAAGGATCCGCTGGTGCACGCTGACCGCCCGTTCGGGCAATGGAACAGCGTGCGCGTGGTCATGGTCGGCGAGCGGGTGAGCGTGTGGCTCAACGACGCGCTGGTCGTTGACCATGCACGCCTGGAGAACTATTTTGATCGCGCGCTGCCGGTGCCGCGGTATGGGCCGATCCAGCTCCAGACCCACGGCGGTGAGATTCGATGGCGCAACCTCAAGATCCGCGAAATCGAACCCGACGAAGCCAATGCCATTCTCAAGCGACACGGGGTGGAAAAGCGCAACATCGCGCCGCCGGGATATGAGCGTGTGTTCAACGGCGTCAACTTCGACGGCTGGTCAGGACCGCTCGACAGTTACGAGATTGTGGATGGTGCCTTGCGCTGCAAGCCGCACGCGAGCGGGACAATCTTTACCAAAGCCGTGTACGCGGACTTTGCCGTGCAGCTCGAGTTTTTGCTCCCTCCCGGCGGAAACAACGGGCTGGCCATCCGCTATCCCGGGTACGGCGACACCGCCTACGTGGGCATGTGCGAGTTGCAGGTGCTCGATAACACGGCTGAGAAGTTTGCGCGACTCGATCCGCGACAGTACCACGGATCGGTCTACGGGCAGGTGCCCGCCCATCGGGGCTATCTGCGCAAGCCCGGCGTGTGGAACTTCCAGGAAGTGACCGTCATCGGCTCGCGCATCACCGTGGAACTGAACGGAACGGTGATTCTCGATGCCGACCTCTCGGAGACGACGGACTTCATGTACGAGCCTGAGAAGTTTGCCGGGAGAACCCGCACCGAAGGCCACTTCGGTTTCGCCGGGCACAACGATCCGGTCGCCTTTCGCGAGGTGTGGATCAAAAGGATCGAGGACTGAGCTGCGGCTGCGAGCGGCTTACTAGGGAAGATAAATCGTCCCTTCGAGGTAAGTGACGGCCAGGCCGGCAACGTGCACACGGTCGCCATCGAGGCGACACCACATGCGCCCGCCGCGCTTCGACACTTGATGGCTGGTCAGTTCCTTGCGTCCGAGCTTTTCAGCCCAGTATGGAACGAGCGAGCACTGCGCCGATCCGGTGACCGGGTCTTCATCGACGCCGAGATTGGGCGCAAAGAATCGGCTGACGAAATCGTGCCCCGCGCCCGGGGCGGTGACGATCACGCCCGCATCCTCGACTGAGGCAAGCAACGGGAAATCCGGGTCAACGTCGTGCACACTCTTCTTGCTCTCGAACACACAGAGCAAGTTGTGCTTCGATCGGAACGCCTCGATCGGCTCGCGTCCCAACGCGCGAATAAGCGTTGTGGTCACTTCCACCGGCTCACGCCCATAGGCCGGCAGATCCAGCGCCAGGCGTTCGCCCTCCTTGAACACGCTGACGAGCCCCGACTCACGTGTGGCAAACCGCACACGATCACCTTCCAGGCCGAGGTGCCGAAACAGCACGTGCGCCGTCGCGAGCGTTGCGTGTCCGCACAGGTCAACTTCCATGGTGGGCGTGAACCAGCGGACCTCAAAATCGGCCTCATCGCCGGCGCGTTTGAAGAACGCGGTCTCGGACAGATTGTTCTCCGCTGCGATTGCCTGGAGGATCGACTCATCCGGCCACGATCCTTCGATCGGGACGACGGCCGCGGGATTCCCCCGAAACAGTGAGGAGGTAAATGCGTCGACATGGAAGATCTTGAGCTGGCTCATACCCGAGTGTATCACACGTGGGCTCGCTCCGGCTCAATCCTCACCCGTCCACGTGCTCGCCACATGCAGTTCCCGCAGTTGTTCCGCGTCCACCTCGTTCGGTGCCTGGCACATCAAGTCGGCGCCGGTCTGAGTCTTGGGGAATGCGATCACGTCGCGGATGTTCTCGGTCCGGCACAGGTGCATGACCAGCCGGTCGAGTCCGAACGCGATGCCCCCGTGCGGCGGGGCTCCGTACGATAAGGCTTCCAGCAGAAAGCTGAACTTCTGTTTTGCCTGTTCCGGGGTGAGTCCGAGCAGCCTGAAGACCTGACTCTGCACATCCTGGCGGTGGATACGAATCGAACCGCCACCGATTTCTGAGCCGTTGACGACCATGTCATACCCCGCCGAGACGATCGACTCAACACGGTCGATGTTCTCCGGCGAATGGTCATCGGTGTCGATCGCCATGAGCTGTTCGACGTACTCAGGCGTCGGAGCTGTAAACGGATGGTGGAGCGCATAAAACCGATCGCTCTGAGCGTCGAACTCGAACATGGGAAAATCGACAACCCAGAGGAAGTTCCACTTGCCCTGGGGAATCAGGTCCAGATCGCGTGCGACGCGCTGACGCAGCTCGCCCAGCGCTTTGGTGCACGTGCTGTAGGTATCCGCGCCAAACAGCAACGTGTCTCCCGGCTCGGCGCCCATGCGTTCGATCAGCTCGGCTGTAATGGGTTCAATGAACTTGCCGATACCGGCTTCGAGTTTGCCGTCTCCGACCTTGGTGACCGGGACCCCGCCCGCACCAAACTGGCCGACCCACTGCGAATACCCGTCGGTCATCTTGCGCGTGAGCTTGTCGGCTCCGCCGGGCACGCGGATGCACTTGACCACGCCCCGGGGCTTGGCAAGCGCCTCGGTGAACACCTTGAACTCGGTCTTCGCAGCAAGGTCCGATACATCGACAAGCTCGAGCCCGTACCGCGTATCCGGACGATCGATCCCGAAACGATCCATCGCCTCGCGATAGGTCAGACGCTCAAAGGGCGGAAGGTCCACGCCCTCGACTTCCTTCCAGAGTCTGCGCGCAAAACCTTCCATTGTTTCCAGAACCGTCTCACGATCGACGAATGACATCTCCAGGTCAATCTGGGTGAACTCCGCCTGTCGATCCGCACGCGGGTCCTCGTCGCGAAAGCAGCGCACGATCTGCAGGTAGCGGTCGCACCCGGCGACCATCAGAATCTGCTTGAACAGCTGCGGGCTCTGCGGCAGTGCGTACCACATCCCCGGCTGAAGACGCGAAGGAACCAGAAAATCCCGCGCTCCTTCCGGCGTCGATCGGCACAACATCGGAGTTTCGATCTCGAGGAAACCCTGCTCGTCGAAGTAGTCTCGCGTCACCTTGGTGATGCGATGCCGCTTGGCGAGAATCTCCTGCATGCGCGGGCGACGCAGGTCCATATAGCGGTAACGCAGCCGGACTTCTTCGCCCGGGAGTTGCCCCTTGTCGTCCCACGGCAGGAACGGTGGCTTGGCCGTCTTCGACAACACTTCGCACTCGCTGACCACGATCTCGATCTTTCCCGTGGGCAGTTTGGGGTTCGGGCCGCCGTCGCGCAGCCGCACCGTCCCCCGAGCGGCAATGACATCCTCATTGCGGATGCGGTCGGCCAGCTCGAGCAGCTCTCTTGTGCCGGTTTCGGTGTCAAAGACGAGTTGCGTCAGTCCGTAGCGGTCACGCAAATCGAGAAAGATCAACCCCTCCCCGTGGTCGCGGTAGGCATTGACCCAGCCGCAGAGCGTGACAGTCTGGCCGACGTGCTGCTCACGCAGCTCGCCACAGTTGTGCGTCCTCTTGAGCATGATTCTCTCAGTTCTGGTGCGAAGGCGGGGAGAGTATAGGAACCACTCGGTCAGTCTTTCGTGTCTTCAATGCGCTCAAACTCTGCGTCGAGGATCAGATCGTTTTTCCCGTCGAGCTCCTCAAGCGTCATCCGGTATCGGTGCGTTGAAAGGATCACGATGCGCACCTCGTATCGGCGCTCGCCCGCGGCGGTCTCTGTGTGCCAATCCCACACAAGCTCATCGCCTTGCAGCGTGATGGTGCCTTGCGAAAGATCGCCAGCCTCGTCGATGCTGAGGAAGCGCGCCTGGTCAGTCCCGGCGTCGAGCCAGCTCAGCCCGCTCGCGTGCAGCCTGTAGCCGTCTCCCGAATCAACCGACGAGGAACTGACCACGCTCAGCCCGTCCGGTCCAAGCTCAAACGTATTGCGAATCGAGATCGTCGCCTGCCCGGGTTGGTCGATGGTGCCGATCCAGGTGCCCGCCAGCGACCCCAGTCTTTCAAGCACCGACCGTCCGGTGAGAACTGCCTGATCTCCTTCGGCCGGGGTGGGTTCATCCGGATCCTTGCGGCTTCCCAGGATCCTTCCGAACGCACTCATCTGCTGTTCCATCTGAGATTCGAAGAAGCGGTATGCGTTCTCCCATTGGCGCCCGGATTCCCAGCCCAGCATGGTGCGTGTGATGCGCGTGCCGCCGGATTTGAGCGGCTCCAGTCTCGTTACGGTCCAGGTGTGTTCGACCACGCCGAGCGGTCCTTCCAGCGACTTGGGCAGGTCATACTGTGTTGCAAGAACGCGCCCGGGGTCAAACGCGAGGATGCGCTCGATGATCGGTTCGGAGCCTGCGCCCGACGAATATGCGATTGAACCGCCGAATGACAGGTCCACCTTCGGTTCGTCTCCGAGCCAGCTCGCCAGCCCGCGCGGGGTGGTCAGCACGTCCCATGCCACATCTGCAGGTGCCGCCACATCGATCTGTCGCGACAGCGCCCTGATTCGACGGGTGCGCACGATGAGCGGCGTGTGCTGACCTTCGAATCGACGCCGCAGCATCTCCAGCACATACTGGTTGGCACGTCGAACGAATCGCTCTGTGTCGTCCCAATCATCTCCGCCCCGCCAGCCCAGCGAGGTGTGCTGAACAAGCGTGTTTGACGCATCCAGCGGTGTGAATGTGACGACTGCCCAAGAGTCCCCGTCCGAGATACTCTTGAGAAACTCGTCGTCGGGCGGCGTTGTCGTATACGCGAACATGCGGTTGGGCTCGAACGCCAGTACGCGCAGCTCAACCGTGCCGGATTCTCCGATCCTGTTATTGACATTGATGGCGTATCGCCCTCCGGGGCGCAGCTCGACGAGTGCCGAGGGGGCGAGCCACGATTCCAGCCCGGGTTCACTCGTCCAGGCGGCCCACACCTCCGAGACGGGGGCCTCCACCACGATCTCGGTACGAATCGGAGCCGGGGAGTCGATGTGAGCAAGGCCGATCAGGAGCAGCGATGCGCAGAGCAAGTCGAGCATGGGACACCTCGCCTTCGAGTGTAGACGAGACCCCGGGACGCCCACAGACCTGCCGGCCTGTTTGCAGCGGTCCTTGAGCGAGCAGGCTTGTGCAGCCGTCAGAGCAGGGGGTTCTTCAGTCCGTGCCGATACGTCTCGATCGGGCTGAGATTCTTGATCGGATATGCATACACGTCGCTTGCAAGCTCGGTTGCCGCTTCGGGCGCAGGCGACTGGTCTGCAAAGACCATCGCGGCCTTGACGCGCTCCTTGATTTCATCTTCCATCGTGCCCCATTCCTCTTCGCTGAGGCACCCGCGCTCGTCCATCAGATAAGCCGCCATGCGCGCAATCGGGTCCTTGGCCTTCCAGCGATCGACCTCTTCCTTGGAGCGATACTTCTGGGGGTCTGACATCGAGTGCCCGTGATACCGGTAGGTCTTCAGATCGACGAAGCCCGGCCGTTGCAGGTCGCGACACTCATCAACCAGCGGCTTGAATGCGTCGTAGACGTCGCGCACGTCAAATCCATCAATGAAAACGGACTTGATCCCGTACGTTTCGCCGCGTCGATGCAGGTTGGCGTGATTGGCAGTGTGCCGATGGATCGCGGTCCCCATCGAATACCCGTTGTTTTCGATGATGTAGATCACCGGGATCGAATGCACTGCGACCAGGTTGAGCGATTCGTGGAATGCCCCCTGATCGACCGCACCATCGCCGAGATAGCACAGGCAGACCTTCTTCGGGCCTTGCTCCATGACCTCCCAGTAGTACCGCGAGGCAAAGGCAAGACCCGCGCCCAGTGGCGTCTGGGCGCCCACGATCCCGTGCCCGCCATACAGCTCATTCGGGCGATCGAACATGTGCATCGATCCGCCCTTGCCCTTGGCACAGCCCGTGATCTTCCCAAACATCTCGGCCATGCATGCCTCGGGCGACATTCCCCTGGCCAGCGCATGCCCGTGGTCGCGATACGCCGTGACGATCGGATCGTAAGGCTCGATACACGCGATCGTGCCCACGGCGCAGGCTTCCTGACCGGTGTAGACGTGGCAAAAACCTCCGATCTTCGCCTGCTGATACGCCTGCATCGTGCGGTTCTCAAACTCGCGGATCAGCAGCATGTCGCGAAGCCAGCCGATCAGCGTTTCATCCGGCAGTGCGTCGGAAGCTCGCTTGGCAGACTTCTCTCGATCGGTGGCGGCCTGTGACATGCGTTCATAGTCCTGCAAAAAAGATATCCGGGTCGGTTGTTTACGCGCATGAATCGATCCCGCACGATTCGCCGGATCGTAGCTGCTTCCACAATGCACGACAATCGGAGCGCTTCAGCCTCCGATACGACTCATCTTCGCGATCGTCTCGGGGGCGCCCTGGCTTTGCAGCAGCACGACCGCCGCTTCGAGCTGGAGATCGAGCCCCTCATTGATCAGCCGATTCGGGTCGGGACGCTCGGCATCCTGGACGACATTGCCATGCTCGTCGAGCGGCAGAACGTCGGCATCACGACGCAGAAGCAAGGCCTCCATCTCCTGCCCGGGCAGCATCTCAACGGTCAAGTCCGGGTTGATGCCATATTCGCTTGCCCCGGGACGACGATGAATCATGTGATTCGTGCGCAGCTTGTAATACTGAGTCGTCAGCTTCATGAGCGTGCGGTCATCGCCGGGGATCGGGAAAACGTTCTGTACGCTTCCCTTGCCGAAGCTGCGATGGCCGACCACCAGCGCCCGGATCTTGCCTTCTTCAGCATGGGCCTGAATCGCACCCGAGACGATCTCCGAGGCCGATGCCGAACCCTCGTTGATCAGCACAACGACGGGCAGGTCGGACAGATCCACCGACTCAGGCACACGCCTTGCTTCCTGACGATCGCGAGTCCGTCCGTTGCCGTCTTCGGTGCGAACGATCAGCCCGTCGTTCACAAATCGACTGGCGATGTTGACAGCCTGATCGAGCAGGCCCCCGGGGTTGAAACGCAGGTCGAGCACGAGCCCGTTGAGTCCGTCGCGACGCATCGCACGGATCGCTCGATCAAACTCGGCTGTGGTCTTCTCGCTGAATCCTGTCAGCCGGACATACCCGATTCCATTGTCAGGGTCAATGAACCAGTTCCAGTCAGCATCTCCCGCTCCGATCTTCTCCCAGCCCTTGACGGTGGGAAGGTCGATCACGTCCCGAATCAGCGGAAAGTCGATCGTCTCAACCGATCCATCTTCCTTGCGCCTTTCAATGGTGAGTGTCACCTTCGTGCCCCGAGGCCCGGTGATGACTTCGACGGCCTGATCCAGGCTGAATCCCAGCGTGGACTTGCCATCGACACCCTTGATTAGATCATCGGCCCGGATGCCGGCACGCTGCGCCGGTGAGCCCTCGAGCGGCGTGACAACCTTGATGTTCTGCGCCTCGTCGAGCTGGATTGAAATCCCCACGCCCACAAACTCGCCCGTCGTGGCACGCTCAAACCGGGCCAACTCGTCCGGCCAGATGATCGCACTGTACAGATCCAGCGCCGCCATCGCGCCGTTGCCGAACTCGTGGGCAAGGGCCGCTGTGGGAATATTGACCGTGCTGGTGTTGGCGCGAATCAGACGCTCGGCCACGTCGTAGATATCGCGACGTGAAAGCTTCCCGTCGTGGTTGACAACGCTCTGGCGGATTTCGTCAAGGGCTGCGAGAAACGCGTTTCTCCTGCTTTCATCCGACAGCCCCTCGAATGCGCTGCCGAGCTCGGCAGTGGCAGCCATCGTCTTGACCGCGTCGATGCCGCTGGCGAGCACCTGCTCGAGACCCACGCGGTCTACGTGGTTGTATGTGCGCCCGATCGCCTGCAGGACCGTCTGCATGCGCACATCTGCGAACTTTTCCTGCCAACTGTCGCCGATCGGGTTGTACGCCGGCAACGGCTCTTCTCCCGCTGCGATGCGGCGCTGGTTGCGCATCTCGGCAAACAACTCCGGCGTGTACGTGCGGATCATCGTCAGGCGACGGTCCAGCTCGTCACGCTGTGACTTGTAGCGATCCTCGTGTTCAAACAGCAGGTCCAGACGCGCATACAACTCGCTGGCTACCAGCCAGTCGCGATTTTCCACCGCACGACGTGCGGCACGCTCGGCCATGTCCACGAGCTTCACAATGCGCTCCTGCGCAAGAAACTCGTCACGCGAGGGCATGAGCATCTCAAGCTCGTTGGCAACACGCAACGCCTCGCTCAGCTCAATGGCGTCCTCACCCTTGGCCAGGTGCTCATCAAGCTCCGCGTTGGCGCGCTCGATCTCTTCGAGCCTCTTTTGCTCTCGCTGGGCAATGTGAGTCTTGAACTGCTCGATCGAGTCCCTCAGCCACTCGGTATGCTCGGGGTTGGCATCGACAATCGCCTCGAGCTGGGCGATGAGATCCTGCTCATTGCCGCCGTCGGCAGCCGTCCAGACTTTTCCCGACCACGATTCAAGGGTGCTCGCAGCATCGGCCTGTTCCTGCGCCTGGGCGGGGCATATTGCCATCACCGAACCCATCACCAGCGCCGCAAACGTATTTCCGAAGCTCCAACGCACTCGTCCCATGCTCACTCCCTGGGCTTGTTTCCTCAGACTGCACAATCACCGCCGCACGAATCTCCTACGAATGCGACGCGTTCGTAGATCGTCCCCCCGGAGAAGGGACTCAACGCCGGACCCGGAGGATGACCGAATCGGCATCATATCGGATCATCCCGGCGTCGCCATTCCGGAATTCACTCCGCGTCCACCGACAGAACCTGACGCACGCCCAAGTTATTCGATCGAACGACGGCTGCGGGTGCGTGTGAAATGATGGGCTTTCAAAAGTCCGATAACCACACTCAGCGCACCAATCACGCTGACAATCGAGATCATCGCCACGTCGAGGTTGGGTGAATCGGCCCCGACCAGCGCGACGGCCAGCAGCCCGCAAATCGGCCCGCCAGCATATCCCAGCCCGATCGCTGCTTCGTGACGGCCCCCGTCCTGCACGTTCGACCCACCCACTTCCATGCCGTAGTACAGCGATGCGACGTAGAGCAGCCCGCTTCCACATCCAAAGGCAGCCAGTCCCGCAAAAACCGCCGGCAGCCCCAGCACGCCAAGCCGCGGCGAGAGCACCGTCATCGCAAACCCGATTATGAGTACGCCCCCCCCGAGCAGGGGGACCCACCATCGTCCGTGCCATCCATGCCAGACGTGCATGGCGCAGAACACGCCGAGCCGTGCAATCAGCCATGTCGAAAAGGCGGGCGCTTTCCAGGTCAATCCGACGCCGAGCATGCCGAGCACGGCCGGGATGGTCGGCCCCAGACTCGAGATGAACAGATAGGAGACCGGCAGCAACACCCGCGTCACTCTGAGCAACGGTTCATAACGCGCATCGACCTCATGCGGGTGGTCGTCGAGATGTCGCGGCGGGTGGGCTGGAAGCGGGATCAACACGCCCGCCGAAAGAATGTGTGCCAGACCCACCCAGAACAGCACCATCATCGGCCTTTGCTCGGCGTAGGGGGCGATCAGCCACATGGCAAGCACCACCGAGCATGCCCAGACGATGTTGAACAGGCCGGTCGCGGAGCGCAGATTGGCCTCACGCCGTCCGCCCGAGATGTACGCCTCGACAATCGGCCACAAGCACCCCGTCGCCAGCGCAAAGACGCCCACTACGAGCCAGATCGACCAGGCGGGAGGTGCGCCCTCGGCATCTGAAAGCACGGCCGGCAGCGGTGATGTGAGTCCGATGATGACCAGCACAATCAACCCAACGGTGCGGGTTGATAGATATTTGGTGAAGATGCGCTGCAGTGCCGGGCCGATACCTGCTGCCCCAACGATGTAGATCAGCCCCAAAGCGGTCGCCAAGGCATAGTTTTCCGTGCGCCCGTACCCAAGCGCGGATTCGGTCAGGAAAAAAATCCCGAGCGTGATCGACCCCGTTCCCATGCTGGCAAGGAAGGTGAGGGCCAGCCCGAGCACGAGGGGGCGATCGATTCGGAGCCGGGCATGGGTTGGTTGGGAGTTTGCCATCATCCCGGTCGCATCGTAGAGTCTGCCCGTGGCGCCCGTAGCTCAATTGGATAGAGCGCTGGCCTCCGAAGCCAGAGGTTCCGCGTTCGAGTCGCGGCGGGCGTATTGGAACGTGGGTCGGGTCGTCAAAGGCCCGACCCGTCCGCGTTTTGTCGTCATGTACGTCCGGCACTCGACGGTCCCCTGTCGGCAGCCGAACTTCATGATGAGGCACCCACAGGGATACCCTGAGAGTGATGGGGGATCAGAGAACCCCCGAGTGGAGGTGGATCAATGCTCTTTGCTTCGATCGTCGCGAGTCTTGTGATCGCAACGGCACACCCGGCCCGGATGCAGCCTGATCAATCGACTCAACAGCCCCAGACGCCGCCTCAGGTTTCGCAGGAGAATCTGCCCGAGCCGGAGGAGGTCTTTGAAGCCTACGTCGAGGCGCTCGGCGGGCGTGAGAAGATGAAGGAAATCACCAGCCGGCGTATTGACGGGCGATATGTTGGTCGTCCGTTCAAGTTTGCAGCCAGACTGACGATCTGGCAGGAGTTTCCGAACAAGTTTCACGTGAAGATCCATGAGCCGGCCGGCGAGACCATCGAGATTGGTTTTGATGGCAAGCAGGGGTGGGAACGTCAGCCGGGGATTGGGCTGCGATACATGGAGGGGCTGCGCCTCATCGAGCTGCGCGACTCGTCGGACTTCTGGGGCGAAGCCAACTACAAGGAACGCTATGTAGACTGGTCTGTGGTCGGACGATCGATCTTTCAGGGGCAAAAGGCAGTCGGCATTCACGTCAAGGGTGTGTCCGGCCGAGAGAAAATGCTCATTTTCTCAGAGGAGACCGGACTGTATCTCGGCTCGCGCACGTTCACCGTTCACCCCGAAACCGGCGAACCGGCTGAGTTTGAAACCGTCCTCAAGGAGTACAAGGACTTCGACGGGATCAAGTTTCCAACGGGCTTGATTCAGCGATTCCGCGGGGAAGAGAATGCCGCGGAGTTTGAGTATGTCAGAATCACAATGAACCCCAAGGAAAAGCACGATTTCGGTCCGCCCGCCGAGCTGCGTGACAAGAACCCGGAGCAGGATGCCGGCGGCTGATTACCCGGGACAACGCCGCCCGAACCGCTTGCATATCGGATGATCCTGGCATGTGCGCACCCGCGCGGTGCACACGCGTCGACCGTGCCAGATGAACTGGTGTGAGAGCTCACACCAGCGTTGGCGCGGCATGAGCACCATGAGTCGGCGCTCGGTCGTGGTCACGCTTGCATCTTCCGGCACCAGGTCGAAGCGGCGCGCCAGCCGCTGAATGTGGGTATCGACGACGAACCCAACGTTGATGCCGAAGGCATTGCCGAGCACGACGTTTGCGGTCTTGCGTGCCACGCCGCGCAGTGTGAGCAGCTCATCCATGGTTTGTGGCACCTGCCCGTCGAAGCGCTCGCAGATCTCCTTCATCGCGGCGTGAATCGCCTTGGCCTTGTTGCGATACAGTCCGATGCTCTTGATATACGGCTCGATTTGCGCAGGCGTCGAAGCGGCATAATCGGCAGGAGTGGGAAAGGCCTTGAACAAGCGTGGGGTCACCTTGTTGACGCCCGCGTCGGTGGCCTGAGCCGAGAGAATCGTCGCAACAAGCAGCTCATGCGGGCTTGTGTAATCAAGCTCGCAGTGTGCGTCGGGATAGTGCTCTGCCAGAGCCGCGGCCAGACGCCGGGCCCGACGCTTCTCCGCC